>DGQO01000237.1:3876-5408 GCA_002400445.1 Chitinophagaceae bacterium UBA4412
AATATACCCGAACTGCAACAACAGCTTTTGAAAGAATTGCTCAAAACCGGTAAGCCGGTAGTACTGGTGCTTTTCACCGGGCGGCCATTGTCTTTAACATGGGAAAATGATCACGTGCCCGCAATATTGAATGTATGGTTTGGTGGCACCGAAGCTGGCTATGCCATTGCCGATGTACTTTTCGGTGATGTGAATCCTTCCGGAAAACTCACCATGACTTTTCCGCAGAATGTAGGGCAGGTACCCATGGCCTATAACCATAAAAATACAGGACGCCCGCTGGCAGACGGTAAATGGTTCCAGAAATTCAGGAGCAACTATTTGGATGTAAGCAACGACCCGGTTTACCCTTTTGGTTATGGCCTTAGCTATAGCAATTTCAGTTATAGCGATATCGCCCTCAGCAATAACAGCCTCAAAGGAAATCAAACCCTTACGGCTTCCGTTACCGTTACAAACAATAGTGCTGTAGATGGTAAGGAAGTTGTGCAACTCTACATCAGGGATGTAGTGGGTTCTGTAACCCGCCCCGTAAAAGAACTCAAAGGATTTCAAAAAGTGTTCATCAAGGCAGGCGAATCTAAAAAAGTAAGTTTCAGCATTACCACCGCTGATCTAAAATTTTATAACTACGATCTTAAATATGATTGGGAGCCAGGTGAGTTTCAAATCATGCTGGGCGGCAATTCAAGAGATGTAAAAACGGCCAGCGTAAACTGGAAAAAAATGTAACTCGTATTTGATCAAATTTTAAATAGCGACAAGCGCTTTTAAAAACGGGATTTTTTCTCTGCTGCGGCGTACTCAAAAGTGCAACAGTAAGAAAAAGTCCCGTTTTCATTTGCAGCAATACCCTCTTAAATGTTTTACCTTAGCCCATCATCTTTTTAGTTATGCACCATTCTACTTCTGCGTTCTGTTACAGCTTTCTTCTTGCAATGCTCATCGGTTGCAGTTCATCAAAAAACAGTAGCATGCAAAGTCAAATTTCATTTGCACCCAATCCTGTAGTAGCACACCGGGGTGCATGGAAAAAAAACAATCTGCCACAGAATTCTATTGCCTCGCTCAAAGAAGCTATCCGCCTGGGTTGCACCGGTTCCGAGTTCGATGTACGCATGACGGCAGATGATAGCCTCATCATAAATCATGACGCCACTTATCATTCCCTTAATATTGAAGACAAGACTTACCAGGCACTCGCACAGATACCGTTATCCAATGGAGAGCCATTGCCCACGCTGCGCAGCTACCTTCTAGCAGGGCTGGAAAATAATACGCATACCCGGCTGGTACTCGAAATAAAACCAACCACTCCGGGCGAGCGCACGCAATCCATTGCCACAAAAGTTGTAGCGATGGTGCATGCATTAAAAGCACAGAAAATGATTGCCTACATCAGTTTTGATGCGGAATTATGTCAGCAGATTTTGCTTGCCGATCCGCAGGCATCTGTACAGTACCTCAAAGGCGATAAAGATCCTGAAGCCATTGCTGCCGCCGGCTTTGCAGGCGCTGATTATCATTACAGC
>DGQO01000237.1:5513-5672 GCA_002400445.1 Chitinophagaceae bacterium UBA4412
CGATCGGCATACCGGCATTTATCGCCGGTACACTTTTGCCGCATCTCCTTAAGTATCCACAACACCCATTGCGCAATTGCGTTACCTGTTGCATTCAGCCCCTTTTTTTGCTGCATCGTGGGGGATTTCCCAGCCTTAATGCACTTATCAATATTGCCA
>DGQO01000237.1:5857-6532 GCA_002400445.1 Chitinophagaceae bacterium UBA4412
CTGCCTACCAACCTTAAATTCTTTCCGCAATACTTACAAAAGCAAGGATACAAAACTGCTTTCATGGGCAAATGGCACATGGGAAACACCGGTGATAAGCCACAACCCGGTTTTGACGAATGGATAAGTTTTGAAGGACAGGGCCAATATTTTAATAATACCCTCAACGTAAATGGCAAGCGGGAAAAAACTGGTGCAGACGTGTACATTACCGATGAGCTCACCAAAAGAGCCTTGCACTGGATGGATGATGTAAAAGAAAAACCTTTTTGCCTCTACCTTTCCCACAAAGGTGTGCATGCAGAGTTTATGCCCGCACCACGACACAAGGGAAAATACAAAGACCTGCCCATTGTTTCGCCGGAATCTATGTACCTCACGGCAACAGACAGCAGCAAAGTTTTTGGCAAAGTAACAGCGCCGTCTACCCCAGTTAATTATAAAGATATTCCCAAATGGGTACGGGCACAGCGTTATAGCTGGCACGGGGTGGATCACATGTATGACGGGCAGATTCCTTTTGATGAATTTTACCAGCTTTACCTGGAAACATTGCAGGCTGTAGATGAAAGCGTGCAGCAGGTTTTAAAGTGGGTGGAAGATAACGGCCTCAAAGAAAATACCATGCTGGTGTACATGGGCGATAACGGCTTTCTCTTTGGTGAGCACGGCCTT
>DGQO01000130.1 GCA_002400445.1 Chitinophagaceae bacterium UBA4412
TTGCCCAAGAGGATGGGCATATGCAGAAGGCTGCATTTTTATCACCCATAGTGGTGATGCAGCCATTTGGCATGATGGCAGCGGATCCCCCGATGCAAAAACCGTTTTGGTAAACTGTTCTTTTAAAGGCATCGAAAATTTCAACCTTGGCCGCTATCACAGGGAGGCACAATTTTATTTGATCAATTGTCATTTTGCAAAGGAAATGGCAGACAAAGATATTTTCCTGGTACCCACTGCTACACCCGTAAAATGGGGCCGCCGTATTTATTACTACAACTGCAATCGCCAGGGTGGAGACTATGCCTGGTTTAAAAATAATTTATCAACAGCTACCGGATCACCACATGCTAAAGACATCGATGCTCACTGGGTTTTTGGTAAAAACTGGAACCCATTAAACTGATTTAAAGATGCAATTAAACGCTTCGAATTTATCCGAAATAAAAAGTACAGCCGGGCTTCAACTTCCCACAGCCGCCCTGCTGCAACTACCTGAAAAAGTTTTGCAGTTTGGAACGGGCGTGCTGCTGCGTGGCCTTACGGATCTTGTCATTCACCAGGCAAATATGCAAGGCAGGTTCAATGGCCGCATCGTTGTAGTTAAGTCCACCAGCCATGGTAACACCACAGCATTTGATCACCAAAACGGGCTTTATACCGTGTGTATTCGTGGCCTGCAACAGGGAGAAAAAATATCTTCAGAGCAAGTGGTGTCTTCCATAAGCAGGGTGCTCACAGCCACACAGGAGTGGGATGAAATTATGGCCTGCGCAGAAAATCCTGAAATGGAATTGATCATTTCCAATACAACGGAAATGGGTATCACTCTCACAAAAGATAATGTGCATGCTTCGCCACCACAATCTTTTCCTGGAAAGTTGCTTGCTTTTTTATACAAGCGTTTTAAAACTTTTCATGGTGATGCAGATAAAGGGATGGTGATTGTACCCACAGAATTGATACCCGATAATGCCGATAAATTACTGGGCATCCTCCTCGAACTAGCCCATCAAAATGGCCTGGAAGTAGCCTTTATTGACTGGCTTGAAAATGCAAACAAGTTTTGCAATTCTCTTGTAGATCGGATCGTGCCCGGCAAGTTGAGTGCACAGGAGCAAAAGGAAGTGGAATCAAAGCTTGGCTTTGAAGATGCGCTCACCATCATGAGTGAGTGTTATGTTCTCTGGGCAATACAATCCGATGCGCAAAAGGTACATGACATACTTTCGTTTGCTACTCCGGGAAGTGGAGTAATTATAGCACCGAATATTGATAAGTTCAGAGAATTAAAATTGCGGCTGTTAAATGGCTCACATACATTCACCTGTGGCCTTGCTATACTCGCCGGCTTTGATACCGTTAAAGATGCAATGGCAAATCCAACGTTTTCAGATTTCATCACATCCTTGATGAAAAATGCCATTGTGCCCACTCTCATCAGTGATGATATTTCTAAAGATGAAGCGATAACGTTCTCGGAAAATGTTTTAGACAGATACAGCAATCCTTTCCTGCAGCATCATTGGCACAGCATAACTTTGCAATATTCATCCAAGATGTTTATGCGTAATATGGAAACCATCAGCAAGTCTGTAAGCCGCTTTGGTACTGCTTCTCCGCTAATGACACTCGGATTGGCCGCACATATTTTTTATATGCGCTGCAGCAAGGTGGGTGAAGAAGAGTACCAGAGTGAAACTGCTGCAGGCTTCAGTATCATGGATGAAAACGCTGCTAAGTATGCAGCGGCCTGGCAGGCTGATGATGCTGCACATGCAGTGGATACCATCCTTTCCGATGAGGCCATCTGGCAAGCTGATCTTACCGCACTTCCACAGTTTGCTACTACCGTAAAAAATTGGGTAACTGTTTTACAAAACGAGGGTGCAATGGCGGCTATGCGGCAGGCTGTAGCTCAACATCAAAATGTAGTTTATGAAAAATAAATTTCTTCATATTCACCCATCAGATAATGTACTTGTAGCCTTGCAGGATTTGCCTGCCGGTACTTCTATTTCTTATGCAGGAAAGGAAATTGTTTTGCCAGCAGATATTCCTGCCAAGCACAAACTCTATATCACCGATATGCATACCGGCGATGAAGTAACCATGTATGGCGTACTTGTGGGCAAGATGCAGGAAAATGTGCAGGCCGGCAGCCGGATGACAACTAAAAATCTAAAGCACGCTTCAGAAAAATTTTATTACCGGCATGTACCACAGCACTGGCACGCTCCAGATACCAGCCGTTTTCAACATGCCAGTTTCAACGGTTATCATCGTGCAGATGGAAAAGTGGGCACTGCCAATTACTGGTTGTTTATTCCTCTCGTGTTTTGCGAAAACCGAAACCTTGACGTCATTAAAGATGCGCTTTACACAGAACTGGGTTATGGCGTTACCCAAAAATACCGGCACTTTGTGCATCAACTTGCCAGCGCATACAACAGCGGAGAAAGCATTGAAAATATTTCTTTTGAGCCAAAGCCAATGCAGCAGAACCGCACATTTAAAAACATAGATGGTATCAAGTTTCTTAATCACCAGGGTGGCTGTGGAGGCATCAGGCAGGATGCAGCTATTTTGGGCAAATTACTTGCGGCTTATGCAGATCATGCGAATGTTGCCGGGGTTACCGTATTAAGTCTTGGCTGTCAGAATTTGCAGACTGCAGATTTTCTAAATGATTTAAAAGAACGTAATCCCCGTTTTGCAAAACCCTTATTCATTTTTGAACAACAGCAATCTCAAAGTGAAGAGCGACTCATTAGCGAAGCTATTCAAAAAACTTTTGTGGGGTTAATAGAAGCTAATAAACTTAACCGGCAGCCAGCGCCGCTGAGCAAACTCACGCTCGGCGTTAAATGCGGTGGCAGCGATGGTTTCAGCGGTATCTCTGCCAATCCCTCTGTGGGATATTGTGCTGACCTTCTCGTAGCACTCGGTGGTAAAGTGTTGCTGGCAGAATTTCCCGAACTCTGTGGTGTAGAACAAAACCTCATTGACCGTACACTTGAAAAAGAGAAAGCCGAGAAATTCATTCACCTC
>DGQO01000197.1:0-10974 GCA_002400445.1 Chitinophagaceae bacterium UBA4412
GCCGGTAGCTATGTGCGGTATCAAAAAAATTCAAATCCGCTTTCTTAAAACCAGCAGCAATATAGTCTGCAGCTTTTTCTATACCAGGAGTGAGGGGCTTACGGCCCATAAGAGAATCTGCGGCAAGTACCTGCTCAATGGCCAGCACCTTTTGCGGTGTAATGATTTTATCTATATCCTGTGCAAAGGATCGGCCTGCCTGCAGGAGTAGAAAAAGATAAAGAACAGTTTGTTTCATATAGAACTTATGAGCAATTACAGAGATACAGCTAACGTAACTTACAAGCTCATCATTTCCTTAAACTTCACGGCCTGTCTGCGGCTCACTTCAATTTTCTCACCACCTTTTAAGTCGAGGAGCAGACCTCCGTTAAAATAAGGTTCTACTTTTTCAATCATGCGCATGTTGATAATATGCTTACGATTTGCCCGGAAAAATATTCTTTCATCAAGCCGGTCTTCCAGGGCATTCAGTGATTTAAGAATGAGTGGCTTATTGGTTCCAAAGAATACTTTAGCGTAATTGCCTACACTTTCAAAGAGCCGCACTTCTGCCAATTTTACAAACCAGCAGCGTTCACCATCTTTTACAAATACCTGGTCATTTTCTCCCAGCAAGCCACGACCATTTTGATTTAGCGCTGCCAGTTCTTTTTCTTCGGCCTGTTGCATTTTATGCAAG
Source organism: Chitinophagaceae bacterium UBA4412 (assembly GCA_002400445.1). Taxonomy (GTDB): domain Bacteria; phylum Bacteroidota; class Bacteroidia; order Chitinophagales; family Chitinophagaceae; genus Ferruginibacter. Next base: position 683 of record DGQO01000197.1, read on the forward strand.
GCGTCTGCCAGGCGTTTTGGTTCCACCGGTTTCATCAGGTAGTCCAGGGCATTTACTTCAAAAGCTTTAAGAGCAAACTCATCATAAGCCGTGGTAAAAATTACATGCGGAGCCCGCTCTAATTCCATGAGCATATCAAAGCCGGTTTTGCCCGGCATTTGAATGTCTAAAAATATAAGATCGGGCGAGAGACTTTCAATCTTTTCAATTCCCTCTGCAGCATTTGCAGCTTCGCCTATCACTTCGATTTGTGGAAATTCACTCAATAATTTTTTAAGTTCATTCCTGGCGAGCCGTTCGTCATCAATAATAATGGCTTTGTACATGGTTTTGTGAAATGTATTTTATAAAATGGATGCCACGGGCATCGTAACTTTTGACTCTACAATACCATTTCCCACATCCCTTATGAAAAAGCTGGCCTTACCCTGGTAAAGAAGCTTAAGCCTGTCTTGTGTGCTGCTAATGCCAAATCCCCCAATTTCTGCTTCGGCCTGGCCGTTGAGTATACCAGAATTTTGCACGATGAGTTCATGATGGTCATCCTTAAACGCAGAAATAATCCTGATCATACCACCTTTCACTTGCTTACTGATGCCATGCTTAATGGCATTTTCTACCAGGGTCTGCAACATCATTGGCGGCACCGGCTGGTTCAAAGTATCGGGATCAATATCCATCTCTATGCGCAATCTTTCTTCAAAACGCATATGCTCCAGGGCTAAATAATCTTTTACAATATCCAGTTCTTGCTGTAAGGGTACTGTTTCCATTTTTTCTGCATGCATACTGCTACGCAAAATATTGCTCAATTCTGTAATGGCAGTGCGAGCCCGCTCAGGGTTTTCATCTACCAGTGCCCGGATACTATTGAGTGCATTAAAGATAAAGTGTGGATTAATGTGAGATTTTATAGTATTTAACTCCAGGGTTTTTACCAGCGATTCCAGGCGTATCGTATCAAGTTCCTGCTTACGTGTGCGCTCTACGTAATGGTAAATATAATAAATCATGTTCCATACAATGAGCAGCCACATGGCATTGAAACAACTGAAAAACAAACGTTGCAATTTGCTGTATTTCTCCGCCCTCTCCGGGTTGTAACCAATAAGGTAATCTATAGCTTCTGTAACTACCCCGAAGCAGATGGCAAAAATCACCGTAAGCGCAATCAGGTAAAAAATCTGCGTTTGTACAGGTTTTTGCAGCAGTTTGAGCAGGTGGATATTGTAGCGCATTACATGTGTAATGAGCAAGCCCACCAGGCAGGTAAGAAACAGACTTAGAAAATAATAGGGATCGGGCTGGCCAAAGGTACTCACGAAAAAGATGCTCACAGCAATATTGAGAGACCAGCCGATAATCTGGCACCACCAGTATCTTGATATTTTATTAATCATGTATGAAACAAATCTATTCTGCCCGGCCGCCATGGCCTAAACCATTAGTAAGAGTGGCCAAATGATGTGGTAAAAGGTTTGAAACTGCCGTACCGCAGCGGCTTNNAATAGTGACGGAAGCCGCCTGAGCGCTGCCGAGAAGGAATTTGAAAACAATATCCGGCCCCGGGAAATTGATGATTTTGCGGGACAGCCTAAAACGATTGATAACCTTCGCATTTTTATTAAAGCGGCTAAACTGCGAGGTGAGGCACTGGATCACATTTTATTTCATGGCCCGCCTGGCCTGGGTAAAACTACCCTTAGCCGTATTGTGGCCAATGAACTGGGTGTGCAGATTAAAGAAACGAGCGGACCAGTGATAGAAAAACCGGGTGACCTGGCGGGTTTGCTCACAAACCTTGAACCGCACGATGTGCTTTTCATTGATGAAATTCACCGGTTAAGCACCGTGGTAGAAGAATATTTATATGCGGCCATGGAAGATTTCCGGCTGGACATTATGATTGATAGCGGGCCAAGTGCCCGTACTGTACAAATCAATATCAACCCGTTTACGCTTATCGGAGCTACCACCCGCAGTGGTTTACTTACAGCACCCTTGCTCTCTCGTTTTGGTATAAAGTCTCGCCTGGAATATTATGATGCTGCCACGCTGAAAAATATCCTTTTGCGCAGCGCAAAAATCCTGAACACTAAAATTACCAGNNGATGCTGCCACAGAAATAGCCGGACGCAGCCGTGGCACACCCCGTATTGCCAATGGGTTATTGCGCAGAGTTCGGGATTTTGCACAAGTGATAGGCAATGGCGTTATAGATATGAACATTACAGAACACGCTTTAAAAGCGTTGAATGTAGATGCGTACGGTTTGGACGAAATGGATAACAAAATTCTTTCTACCATCATTGATAAGTTTAAAGGCGGGCCAGTGGGCATTACAACAATTGCAACGGCTGTAGGTGAAGAAACCGGAACCCTTGAAGAGGTATATGAACCCTTCCTTATCCAGCAAGGTTTTTTACAGCGAACTGCCCGTGGCAGGGAGGTAACGGCAAAGGCTTATGCGCATTTAGGAAGAGACATGCAAGCAGGAAAAGGTCAGCCAAACCTTTTTGGCAATAATCTCTAAATTTTAAAAAACTATTACATAAAAATGGCGGAACGATATGCTCCGCCATTTACTTTTATCAAGTTAAATTAGGTTACTCACTTTCTACCAGCCTGAAACCGTTACCATGAATATTCACGATTTCCAGTTTAGGATCTTCTTTTAAATACTTGCGCAGCTTAGCAATATACACATCCATACTGCGGCCATTAAAGTAGGTATCGCTTCCCCAAATTTTCTTCAGGGCCGCTTCACGTGGCAACAAATCATTTTTATACTCGCTCAGCATTTTGAGCAATTCATTTTCTTTTGGAGAAAGTGTTTGGGTTTTACCATTCACTGTAAGCTCCCGCAGGCGGGGATTAAAGTGGTAAGAAGCCAGGTCAAATTCTGCATTGGCCTCCTCTTTATGCGATTCTTCATTGCGCTTAAGAATGGCTTTGATTTTATGCAACAATACTTCACTGTCAAAAGGCTTGGTGATATAATCATCGGCCCCCAGCTTGTATCCCTGTATAATATCATCCTTCATTGTTTTTGCACTTAAGAAAAACAAGGGCACATCAGGATTAATATCCCGGATTTCTTCAGCTACAGTAAAGCCATCCATATTGGGCATCATCACATCCAGGAGACAGATGTCAAATTTCTCCCGCTGAAACGCAGCGAGGCCAAGGCGGCCATCTCTTTCCAGGATTACATCATAGTCATTCAATTCCAGATAATTCTTAAGTACCATGCCCAGATTGGTATCATCTTCGCAGAGCAAAACTTTTGGTTTAGTTCCTTCCATGTTTACGAGTTTTATTACAAATAAAATTAATCACCCAGAGGTCCTGCTAAGATAGTGCCTAATTTTTTGTTAACCTTAGTTTTTGAGATAGGCTTTATCTGTGAGCGTTTTCAAAAAAGCAACCAGGTCCTTTTTCTCCTGAACCGTGAGCCCCAGCGGTTTAAGCAGCGCTAAATCCATATTAACAGGGTCATCTACAAACATAAATGGAGTGTTGTAGTAAGACACTACCTGCTCTAAAGTATTGAACCTGCCATCATGCATATACGGCGCTGTAACGGCTACATTTCTTAACCCCGGCGTTTTAAATTTCCCTTTGTCAGTATCTTTTTTAGTGATGTTGTAAAGCCCCGCATCTGCAAGCGAACCGCCATTGTATAAACCTATATTTTTAAAATCATCGTTCGTAAAATCTTCCATAGAGTGGCAGTCAAAGCATTTTGCTTTATCTCCCACAAACAATTGCCTTCCCCTTTCCTCCTGGTCTGTTAAGTCTGCCAGGTTATTGCTCCAGTCATCAAAGCGACTGTTTACGGTTTCTAAGGTTTGCTCAAAGGCTGCCAGCGCAAGGCCAAGGTTTTTTGCATTGGGTTTTTCGCCAAATATCTTTTTAAATAATTTCATGTATTCCGGCGAATGGTTCAACCTTGCTACTGCATCTGCCACCGGAAGGCCCATTTCATTTGGGTTTTCTATGGGCATTAGTGCTTGCTCATGCAAGGAGCCTGCCCGGCCGTCCCAGAAATAATAAGGCCGGTTTTTCATATTGAGCACCGAAGGTGTATTTCTACTGGCCTGCATTCCATAAATCCCCGTGCTGAATGCCACTGTATCTGCGAAAGCAAATTCAGGCTTATGGCAACTGGCACAACTCACACTGGAATCTTTTGATAGAAAGTTTTCGCTAAACAATTGCTTACCCAACGCTGCTTTGGTACGAATTTTCTCCTGGCGAAACACGAATCCTGTGAGCAAAACGCCCAACAAAAAAAAGCAGGAAAGAACAAGCAACTTTTTCATCTTTTGTAAAATTACAGTACATGCCTTTTAATCATCTTTATATTTTACTTTTAATCATTACTTCAAAATAAAATGAAATGGCAGACAAACAGGTTTTTATTGATGAAATGAAAAAAGGCTACAGTTTTAAAGGCGATAGTGTGCAACTGGGCGCCGCAATGTTAGACGGTGAAGTGATTGCAGAAGCTCCGATCCTGTTACCCTTGCGTACGCTAAACCGGCATGGATTGATAGCAGGTGCTACGGGTACAGGAAAGACAAAAACATTGCAAACCATCAGTGAGTTATTAAGCGATGCAAGTATTCCCGTGCTGCTTATGGATGTAAAGGGCGACCTGAGTGGGATTGCGGCTGCAGGTACCGTAAACGATAAACTTACAGAGCGCTATCAAAAATTGCAACTCACTTACGAGCCCACGGCTTATCCTGTGGAATTACTCTCCCTTACGGGCAGAGAAGGCGTACGTTTAAGGGCAACTGTGAGTGAATTTGGGCCGGTATTGCTAAGCAAGATCCTTGGATTGAATGATACACAGGGTGGCGTTGTAGCCTTGATTTTTAAATACTGTGACGATAACAAAATGCCATTGCTTAACCTGCAGGATTTTGTGAAAGTGCTGCAATATATAGGCGATGAGGGGAAGGGTGATATCGAAAAACTATATGGTAAAATATCTACCACATCTACAGGTACTATTTTGCGTAAAGTGATAGAATTACAACAACAGGGCGCCGATTTATTTTTCGGGGAAAGAAGTTTTGAGGTTGACGATCTGATGCGCATGAGTGAGGATGGCCGGGGTATGATCAGCATCTTGAGGGTGACCGACTTGCAGGATAAACCAAAATTATTTTCCACTTTCATGCTGCAGATGCTGGCAGAACTGTATGCCAGCAGTCCCGAAGAAGGAGACATGGATAAGCCTAAACTGGTAATGTTTATAGATGAAGCACATCTCATTTTCCAGGAAGCAAGCGCAGAACTGCTGAAGCAGATTGAAACCGTCGTAAAATTGATCCGGTCTAAAGGCATTGGCATTTTCTTTTGCACGCAAAACCCGATGGATGTACCTGCTCCGGTGCTTGCACAACTTGGGCTTAAAGTGCAACATGCCCTGCGTGCTTTTACTGCCGCCGACAGAAAAGTGATTAAACAAACCGCTGACAACTACCCCGAAACAAAGTTTTATAAAACCGATGACCTCATTACCCAACTCGGTATTGGAGAAGCCTTGATCACCATGCTCAATGAAAAAGGTATTCCCACGCCGCTTGCACATGTGATGCTTTGCTCTCCCAAAAGCCGCATGGATATTCTGACCCCTGCGGAGATAGCTTCCATCAACAATAAAAGCCGCCTTGTGGCTAAATACCAGCAAGATGTAGACAGCAGGAGCGCCTATGAGATTCTTACGGAAAAATTAAATACTGCAGCAGAATTGGCAGAGGAAACAAAGCCAGTCCCTAAAACGGTAAAGGAAGAGCCGTCCACCTTTGAGAAAGTAGCCAATAACTCCGTGGTAAAAAGCATTGCCCGCACTGCCGGCAATACTATTGTTCGGTCGCTTTTGGGCGCTCTAGGGATAACGGGCAGACGAAAGGGGAGTAAAACGAGCTGGTTTTGAAATAAGTTATGCACATCACTGCAAATAATAAAATATACTTACGGCATTTATATTCAACGAATTAATTCCTTAAGTTAGCCTATAGCATTATAAAATTCTACAGCTTGTAGTAAAATAGCTACACAAAACTTTCAAAAACTTTGGCCGTTAGTAATTTCCACATTATATTTGACTTGGTTTTTCATAGGATATTGGATTTTAAAGCGGGACTAGATTTCTATCTTGGTCCCTTTTTTTTTGCCCATACCTTATCAAAACAGGCGTTAAACCCTATTTCAGGCGGATAACCCCAATATCTTCATGCACTATTTTGTTTTCTGTTTCCAGGAAATGAATGGCTTCCCAGATATGATTTTCTTTTGCAGGCTTTAGCAGTTTGAGCAGGCTATTGATAGTGATAGCTCCCGCAGCCGTATGTTGTAGAATTTGCTGATGCAGTTGCTCAAAGGCTTCCGTGCTCAGCGCACTTTCCGCATGGCGCAGGCAATTATCACAAATGCCACATTGCTTCAAAGATTCGGCACCAAAATAAAGAGAAAGAAACCGGCTGCGACATTCGGTTATGCCCGATGCATAGGCTTCGATGGCATCTATTCGTTTTGCCTGCTTCTGTTTGCGCAGCGCAATACTCACGGCGTCTATCTTAAATGCATCCAGGTACATACGGTTTCTGTTCAGGTAGATTTGCGGCTTTTCTGTGGCCGGCTGGTAATCTATGATGTGGTATTTATGCAACTCTTTTAATTTGAGTACAACCTCTGCTTTTGGCACTCTTAAAAATTTTGCCAGCAGGCCTTCATAGATGTGTACCGGAAAGTCGAAAATACCTTCATAACTGCGCAGCAGCGCTTTTACGATGGGTTCTAACCCGGAATGAACCTGCTCAAACTGCAGCAGTTGCTCTTTTTCTGCAATAAATACAGCAGTGGAAGCCCGGTAAAAAACTTCATTAAAACTCAGAATATCCTGCTGAGCAAGCGCCTGTATACCATAAGTAGCTTCCAATACATTGAGTTTAAAGTGCTGTGCAAATACGGCAAGATCAAAATCAAAACTTCGCCCCTCGCCCACACCTGCAGCTACCTGCAGGTGATTCATGACTGCAGTATAAAGATGTTGGAGTTGTGCAGCCGTAGGATACCGGATATTGAGCATTCCCCTCAGGCTGTCTACTTCGTGTGGCTGGTAAAGCAGGACCGCATAGGCTTTTCTACCATCTCTGCCAGCTCGCCCGGCTTCCTGGTAATAATTTTCAAGGCAATCCGGAATATCATAGTGCACTACCAATCTCACATCTGATTTATCAATACCCATCCCGAAAGCGTTTGTACACACCATAACCCTCGTTCGGTTTTTAATCCAGTTATCTTGTTTAGTACTCCGCTCTTCCGCTTGCAAACCTGCATGATAAAAGTCTGCATCGATGCCATTTAGTTTTAATAACCCTGCTACTTGCTGTGTATGCTTTCGGCTATTGCAATAAACAATGGCGCTGCCGGGCACGCTCGTTAAAATATGACGCAACTTAATTTCCTTTGCCGGTGGCGAAAAAACACTGTAGGATAAATTCGGCCGGTCAAACGATTGCTGAAAACGCAGCGCTGTTTTTCCAAAAGATAATTTGGCACAGATGTCTTCCTGCACTTCGGGGGTGGCCGAGGCAGTGAGTGCAATCATGGGCACACCGGGTAATTCTGCTCTCAAGGCTGCAATGCGCAGGTAAGGTGGCCGGAAATCGTAACCCCATTGAGAGACGCAATGGGCTTCATCTACCGCAATTAAACAAGGTTTTATTGCCGGAAGAAATTCCAGGAACAGCTTTGTTTCCAGTCGTTCCGGGCTCAGGTACAAAAATTTGTAATTGCCAAAGGCTGCATTCTGCAAAGTTTTTTTTACTTCATGATAGCCCATACCGGAGTATACTGCCAGTGCAGGAATATCTCTTTTAGCAAGCTGGTACACCTGGTCTTTGATAAGAGCAATGAGCGGACTGACAACAATGCAAAGGCCGTCCATGGCCAGGGCCGGCACCTGGAAGCAGACAGATTTGCCGCCGCCGGTGGGCAACAGGGCGAGCACATCTTTCTTTTCAAGCACGGCATAAATGATTTCTTCCTGCAGTGCACGAAAAGTTTTGAACCCCCAGTATTGGTCAAGTATGGCATGAATATCCGCCAAAGAAAAACTCCTTTTCTGCTGAAGTTAAATAACCTTTTTTACAAATAGCCGCACTGAGTTAATGGCCAGTACCACATCACTCAGTCCCATTACCAGGGCGCCAAAAGTGGGCGTAAGAAAGCCGAAAGCCGCCACCGGGATGGCAATAATGTTATAGAAAAATGCCCAGAACAAATTTTGCTTAATAGTTATATAGGTGTGCTTACCCAAGCCCAGGGCCTGTGGCAAATTTTTGATGCCATGCCCCATCAGGATCACATCTGAACTTTGCATGGCAATTTGGGTAGCATCGCTAAGACTTATACCCAGCGTGGCCTTGGCCAGAGCCGGCGCATCGTTAATACCATCTCCTACCATAGCCGTAGGCATGGTTTCCGATAGTTTAGCAATGACTTGTAGTTTCTGCTCCGGTGTTTGCTCGGCAATTACTTCATCCAGGCCGAGTAGCCGGGCTACAACATCACATTTTTCCTGCCGATCGCCACTGAGCAAAATTGTTTTTACATTATTCTTTTTAAACCACTGAATCACACCAATAGCTTCCTGCCTTATCTCATCTCCTAAATCAATCCAACCAAGTAGTTCATTGTTTTTAGTAACGTAGATATTGTGCAAAGCTTCGCTTTCTGCGGGCGCATTTTGTAAAATTTTGTAAGAACCAGCTTCATAGATATTGCCTTGCGCATCCGTAGCCTGCATACCGATACCACGCATTTCTTCCACTTTTTTCCATATGGTAATTTTATCTGTTTTCCACTCCCTGGCTATGCCTTTACCAATGGGATGGTTAGAGAATTTTTCCAGGGAATACACAATCTGCTTAAAGTAGTCTTCGTCCACATAAGCTTTATGGCCCGTAATGCTGAAGTGGCCGGTGGTAAGTGTGCCGGTTTTGTCGAAGACTACCTGCTTTATAGATTTAAAAGTTTCCAGGCTGGAAGCATTGCGAAACAAAATCCCTGTTTTGGCTGCACGTCCCATACCCACTGCAATAGCTGCAGGAGTGGCCAGGCCCATGGCACAAGGGCAGGAAATAACCAATACGGCAATAGAGCGCATTAACGATTCGCCTGCCGCATGATGGCCAAAAAAATAATTGCCAAAAAATGTGACCACAGCTATACCTATAACCAGCGGCACAAAAATGGCACTGATCTTATCTGCCATTTTTTGCATTGGTGGTTTTTCGCCCTGCGCATTCTGCACCATGCGCAGGATTCCAGAAAGCACGGTATCATTGCCGGTAGCGGTTACCTGCGCTTTTACCAGGCCACTTTCTAATACACTTCCACCAATAAGATTGTCCTTTTTCTCCTTGCTTACTGGTGAACTTTCGCCAGTAATGATAGATTCATTCACCTCTCCTTCTCCCCACAATATTTTACAATCAATGGGTACCTGCTCTCCATTTTTGATCAGGATAAGATCTCCCGTTTTTAAGGCGGTATTTTCCACATGGAATACCTGCTCCTTGTGTTCATCGTCAAAGGCAATCATATTGGCCATTACCTTTTGAGATTTGGCCAGTGATTTCACTGCCCTTTGCGTGCTTTGGATGGAAGTATCTTCCATATAATTACCAAGCAGCACCAGCGTGATAATGGAAGCTGATGTTTCAAAAAACAAATATTCGTGCCCTCTTCCCATGAGCGCTCCGGTAAGACTGTACACAAAGGCTGCTAGGGCGCCTAAGGCCACGAGCACATTCATGTTGGGCACAGCACTTGCCAGGCTCTTAATAGCACTTCGTCCGAAATACCACATACCCACCAGGAATACCGGAATACATAAAGCCAACTGTACCCAGGGATTCATCAGCCAGTGAATGTGCACCCATCGATCGAGCATATGCAGCATGAGCACGAGCGTAAAGGGCAGGCAAAACAGCAGCCGCTTTTTATTGCTATCTAAAAAACCCGGCCAGTCTCCACCTTCCTCATGATCGTGACCATCGTGTGNNTTTACTTTTACGTCTTTTGCGCCCTCTTTTCCCAGGTACTTCGTTATGCTCAGTGCACAATTGGCGCAGGTCATGCCTTCTACCTTCCAGTCAATGTTTTCCATACCACAAAATTATCTCAAACTGCTACTGCAGTTCTTATAAAACTTGAAAATATCTTTGCATCATGGATTCAAAATTCGGGCTGGAAAATATTGACCAGGC
>DGQO01000197.1:10984-12291 GCA_002400445.1 Chitinophagaceae bacterium UBA4412
AGTCCCACTTTTTCTATCATTAATCAATATGAAACAAGCAAAGGGAGCAAGCTATATCACCTGGATCTTTACCGGCTTAAAAACAGTGAAGAAGCACTGCAGGCGGGCGTTGAAGACTGTTACTATTCCGGAAGTATTTGCCTGGTAGAATGGCCCGAAATTGCAGCAGAGCTGCTGCCCCGGGAAACGGTACATTGCTATTTGAGCCTGGCCGGTCATAATCAACGAAAGCTGCAAATAAAATTGTAATTTGTACAATAACCATTCCCGCACCTCCACCAATACATCTATTTTATGGCCACATCAAAACCCTTTGTTTCTCCATCTTTTGCTTACGAAACAATGGAAGAAACCCTGGATGTGAAACCCCGTAGNNTTCCTTTCATGAAAACCGGATTGCCCTCACACCAGAGGCTGTTGGCGTAATTGTGGCAAACGGCCATTCCGTAAATGTAGAAAGCAAGGCTGGCGCAGGCGCTAATTACAGCGACAATGACTACAGTGAAGCTGGCGCAAAAATTCTCTATGATAAAAAAGCAGTATTTGAAAGCGAGATCATCGTAAAAAGTGCACCGGTAAGTGAGGCGGATTGTGAATGCCTGCAGCTCAACCAATATATCATTTCACCCATTCACCTGCCCATTATGAAGCGGGAGATCCTGGAAAAAATGATGCATAAAAAAATAACTGCCCTCAGCTTTGAAAATTTAAAAGATGCCGGNNCAGTACCTGGGCAGTGCCAATAATGGCCGCGGCGTGCTGGTAGGCGGCATCAGTGGAATACCGCCCACAAAAGTAATTATCATTGGTGCCGGCATCGTAGGTGAGTATGCCGCAAGAACCGCACTTGCTATGGGAGCCAGTGTGAAAGTTTTCGATAACAGCATTTACCGGCTCAAGCGCCTGCAAAACAATATTGGTGTACGCATGTGGACATCTGTGATAGAACCCAAGATATTAGGAAAGCAGCTCAAAACCTGCGACGTAGCGGTAGGTGCGCTCAGCGGTGTAGGTGCCAGAGCTCCCATTGTTGTATCCGATGAAATGGTAAGCGTAATGCGCCCGGGCGCTGTGATTGTAGATGTAAGCATTGACCATGGCGGATGCTTTGAAACCAGCAAAGTGACTACACACCAGCAACCCGTATTTAAAAAATACGACGTTATCCATTATTGCGTGCCTAATATTCCCAGCGGCTTTGCCCGCACCGCCTCGCAGGCCATTAGCAATGTGCTCATGCCCTTGCTGCTGGAAACTGCTGAAGATGGCGGCATTGAAAATGTGATCTGGCATAAAATTAATATCCG
>DGQO01000204.1 GCA_002400445.1 Chitinophagaceae bacterium UBA4412
TACACTTCCATGTCATCTGGCAGTTCGTAGTTGATTACATGGGTTATGCCATCCACATCAATACCTCTTGCGGCTACATCGGTAGCAATGAGTAACTGTAAAGATTTGCTGCGAAAGCGGCCCATCACACGATCTCTTTGCTGCTGCGTAAGATCGCCATGCAGGGCTTCAATTTCGTAACCTGATTTAGATAAGCGCTCGCTGATGTCCTGTGCATCTGCCTTGGTACGGGTAAAAATAATTGCGTACATACCCGGATTAAAATCAATGAGGCGCTTGAGGGTTTCGTAACGGGATTGGGCAGGCGAAACATAAAATTGATGATCAATATTTACGTTTCCGCTGTTCTTCTTACCCACGGTAACTTCTTTGGGCGAATCCATAAAGTTCTTAGCTATCGCTCTCACTTCTGGTGGCATAGTGGCGCTAAAGAGCCAGATGCTTTCCCGGTTCACGGTATTTTTCAATACAAAATCAATATCATCTCTAAAGCCCATGTTCAGCATTTCATCTGCTTCATCCAGCACTACGTACTTTACTTTTTGGAGGTCTATCGCTTTTCTTTCAATAAGGTCGATGAGGCGGCCGGGTGTGGCTACTACGATTTGCACACCTTTCTTCAGGTTGCGAATTTGCATCATGATAGATGCGCCGCCATAAACGGGCTCGGCATGAATGCCCTTGCTGTGTTTGCAATAAGTAACCAGGTCATTGGTTATCTGCAGGCAGAGTTCCCTTGTGGGGCATACGATTAATGCCTGCGGATATTTATCCTGTGCACTTACGAGTTGTATCAATGGCAAACCAAATGCNNCTGATGAGTACAGGAATGGCCTGTACCTGGATAGGAGTGGGTTCTGTAAAACCCAGGTCTGTAACTGCCTGCACGAGTGTATCGTTGAGGCCTAATGCTTCAAATGCATTCATTGTAATCTTGTTCTTTTTTTTGTAATAGACCCGCCGATGGCAATGTCGCATTGCCCATGTGGTCTCAAATATTGTTATTTGATGGTCACATGTTATGCGTTCGGCTGTTGGAGAAAGTGAAAATCGTCGTGTAGAAAAAAGCACATTTTTTAAACAGCAACTGTGCACGTCATGTAATCCCTGGCTTAAAAAGCCGGCGCAAAGGTAGGGGTTTTCATCTGCCCCACCACTTTGTTTTCAAATTAGTTTGGATAAACCTGTATAAGAATGTTTTGTTAAGGCCTGCAAAGGGTATTCATCCTTAATGTATTGGCATATATCTTGAAATGAAATTGAAAATTTTAAAAGCTATGAAATATAAAATTCTTTTTCTGGGCCTTGCGTTTTGCTTTGGCATCTCTGCAGCATTCTCCCAGGGTTTACATTTAGGTATAAAAGCCGGTGCTGACATGCATAAGTTAGAGGGTAAGTCTTTTAAAGACGAATTCAGTTATGGCTATCACCTGGGTGCTTATGCTCAAATAGGCCTGGGTAATAAGTTTGCCATCCAGCCGGAAGTACTCTTTAGCCAGGTGAATATTGATACCAGCAGCAACTTCAGTAGTATTTATAACCTGAATAACATTGATAATGTAAACCTTCAATACCTCAAAATTCCCATCCTGCTCAACTTTAAGCCCAATCCTTTTGTGACCCTGCAACTTGGGCCACAGTACGGAATACTTTTAGACAAAACGAAGAACCTGCTCATTAATGGAAAGCAAGCTTTTTCCAATGGCGACTTTAGCCTTGTGGGTGGCTTGCAAGTGAATATTGCAAAATTCAAAATCTACGGCCGCTATGGAGTAGGGCTAAGTAATATCAATGATATAGACAACCAGGATAAATGGAAGAATCAGAATATCCAACTGGGTATTGGCTTCAATATTTTTTAATCAGCGTCTGAGTACAAGCACAGTGCCGTCTTTACTCACTTTAATTACGGTACTTGGTTCTGCGGGCGTTAAATCATCCCGGCGGTGTTGCACGATATAGTCAACACCGCTTTTTATTTCAAGGGCTATGTCTTCAAAAAATGCCGGTGCAGGATAGCCTGATATATTAGAAGAAGTGCTTACGATAGGGCCACCAAAAGCCCGGATCAACGCTTTACAAAATTCATCTTTTACAATGCGAATGCCGATGCTGCCATCCTGGTTTATCAGGTTTGGCGGTAAGTTTTTAGCATCATCATATATAATGGTGGTAGGCTTGTGCACGCCTTTTATAAAATCAAAAACAACAGGTGCCGGATCATTTGTATAATGCAGAAGCGCTGCTTCATCTGCCAGCAAAATGATCATACTTTTCGATTCGTTTCTTTTTTTGATGGCATAAATTTTTGCCACAGCATCTGCATTGCGTGCATCACAGCCAATGCCCCATACCGTGTCAGTGGGATAGAGAATGGTGCCCCCTTTTTGTAAAGTGGTTACGGCTGCATTGATATCGTCCTGGTACATCATTCTACTAAATNNCAGCCAGCCTTTTTCTCTCATGCTGTTTGCCAATGCAGCGTTGCCGGCAAGGTTGCGCATTTTATCGGCAAGATCCTGTACATCGTACGGTGCAATATACATTGAGGCATTGCCTCCAGCTTCAGGCAGGCAGGAAACATTGGAGGTAATTACAGGCGTGCGGCTGGCCAATGCTTCCAATACCGGGATGCCAAAGCCTTCATAGATGGAAGGATAAATAAATGCGGTGGCCATTTGATAGATCGCCGGAAAGTGAGCAGAGTTTTTAAAACCTTCTTCGTTGCGTGCCGTTTCGGTTTCACTCAGGAATATAACCCGGGCATCGAGGTTATGTTCCCGTACAAAGGTTTTCACTTTTTGCAGGTAAGCGCCACCGTTGCCAATGACTACGAGTGGTATAGGCAGGTCTTTCAACTGTAGCATGGCGCTGCAAATGCTGAGTAAGTTTTTCCTTTCGATGATGGAACCTACGCTTAAGAAATATTGATTGGGTAATGAATAAAGTTTACGGACTTTTTCTTTTTCGCTTTCTTCCACCGTTATAAAGTAAGCAGGATTGCAAGACTGGTAACACACCGTAATTTTTTCTGCCGGCACTTTGTAGTAATCTACCAGGTCTTGCTTTGTTTGCTCACTTATAGCAATTACAGTATCAGCCACCCGGCATGCGTGTTTAAATTTTTTGCGGTAGATGCGCACATCTATCGGGTTGTATTGATGGGGATATCTTTCAAAAATTAAATCATGAATTGTTACTACCGATTTAAATGCTTTGCTCTGTATGCCATAGGGCAATTCCTGGCTAAGGCCGTGGTACAGATCTATGCCTTCTTTTGCGGCAAGCGCTGCCACCCTGAAGCTGCGCCAGGCACTGCGGAAAATGGTATAAGGAAATG
>DGQO01000201.1 GCA_002400445.1 Chitinophagaceae bacterium UBA4412
GAAAACCAAAGAAACCGCCATCGCTTTTAACCAGGATAGCTTCCTGGTGCAAGTGATTTCCCTGGAGAAAAAAATTGAGACCCTGCACATCACCCGCAGTATGCAGGACCGGGCAGAAATACTTACAGATGAGGCCACGCAGGTAAATGATCGTCGCAGTAAGATCACTCTTTTAAGTAACCTTGCTTTGAAGTTGTATAGCTGGTACGTACAACATGGCCATGCCCGAGACGAGGCAGATGAGTGCCACATTAAAAAATATTTTTTCGAACACCTGCCGGCAGATGCTCATGAACAAACAGGGTTTTACAACCGGCTGTATTTTTACCAGAGCTATTGCTGGTATGCCTTTATTCGCCAGGATTTTTTGATGTATTACCGTTATACCCAAAAGTGGGTTGACTTGTTTACACAACAACCACAGATGATTGGCATTGAACCAAGTCATTATATTAAAGGCATGCACAACCTGATGAATGCACATTTCGATTTGCGCAATTACAAAAAACTTGCGCTCACTTTAAAGTCTTTCGAAAAGTTTGCTGCGTTGGATACTGCCAATTCTAACGACAATAGTCGCATTCAAACATTTGTGTATAAAAACAGCGCAAAGCTTAACCTGCTGATGAGTGTGGGCAATTTTGCCGAAGGCTTACAACTTGTACCGAGTATAGAGGAAAACCTGTCAGAATATAGCCTCTACCTCGATCGGCATCGCATCCTTGTGTTCAATTATAAAATTGCGACGCTGCATTTTGGTGCCGGAAATTTTGAAAAATGCGTAGACTATCTCCGCAAGATCATCAATGACCATGTGGATTTGCGGAGTGACCTGCAATGTTATGCCAGGGTGCTGCACCTGATGGCGCATTATGAAATGGGGAATGCTGATATTATTGATCACCTCATTAAATCGGTGTACCGGTTTATGGCCAAGATGAAAAATCTTACGGTAATAGAAGAGGAGATGTTTAAATTTTTACGGAAGTCATTCCATGTGCCCCGCCAGAGTTTAAAACCTGAGTTGGAAAAATTTCTGCATTCCATTAAGCAGTACGAAAAAAGCCGTTTTGAAACGAGGGCCTTCGCCTATCTCGATCTCATTTCATGGGTTGAAAGTAAATTGTATGATAAGCCGATGAGCCAGATCATCCGGGAAAAATATTTAGCCAGCAAACGCCAGCTCTCTTACGGTATGTTATAAATACATGAGGCTACAGCCCCGCATATCACTATTATCCAGCCTGCCTAAAATTTCAAATTTTCCATCAGTATATAATTTGCCTGCATCATCTGTGGCTATAAAAGCGCAACTGTAAAGGTTTGCCAGGTCTATTACATTCATGCCGCCATTGTATATGGCTCCATGTAAAGCCGCAGCATGCACTTCCAGCGGATCGTCTTGTGAACGGATGAGAATTTTCATCCAGGCGGGCGTTTCAAATATTCCCTCACTTTTTGCATAAGCCTGGGAAAGTAATTCGGTCATTCCATATTCTGCATGAATGGCTGGCAGGCCAGTAGCTGCCTTGAGTAGCCGGTGCACCTCCGGGCGGGTTATTTCTTTTTTTCTTCCTTTCATCCCACCTGTTTCCATTACAATCGTGTGCTGTAGCAGCATTGGATATTGCTCAAAAAAATCCAGCAAGGCATACGTTACACCAATGAGCAGGGTCGGGGTACCTTCCTTTTCACTGTGGTATAAGGTGGCTGCCAGTTCCTGGTGATTGTGCAGAAAAAAACCGCTATTGCTGTGTTTTGAATGTCGAATCAGATCATCTGCCATAAAAACAAGACTGGAGTTTTCCCGCTCCAGGTAGGAGGGTAGCAAGCCCAGCACGAGATAATCCTGCGGATAAAATTGCCGGAAGCATTTCTGAAAACTGTGCACATATAATGCTGTGGACTTTATGAGATGCCTGCTTGAAATAGAGCCGGTAGTTCTGCTGCTTTCAAAAACCTGCTGCGGCTGGAAATCTGTTGTTTTTATTTCATGCGTTTTAAAGAATGAGATGGGTAAAAAAGGAATATGCTCAATGTGATCTACTCCTGCAGGTGTACGGCCGAGTTGCCGGCAAAAGGATTGGTACAACAGATTGTGGGTAAACTGGAAATAGAAAATGTCCAGGGCAAGACTGTTAAAAGAAGTTGCATTCACTTCAAAAATCTTTTTCTCCAGTTCTTTTGCAGTAATTTCAATCATGCGGCAAAGTTGAACAAATTACCTCAATATGTCGCAATGGCTGTGGTAGCTTATATGGGCCGGGTTTCTTATTTTTGAGTACATTTATTACATTATGAAAAGCTTCATCATTTTTATTGCCATAGGGTTGTTTTTTGTTTCCTGCAAAAAGGACAATTTTACTACTGCACCGCAGATTACGTTTAAAAATGTGAACCCCAATGCTACCAGCACGGATATTGGCAGCGTGATTCCGGATATTACTTTTGATATCACCGACAAGGAAGGCGATATCGGTTTTAAACCAGGTTCCGATACTGCGTTTGTGTACTTGAAAAATAAACTTACCGGCAAGTCTGATTCTCTTTACTTTCCCGACCTGCAGGCAGCAGGCAAAAGCAACTTTAAAGCAGAAGTAACCGTAAATATTGCCACAGTTCTGGAGTGTAAATCTCTTCCGGGTGGTGGGTTGCACACGGATACCCTTTATTTTGATGTGTATGTAAAAGATTTTGCTGGCAACAAGAGCAACGTTTTCACTACAGGGGATCCCATTTATTTTAACTGCCGCTAATGCGCTGGGTCAAATTCATTCTTTCCCATTCTATCTTCATTTCTTTTTGTGCGGTAGCCATGTGCTATCAAACCTTTGTGCTGCTAAACATAGTGCCAGCCCGGGTTACTTATTTCCTTGTTTTCTTTTCCACCATTTGCAGTTACAATTTTTATTGGTTACTCAGTAAATATTCTTTCTCCCGTCCAAAAAATTTAATTGCTTTTTTCCGGAGAAATGTTTCTTATATCGTGCTGGCGCTATTTTCTTCCCTGGCTACACTTTATTGTATTTACCTGGATCCAAAGTCAACTTATTATGTGGTGCCGGCTGCGGTGCTCACGGTAATGTATTCGCTGCCGTTATGGCCTTTTGCCTGGGCCATATCCCTACGCAAAGCAGGGATTTTTAAAACGGCCCTGCTGGCTTTTACCTGGGCTTTTGTTACCGTCTTAATTCCTGCAAAGGATCTGCCTGCCGCTGGCAACCTGGCTGTAATCGTACTATTTGTAACCCGGTTTTTCTTTGTAGGAATGCTATGCGCCATATTTGACAAGCGGGATGCGCATATAGACAGGATGCACGGCCTCCATACCCTGGCCACGGATACACCTGCCCGTGCACTCAGCCTCATTATGGTGGCCAGTTTTTTTATTTATATCGCATTTGGTCTTTGGTTCCGATCCAGTTTCTCCTACGATGCGCAGTTGATTGCTTTTATCATCACCGGGTTACTTACCGGCTGGGTATTTCTTTTAAGCCAGCGACCACGGGGATATGTGTTTTACTATTTTGGTGTGGACGGATTAATGCTTTTTTCTGCAAGCGCAAGCTGGGTAGCCAGTTATTTTTGATTCGGATGCCACCACCTTATTTCGGTATTTTTGCAAAAAGAAAATATAACGTATGGCAAAAGCAACATCTAAACAAAACCTACTCACACCGGATTCCTACAAATTTTTAAAAGAATATGTAAACAATGCTTCGCCCACGGGTTTTGAAAGCAGTGGCCAAAAGTTATGGATGAAATACCTGGAGCCTTATGTAGATGAGTTTTTTACGGATCCTTATGGCACAGCCGTGGGTGTAATAAACCCAAAAGCAAGTTTTAAAGTGGTGATAGAAGCACATGCCGATGAGATCAGTTGGTTTGTAAATTATATAACCCCTGAAGGATTGCTTTACCTGAAAAGAAATGGTGGAGTAGATCACCAGATTGCGCCAAGTATGCGGGTAAACATTCATGGTAAAAAAGGAATTGTAAAAGCCGTATTCGGCTGGCCGGCCATTCATACCCGAATTAACAGTGGCGATAGTAAAGAAACGAATCCTAAAGTAGACAACCTGTTTTTAGACTGTGGCGCTTCTAATAAAAAGCAAGTGGAAGACCTTGGCATACACGTGGGCGCTGTGGCTACTTATGAAGATGGTTTTGAAGAACTGGCAAATGGCTTTATGATTGCCCGTGCATTTGACAATCGTATCGGCGGTTTTATGATTGCCGAAGTGGCAAGGTTACTAAAGGAAAGAAAACAAAAATTACCTTTTGGTTTATACATTGTAAATGCCGTGCAGGAAGAGATAGGACTGAGGGGGGCCGAAATGATTGCCCGGCGTATCAAGCCGGATGTGGCCATCATCACCGATGTAACACATGATAGCTCCACACCAATGATTAATAAGATTGTGGAAGGAGATTGCACTTGCGGCAAGGGTCCTTCTTTATGCTATGGCCCGGCTGTTCATAACAAATTGCTCCAACTGGTTCAGGGTGTAGCCACCAAGTCTAAAATTCCTGTTCAACTGCGCACCGTGAGCCGCAGCACGGGAACTGATACGGAGTCTTTCGCTTATGCCAATGATGGTTGCCCTTCTGTGCTTATTTCTATTCCGCTGCGTTACATGCACACTACGGTAGAAATGCTGCACAGGGACGATATAGAAAATACAGTAAAACTTATGTATGATACGCTATTGCAAATTTCTCCTAAAACAAACCTGAGTTACTTTAGCTGATGCAAAACCGATTTGATAAATATATTCAACTGGGCATAAACCTTTTTCTTACCCTGCTTGCATTTGTATTCGTACTTATTCTTCTGCTGCTGGGTTTTAAATATTTATTCCAGATTCTAGATGCCATTCCCTGGTTTGTAATGTTGTATGTGCTGCTGATTATTTCTGTGCCGGCGCTTCTCTTCTTAACGGTATTTATTATCTTTTTTAAGCGCACGCTTACGCATCCTTCTGCGGCGGCGAGGTATGTTTCTTATTTTATTTTTAGCGTTGCGCTGCTTTGCTGGGGACTGGCTTACGGATTTGATTTATACACTTTCTTTAAAACCGGATCCAGGAATATCGGGGATTATTACAGCTATAATATTTTCCTGCTTGTGGGCAGTGTTGCGCTTATTTTTCTTGTGGGCATATTGCAGGCATTTACTACTGCAAAAGAAATAGACTGGGTGGAAAAGCGACGGGAAAAATATGATGATATCTAAAAAAATCCCCCTGAGAAATCGAGGGGGATTTTTAAATGCCTTTGTCGCTGCTGCATGGCTTACAGCCAGCTTACATCCCTTGCATTATGATTTAATATTAGGTTGAAATTATTATCAAAGGACCTCAATTTAAAGAATTTTGATGTCGCCCGGATTCTCGACTATGATCTGCAATTTCCCTTTGTATTCTTCTATTTTGCCCGTTACGCAAATGTTTTTATTAGCAAACAATTCAGCGGGATTTGATTTAAATTTTGCATAGTTGCCACCAAATATGATCATAGTGAGCAGGTTGTTAGGGAATTTATCTCCCAGGTTTATTTGAGTTATTTTTTCTGTTGATCTAAGGCTATAGACCTTAGAGCAAACAGTCACTTCTTTTCCAAGATTGTTTTTAACTTCACTGATGTCAATACCATTTTTGTACTTTTTAGAAGCGGATGTAAAATCTACATCTGCAGTTGCAGAATAAAACAACTTGTTTAACACAGCAGCTAAGCGCATTCCAGCCAATATAAGTTGCCGTTGTACGATCAACTTACTCTTTTTAAAATAATTGTCATCTAATATAAAACCTGGGAAATCGTAAACCTGTGGAAGCAGGCTTCTGCTCTCCTGCATCCATTTTAAAAAATCGATAGTGCCTATTGTATCTAGTACTGGCCAAGAGTTATGGAAGTTCAGAACGTTCTCGTATGTCAGTTCATTAAGCCTGATAATATCTTCGTCCCAAAATCTGTGTAGGTTATGATTTTTCAACGTATCATATTGCACCATTACTTTATTTCCCCCCAGGTCATCATCGTAGCCGGTATGTAAGGGCATATGCAGATCTCCTATCAAATGCAAAATAATATACAGATCAGTCTGAATCTGGGCTTCACAAAGCGTGTTTTTGTGTTTAAGTTCATTGAACGTTAAAGCCAGCCGGTTCACAATATTTTCTTCATTATTTGGGCTGTAGTTTTTTTCTATAGGGAAATCTATGTAGTGCCAGGTTCTCATAAAATCATAATCAGTATTAGACTTCATGATGTCCATCCAATTTGCGGCAGTGTCGATAGGCACTTTGCCCAGGATAGCCAGTACGTTTTTCCGTACATCATCTTTGACAAATTGCATAGCTAGTTTCCCTACAATGGCGTGTCCCTCCGGGCCCCAGGCCTTAGCATTTTGAGCGTTGAAGAAACCTAAAAAGATGACAAGTAATAAACGAAAAAAAACCTTCATTAGAGATGATGCTTGAACGATCCCAATATACCTAAACTTTAGATACAAGCGCAATTCCAATTTGGTTTGTAGCAAAAGGAACAAATAAATATATTCATTAGTAATTGAGAAAATTTCAGAAATCTCATCATGAAAGGAATAAATTCTACATGTGAATGAAATCCAGAAAGCCGCAATAGTGTGGATGCACCCGGGGAGGCAGCAACCGTTACCTACATTGCGAAAAAATAGGATGATGTCTACAAAAATCCCCCTGAGGAATCAGGGGGATTTTTTTTAACCCTTAAAACAACCAACATGAAATCAGTTGAACAAACTAAGTACGTTATAAGTTACGCTTTAGTTTACGGGCCTTGTATAAAATAATGTTAAACGGTTTTATTTTAAGTTAAAGCCAGTTCCAGCACTTGCAGCATTGTTTTCACGTAATGAAATTTAATGCCTTTGATATACGCCGGATTAATTTCGCTCACATCTTTTTCATTCTGCCAGCACATAATGATTTCTTTTATGCCACTACGCTTGGCAGCCAGTACCTTTTCTTTGATTCCGCCCACAGGCAGCACTTGCCCACGTAATGTAATCTCCCCGGTCATCGCCAGGTAAGGCTTTATTTTCCTGCCGGTAAATGCGCTTGCCAGGGCCGTCATCATGGTAACACCTGCACTTGGGCCATCCTTGGGTGT
>DGQO01000056.1:0-5733 GCA_002400445.1 Chitinophagaceae bacterium UBA4412
AATGCTTATGAGGCGGTAATGGATGGTTACTTTATAGAAACCGGCGTTGCGTTTTCTTTCTCTATGAGCTATGATAAGTTTAAAGAAATCTTTAACCGTTCACGCAAAAAATAATGTTGAAGAAATTATATATCATCACTTTAATCGCTTCCCTGGGCATATCATCATGCGCCATAAGAAAGCATATCCCGCAGGGAGATCACTTGTACAATGGTGCTACGGTTACGGTAA
This sequence comes from Chitinophagaceae bacterium UBA4412, assembly GCA_002400445.1. Lineage (GTDB taxonomy): Bacteria > Bacteroidota > Bacteroidia > Chitinophagales > Chitinophagaceae > Ferruginibacter. The sequence goes on from DGQO01000056.1 coordinate 232, forward strand.
ATAAGACGGCAGATAACCCGGTAAAAACCCGCCCGGTAAAGAAATCCCTCGCAGGCATTACATTTCCCAGGAAGAATAAAATGATACTCGGCTATCCTTACAAGCTGGGCTTTTGGTATGGCATAGGAAAGGGTAAAAAAGAAAAGGGATTTCGCAACTGGCTGCGAAACCGCCTGGGCGAACCGCCGGTACTAGGTTCTTCTGTAGACCTGGAAGCTAATGCAGAAAACATGACTGCCTGGTTAGAGAACCGGGGTTATTTCCGCTCTGTAGTATCTGGCAGTTCTTCTATTAAAGGTTACCGCTTGAAAGCAGATTACACTGTAAAGCTCACCCGTCCTTACATTATAGATAGCGTTGCCTGGTCGCTCGATTCATCAAAGCTGAGTAAGGCCATTATGCGTGTAAACCAACGTAAGCGAAATGAGTATGTAGAAGTAAGCAAGCAATTTGACCTGGAAGACATTAAGGCCGAAACCCGCAATATTGATTTGGTATTAAAGAACAGGGGCTACTATTATTTTAGCCCGGATTATATAAAGGCTTATGTAGATACCACAAAAGGAAATTACAAAGCTTCCATTATTTTCAGCATCAAAAACGAAACGCCGTTGCTTGCCCGTACTGCTCAGCGGATTAATAGCATCATGCTGTTTCCAAATTATACTTTGCTGGAACCGCCGCCAGATACCGCCAAAACGGGGTTAGAAATGTATGAAGGCGTTTTCATTAGAGATACCGTTAAAGCTTTCAAAGCTTCTACACTGGTAGATCCTTTCAATTATAAAGTAGGTGATTTATACAACTTACGCCGGCATAATCAAACGCTCAACCGTTTTATAAACCTGGGTGCTTTCAAATTTGTAAAGAGTCGCTATGAACCTTCCACAGACACGGTGAGCCCAAACCACATGGATGTGTTTTACTATCTCACACCCATGAAAAAGAAAACTCTCTCGGCTGAAATTGGCGGCTTCACAAAGTCTAATTCTTTTACGGGATCGCAGTTAAATGTAAATTGGAAAAACAGGAATTTCTTCAGGGGTGCAGAGCAATTTAATATCAAAGGATACGGCGCTTTTGAATTATCCATTAACGACAGTCTCAAGAAAAATAATAACTGGCGGCTGGGCGGTGAAGCTTCTTTATTAATTCCACGTTTTGTGACATTCTTTAAAATAAAGGAGAATAATTATTTTCCCCCTTATACAAAGTTTACCCTGGGATATGAGTGGATGCGGCGTCAATTGTTATACACGAAAAACCTCTTTCGCTTCCAATATGATTTAAACTGGAAAGTGAAATCCAATATAGAACATACGCTGTCCCCGGTGAGCATTATGTATAATAACGCCACTGCTTTTTCAGATGAATACCTGGAGAAAGTAAACCGTTACCCGGCCTTGCAATACGCTAACCTCCCGGAATTAATTCCGTCTACTTTTTACAATTTTAATACGAGAACAAATCCCAGGAAAAGTAAGAATATTCTATACTTTAATGGTAGTGTAGATGTAGCAGGCAATATTGCGGGGCTGATAAGGAAAGCAGATGCCCCTTTCTCACAGAAAATTGCAGGAGCCTATTTTGCACAGTACGCCAAGCTTGATGCAGACTTGCGTTTTACCCGTAAACTTACGGAGAAATCCTCCTGGGTAAGCCGCTTCGAAATTGGAATGGGATTACCTTATGGCAACTCTGCTTACTTACCTTTTTCTAAACAATTTATTATTGGTGGTGCCAATAGTTTAAGAGGTTTCCGACCGAGACAGCTAGGTCCGGGGCGAGTACTCACTACAGCCGATCAGCAAGTATCGTATCCACAAATTGGGGGTGATATTAAACTTGAACTGCAAAGTGAATTACGCTTTCCATTATTTGGTATTGTAAACGGGGCTGTATTTGCAGAAACCGGAAATGTATGGATGCGTAATGATTTCCTGTATGGATCAGATGGGCAATTTGGAAAAAAATTCCTGAACGATCTGGCTGTAGATGCGGGCATTGGGGTGAGAGTGGATATCAGTGTGTTGGTCATCAGGCTAGACCTTGCAACCCCACTACGCAAGCCTTACCTGCAGCCGGGCGCAGAATGGATCCTTTCAGAATTTGATCCCGCCAGCCGGCAATGGCGCAGGGATAACCTGGTACTTAACCTGGGTATTGGATATCCATTCTAGAAGCCCAATGNNTAGAAAATCTGCTGGCACGAAATTGTAAGTGTTGAGGTAGATTCTTTTAACCTTTTAAAAATAATGGGTATGAAAAAAAATACTTTTAAAATTGGCCTGGCAGCACTGCTTATGAGCACAACAATGTTTTTTGCTTGCTCTGATTCATCAACTAAAGACAGTAAAGATGTAGCAGAAAAAATGAATGATGATAAGTTTGATACCAAGGCCTCTGAAAAAGATGCGCAATTTGTTGTAGATGCTACCGCATCAAGCTTAAATGAAGTGGGCCTTGCAGATGTAGCGCTGAACAAGTCTACCAATTCACAGATCAAAAAATTAGCTCAAATGCTGAAAGACGATCATAATGCACTGATTAATGAGTTAAGTGGTTTAGCAGCTAAAAAATCGATCACGGTGCCAACTGCCGCAACAGAGGATGGTGTGGAAGCTGCCAAAAAACTTACGGATACTGATGCNNAGATAGTCATGAGAAGAGTGTAGATAAATACCAGGATGGAAGCAATAATGCCGGGGACGCAGATATTAAAGGCTGGTTTACGAATACACTGCCAAAAATTAAAAGCCACCTGGATATGACAAAGCAACAACTCGATATGATGAAATAAACTTGGTTTTTTTGGAATAGAAATCGTTTTAGGAATGCAAAAGCAACAGGCGATTTTTGCAGAGAGGATGCACACAAGGCATCCTTTTTGCATTTTTAAGCAGATAAACTACACGCTGTATGATGATCTTTAACCGGATGAAGGATAATGTAGGGTTGCTCAAGCAAACCGTTGAAGAATTTGCAAAAGATAATGTGATGAAGTTGAGTGCTTCGTTATCTTATTTTACTATTTTTTCTATCGCCCCAATGTTATTTTTAATTATCAGTTTTGCCGGCGCTTTTTATGGTCAGGATGCGGTGCAGGGAAGGCTCTTTGGCCAGTTACGACAACTTGTTGGAAGTAGTGCGGCAGAGCAAATTCAGCAGATGATTGCAAGTACTGCGCTTCAGGATGATACTACTTTTGGAACAATAACAGGCATTGTCGTTCTGCTGTTTGGGGCCACGGGTGTGTTCACAGAGATGCAGGATAGCATCAATTTTATATGGAGTATCAGGGCAAAGCCAAAAAAGGGTTGGCTTAAATTGATTATAAACCGGCTGATTTCTTTTTCTTTAATTGTGAGCCTGGGTTTTTTAATGATTGTATCCTTAGTCATCAATGCTATTATGGATGCGCTGAGTGATCAACTGATGCGGGTTTTTTCTGATGGAACATTCTATTTAATGTATGTGCTGAATATCACCATCATTTTTGTGATCATCAGTTTCTTTTTTATGGTGATTTACAAGGTGCTGCCGGATGCAAAGATTTCCTGGAAAGATTCCTGGCGGGGTGCAATGTTTACCGCAGTATTATTCCTGGCTGGCAAATTTCTGATTGGCTATTTTATTGGAAACAGTAAAACAAGTGCAGCCTATGGTGCGGCGGCTTCGTTAGTGATTCTCTTACTATGGGTTTATTACACATCTGTAATCCTTTATTTTGGTGCAGAATTTACGAAAGTTTACGCTCTGCGGCGAGGCAGTGGTATTCAACCCCATTCAAATGCGGTGTACATTTTGAAAGAGGAAAAGAAGGAAGTTCCACCCTTTGAAATTAAGCCCACCGAAGCAGAGATTGCAGCAAATAAAGAAGGATTAAAAGACAATGCAGCCCCGGGAGAATAGAAAGGTACAACCTGGTAAGAATTCAAAAATTAATACCTTCAATTGGCATACTTTTAAATACTTAATTCAAAACGGGATATGAAAAAAGATCAACTTTCACCAAAAGACGAAAAGTCAGATTTGAAACACGATACCATGGAGTTTTCTGCAAGCACAGATGGAGATGATGTACTGGATACAGATAGAATGACGGTTGACGAAGATACCATCAGCAGTGAAGAGTTGGAGTATCTTGGAGATGATCCGGATGCAGAAGCGGCGGCACTAAATGCTGTAGAAACAGATCTTGGTGCCGACGATGATATTCTTCCTGAGGAAGACTGGACGGATGACTTGCCGGGCACAGTAGAAGACGAGGAAGAAAAAGAACTTCCCAGGTCATGATTATTCATGCTTTAAAATATAAGTTATGGAACAGAAAACAACTCCTCCGGCGCAGCAAACGGCCAACGCAAATAATCCAACAATAATACCTGTACCCAAAACAGCTTTGGATGCAGATGAGATGGTGCATGATGAGGACCTGCACGCAGAACTGCCGGAACTCACAGAAAATAAACCCATTGATGCAGATGATGTCGTGCATGAACAACCAGAAACGATATCGCCCGATACTGAAGTAGTGGCAGATGTGGACGACGTCATTCACCATAAAAATGACGGCCTGGAAATTTAAAATAAGTGCAATATGGAACAGGAACTTAACTATACCCACGAGGACTTAAAAGGAACATTTTCTGTGAAGCTGGCCAACAATCAAACCCTCGATGATTTTTGTGCTGAACATATCCTGGAATATAACCGGGACCGCCTGGAAGCCATAGCAATACGCCTTTACGTAGGCGCAGAAACCATCGTAACGGTATATGCCCTAGATCGTATCCGGCAAGAAAATACCACAATGAAGCCAGACAAATTACCAGTTAAGAAATTCAAAATTACCACACTCACTTTGCAGGATATGTTGAGTTACATGCAAGGGTTTAATGTAACCCTGAGTACCGGGAACTATGATCTGGACGACATGGATGTAATCAACAGGTAATTTTTTTAGGGAATGATATTCAGGCTGTTTGAGCATCGTACAAACAGCCTTTTTTCTTATTTATTTTCGGCAGAAATCTTCCTGAGCATTTTTTTTAGATCAACTCCTTTGCCCAGCACCGGCTTAAAGATATCTCCAACTTCCTTAATCCGGGCCATAGCATTCTTAATGGTAAAATCCTGCATCTTCAATCCTTTCTTCACTTCTTCCCAATGTAATGGCATAGATACGCAGGCGCCTGGTTTTGGCCGCAGAGAATAAGGCGCTGCAAGTGTAGCCTTTGGCCTGTTCTGCAAATAATCGATATACATCTTTCCTTTCCTGTTGCGTATCATCCGCTCCGTGGTAGTGAAGTCTGGCAATATTTCCATAATTCTTGTAGCCACCATCTTTGCAAATAGCTGGCACTCATCATAACTGTATTTAGCGCCCAGCGGGATATACACATGAATGCCTGTAGAGCCTGAAGTTTTTGGATAAGATAGAATGCCCAAATCATCCAGCACATCTTTGGTAACCTGCGCTGTTTGAATCACCTGCTCAAA
>DGQO01000056.1:5773-7864 GCA_002400445.1 Chitinophagaceae bacterium UBA4412
ATATGGAGACAGTTCTATCCAATCCGGCACTTTGCCCGTCACATCTTTTTGGTAAAAACTTTTACCATCAATACCATTAGGAAAGCGGTTCATCGATTGCGGCCGATTCTTCAAATAGGGCAAAAGATAAGGTGCTGCCTGGTAGTAATAATTGAGCATGTCCCGCTTGCTGTATTTTTCTTTTGGCCAATAAATTTTTCCAAGGTTTGTAAACTTTAGTTCGTGGCCATTTATTTTTTTTACCTGTGTTTCCTCGGTCGGATTCAATAATGTTTTCCGTTCTTTGCCAGTTACTGGTTTGAGGTACGCAGGGGTTTTTGCTACATCGGTTTTCATATTTTTAGTTTTGCCGGCCGCAGTTTTTTTAATGGCTTGTTTTGCGTCCTGCACAGGCACTTCTATTTCCCGTGTTACATCTGCAGCGTTTTTATCTTCCCGCATTCCTTCAAAAGACGGGTGGCGCATTACACCATCCGATGTGATCTCTGCATAGCTTACTTCGCATACGAGTTTCGGTTGCAGCCATGTCACACTTGCCTTTGGTGGGTTTGGTCTAAATCGGGATGGCTTGTCTACGTCAGGCGTTTCTGTAAAGGGAACTTTTTTAGTAATGAGTGGCTTCATTTCCTTCATCATTTCCTTCTGCTGTTTATCGCTAAAGCCAGTACCTATTTTTCCAATGTATTGCAGTTTTTTATTTTCATACAGGCCCACTAATAAAGAGCTGAATGTTTTGGCGCTGCCTTCGTTTTGTGTAAAGCCTCCTATCACAACTTCGTGTCGTTTATGCACTTTAATTTTCAACCATGTGCGGCTGCGTGCTCCAGGCTCATATACGCTGTCTGCCTTTTTTGCAATGATGCCTTCCATATTCATTTTTGCAGCGGTGGCAAGAAATTCTGTGGCGCTGGTATCAAAGTTCTCACTAAAACGAATGGCATCATCGGCCGGCAAATAAGTTTTTAATATTTGCCTCCGGTCTTCAAGGGATAGTCCTTTGAGATCAACACCATTCAGCCAGAGAATATCAAATACATAATACACCAATTCTCCATCAGCTTCGCTGCGCCAGTTTTGCAAAGCCCCAAAAGCTGAAAGCCCTTTGTCGTTTAGCACGGCTATTTCCCCATCTAACACTGCGTTATGCTCCCAGCCGTTAAGTGCATCATGCACCGGGTAAAATTTTTCATTAAAAGATTTATTGTTGCGGGAGAGTAAATCTACTTTTCCATTATTTATAAAAGCCATTGCCCTGTAGCCGTCCCATTTTACTTCATATTGCCAGCCCACCTCATCAAAGGGTTTATCTACAAGCGTGGCCAGCATGGGCGAAATGTTTTTAGGCATCGCCGCTTTTTTGCCCCTGGCTACCAGGGCTTCAATGTTTGAGGGTGTTCCTTTTTTTTTAGTTGGAGTCTTTTTGGCTGCGGTTTTTCTGGCAATTTTTTTTGCAGGTGCCGGTTTTACACTTGTTTTTTTGTTTGCCGATTTCTCTTCTTTGGCAATACCATAGATATTATTGCTGCTAGTAGCAATTTTTTGCAGCGTTTTGCCAGAGATCACAGATTTATCTTTTGCAGTCACATCGGTTTCCTTTGCATATTTATCCCGGTGTTTTATAAGCAGCCATGCGTTATCTTCCTTGCTTTTTATTTTAACGAGCGCAAATTCTCCTTTCAGTTTTTTGCCATGCATTAAAATTTTTATAGAACCGGATTTCAGTTCTTTAATCACTTCTTTTTGCTGTTCTTTTAGCGTAGTTTTTTTTTCCAAAGGCTCGTAGGTGCCCTCGTCCCAAACCATCACCGTACCGGCACCATAGTTCCCTTTGGGAATAATGCCTTCAAAATTTCGGTAGTCGTAAGGATGATCTTCTACCATCATGGCCAGGCGCTTATCTGTGGGGTTCAGGGATGGTCCTTTGGGTACAGCCCAGCTTTTAAGCACTCCGTCCATTTCCAGGCGAAAATCATAATGCAGTCTTGAGGCTGCATGCTTCTGCACTACAAATCTCAATTCTTTGCCAGAAACTTTTCCGCCTTCGGGCTCAGGAGTACTTTTAAAAGTTCTCTTCTTTTTGTAAAGGGATAG
>DGQO01000056.1:7940-9537 GCA_002400445.1 Chitinophagaceae bacterium UBA4412
TTAATGGTGTGGGCCTGAGCTGAAGTACTGGCCAGCCGGCCATGTTCTCTAATCTTGCGCTCAGATTTGTTCAAATTCGGATAAGCCTTTTTAGTATACACATCCGTAAGTTCAACCACGAGTGCATAAACGTCTTCTCCTTTTTCTCCCATCAATTTTTCCAGGAAATCCAGCATTTCTGCTGATGTTACTTTGGTGTCTTCCAGCACATCATGCAAGAGCGCCCCGGCAGCAAGTACAAGGCTTTTATCATACAAACGGCATTGCTGCATTACCCGCATTACATGATCAATATAAGGTTCGTTGGCAAATTTCCGTTGCTGCCCGGCATGGGCAAGGGTAGCAAATTGCACAAGTTCTTTAAGGATTAATTCTTCATTTTGCATCAGCGCTTATTGATCAGGTTTTAAGATGTTCTGCGTAAAGAAATCTTGGTTTTGAAATTAAAATACCTTGCTTTTTATGTCTGCAATCTCACGCTAAATTATTGCAGTTCATACCAAAAAAACTATGCCAATAAAACCTTCCCTTATTATAGAACAAAACCGCTCCAGTGACGGCAAATTCTGTTACTTTTATAGAGCTGAAGGCGCCAGGATAATCTCTATGTAAAAGGAGGCTGGGCTGCGCCATCTGTTCACCTGAAAAGAAAAACATCAATGCCCAATAGAAAGCATTTACACATACTGATCATTGACGATGACGAAGAAGACTTTTTCATCACCANNCGCTATAAAGAAGCGTTAGAAAAAATTTGTGCTGGCAAGCATGATCTTTTTTTTGTTGACTATAGGCTTGGTGCCAAAACCGGCCTTGATCTGATAAGGGAAGCCATGGGTAATACCTGTGAGCAGCCCATGATTTTATTAACGGGTAAAGGAAACCAGGAAATTGATATCCTGGCTATGGAGGCTGGAGCAGTAGATTACCTGGTAAAATCGGAACTCTCTCCGGAGAAACTGGAACGTTGTATCAGGTATGCATTGGGAAGATCTGAATACCTGAAAGCGCTTAAAGCTAACGAGAAAAAATTCAGAAGCTTCTTTGAGAAGTCTAAAGACATGGTATTTATTGCCGATCCATCTCTGCGCTTCCAGGATGTAAATGTAGGCTCCATCAATCTTACTAAATACGAAAGAGAGGAGTTGCTGGAAATGCGCCTCACGGATTTGTTTATTAACCAGGATGATGTCGCTTTTGTAGAACAGGCGCTCAGTCAAAAAGATGTAGTAACAGATAAAGAACTGGAACTAATCTGTAAAAATAAAGAACGGGTGAACTGTATGCTTACGGTATCCAGGGAATATGACGGTGAAGGACATGAATATTTGCAGGGGATTATGCACAATATTACTTTTCTCAAAAAGTCAGAAAAGGCAGCGCTGCAAACCGAGAAATTAAGTGCGGCGCAGCGGCTTTTACGCACCTTAGCACATGAAGTACGTAACCCCGTAAACAATATTTACCTTGCCCTTGAGCAGTTGGAACCTGCCATTTTACATGATGATGATTCAAAAGAGCTTTTTGGTATCATCCTCCGAAACAGCAAAAGGATAAATGCACTCATTACGGAATTACTGGATACTTCAAGGCCAAT
>DGQO01000057.1 GCA_002400445.1 Chitinophagaceae bacterium UBA4412
GCAGCCAAAAGATTTTCCCACAGGATGTTGTTAGATGCGATGGCTTCCCGTAAGGATAATCTTGATAATAAACATGCCAATACACAAGTGCCTAAAGCCATCGGTTTTGAACGAATTGGCGAACTGGCAAACGACAGTGTTTATAAAACAGCAGGCAATTTTTTCTGGCAAACCGTAACGCAAACCAGGAGCCTCGCTTTTGGTGGCAACAGCCGGCGTGAATCTTTTCCAAGTGTTGCAGCCTCAACTGACTTTGTAAATGATGTGGAAGGGCCGGAATCCTGCAACTCATACAATATGCTAAAGCTTACAGAAGATCTTTTCCGGGTGAATCCGCTGGCTAAATATGCAGACTATTATGAACGCACCTTGTACAACCATATATTGTCAACACAGCATCCTGAAACCGGCGGCTATGTATATTTTACGCCGGCCCGACCGCGGCACTACCGGGTGTACTCCTCCCCCAATGAAGCAATGTGGTGCTGCGTGGGAAGCGGCATGGAAAACCATGGCAAGTATAGTCAGTTTATTTACACACATCAAAACGATGCATTGTATGTGAATCTCTTTGTGGCATCTGAATTAAACTGGGCGAAAAAACACATTAAAGTGAAACAGCAAACCCGGTTTCCCTATGAAGAAAGCACGCGGTTAACCATTACAGAAGGTTCCTCCAATTTTGCCATGATGATACGTTATCCTTCCTGGGTAAAGAGCGGTGCATTAAAAATTACGGTAAATGGTAAAACATTTGCATTTGATAATCATCCCTCCTCTTACATCAGTATTAAGCGGCTTTGGAAAAAAGGCGATGTGGTAAAAGTGAGTTTACCCATGCAAAACAGCATTGAACACATGCCCAATGTGCCCAACTATATTGCGGTGATGCGTGGCCCTGTTTTACTGGCCGCTAAAACAGGCACAGAGGATTTAAAGGGTTTAACGGCAGACGATAGCAGGTGGGGTCATATTGCCAGCGGAAAAAAACTGCCCATTAACCTGGCACCCATCATCATTGAAGACAGCATTGCTTTACTGGCTACGGAATTAAAACCCATAGCGGGTGAGCCGCTCCATTTTACAGCCGCAAGCTTAAAAATGATAAACCCTATTCATGTAGAATTTCAGCCTTTTTATACCATTCATGATGCCCGCTACATGATGTACTGGATGGCATTGAGTAATGCAGGTTATCAATCTTACCTGGATTCTATCGCCAGCATTGAAAGCAAAAAGCTGGAACTGGAAAGGCGCACGATTGATTTTGTGGCCCCCGGAGAGCAGCAACCCGAAGCGGATCATTTTATGCAAAAGGGTAACTCCAATAGTGGTAACAGCATGGATGCATTTTGGCGTGATGCCCGTGGCGACGGCTATTTCAGCTATGCGCTTTCCACCAATAAAGAAAGCGGTTTATCATTACTGATAAAATACTGGGGCGCAGAATGGGGAGGCAGGAAATTTGACATTTATATTGATGACGAAAAACTAATAACAGAAGACAATACCGGAAAATGGAACCAATCAACGTTTAAGGATGTACTGTATGCCATCCCGGATTCAATGATAAAAGGGAAAGATAAAGTGCGTATAAAATTCCAGGCATTGCGGGATAATACGGCGGGTGCGGTTTATTATATCAGGTTGATAAAATGATATGCTTAACTAACTGCATCTACAAAAACCAAACGAACAAAACCGATACAGAACAGAAAGGTTAAAAAGAACTATACTCATGGAAGTAAAGAAATACCGTCAGCGTCTTTTTGCTTTGCTAATAATGGTTATAGCCGGAATTAGCGTACATGCACAGGATAATGCATCCCTAAAACTATGGTACAATGCACCATCAGGTAAGGTTTGGGAAAATGCTTTACCCATTGGCAATGGAAGATTGGGCGCAATGATTTATGGAAATGTAGAGACAGAAACCATACAGTTAAATGAACATACTTTATGGAGTGGCAGTCCAAATCGTAACGACAATCCTTTGGCCCTGGATTCAATTGCAGAGATTAGAAAACTCATTTTTGAAGGAAAGCAAAAAGATGCAGAGCAAATAGCTAACCGGGTAATCATCAGTAAAAAATCGCAGGGGCAAATGTTTCAACCAGCGGGCGAATTGCATTTATATTTTCCGGGGCATGCAAATTACAGCCACTATTACAGGGAATTAAATATATCAAAAGCAGTTGCTAAAACATCCTATATCGTTGATGCTGTCACTTACACCCGGGAAGTAATTGCATCTTTTCCTGACCGCATTATTGCCATTCATTTAACGGCCAGCAAACCAAACAGTATTTCTTTTACCACTTTTTACGCTACGGTACAACCAAATGCAACTATACAAACCGCTCACACAAACCAATTAATTTTTGCGGGCACCAGCATCGATCATGAGGGCGTAAAAGGAATGGTAAAGTATAAAGGCATTGCAGAGGTGAAGGTAAACGGCGGATTAGTCTCCTCAACAGATACATCTATCATTGTAAAAAATGCCAGCTCGGCAACCATCTATATTTCCATCGCTACCAGTTTTAAAAACTACCTGGATGTAAGTGGCAATGAGAATGAAAGAGCGGCATCTTCTTTATCCAGGGCCGTAAAAAAATCATTTGCAACCCTATTTAAAAATCATGTTGTTGCTTACCAAAAATACTTCAACCGGGTATCCCTGGATTTAGGCAAATCGGAATATGAAAATCTGCCAACAGATGAACGCTTAAAGAATTTTCACTCGGTGAATGACCCGGCATTTGCTGCATTGTATTTTCAATTTGGCAGGTACCTGCTCATCTCCTCTTCGCAGCCCGGCGGGCAACCCGCTAACCTGCAGGGAATTTGGAACAACCAGCTCAGGCCGGCCTGGGATAGTAAGTACACCATTAACATTAATGCAGAAATGAATTACTGGCCGGCAGAAAAAACTAATCTTTCAGAACTGCATTTACCGCTTTTGCAAATGGTAAAAGAGTTGGCCGTAGCAGGAGAAAAAACGGCAAAAGATATGTATGGCGCCAGGGGCTGGATGGCGCATCATAATACCGATATATGGCGGGCCACCGGTGCAGTAGATGGCGCTTTCTGGGGTTTGTGGAACCAGGGTGGCGGCTGGACAAGCCAGCATTTGTGGGAGCATTACTTATATACCGGAGATAAAAGATTTTTGCAGACAGCCTACCCGGTTTTAAAAGGCGCTGCTTTGTTTTATGTAGATTTTTTAGTGCCCCATCCCACAAAGCACTGGCTGGTTATAAATCCTGATGAGTCTCCAGAGAATGCGCCCGGCGCACACCAGGGCTCATCATTAGACGCAGGTACCACTATGAGCAATCAAATTGTATTTGATGTATTCAGTTCCACAATCAGGGCAGCAGAGATCTTACAGAAAGATGCAGCATTAATCGACACACTAAAACAAATGCGCAGCCAGCTAGCCCCTATGCATGTGGGACAATACGGGCAGTTACAGGAATGGTTAGACGATATTGACGACCCCAACGACCATCATCGTCACATCTCCCACCTGTATGGTTTGTTTCCATCCAATCAAATATCTCCCTACCGCACGCCAGCACTATTTAATGCAGCCAAAACCACACTCACACAGCGGGGCGACGTATCTACCGGCTGGAGTATGGGATGGAAAGTAAACTGGTGGGCCAGGATGCAAGATGGTAACCATGCCTATAAATTAATTCAAAACCAGTTAACGCCATTGGGCGTAAATCCCGGTGGGGGCGGCACATACAATAACTTATTTGATGCGCATCCTCCCTTTCAAATAGACGGCAATTTTGGATGCACTTCCGGCATTGCGGAAATGCTGATGCAAAGTGCAGACGGCGATATTCAATTATTACCTGCCCTGCCTGATGCCTGGAAAAGTGCAGGAATAATTAAAGGACTTAAAGCTATCGGAGGTTTTGAAATTGTTGAAATGCAATGGAAGAATGCGAGACTGGTTAAACTGGTTATTGAATCAACCTTGGGTGGCAATTTGCGTATAAGAACACCAAACGCTTTAACCCTGTCTAACGGTTTGATGAAAACCGCTTCGGGTGAAAATACAAACCGCTTTTACAAGGTTGTAAAAACGCCGGATGCAATCATCTCCCAAAAAGCCACAGCGTCACCCTTGGCACTTAAGGACAGTTTTGTTTATGATATAGATACGAAACCCGGTGTTGTATTCACTTTTCTACTCAAAAATAATTGATGACTAACAAATTAAATCTTGCTTTACGATGAACCTTAGAAAGAAATTTACCGCCGCATTACTAAGTTGTTGCTGCATGCTGGGCAGCCTTATAAGTTTTGCACAGCCTGCTCAACTAGTGAACCCCATACTCATGGGCTTCTATCCAGACCCAAGTATTGTGCAGGTAAATACGGATTATTACCTGGTCAATTCTACCTTTTCCTATTTTCCCGGCATACCGGTTTTTCATAGTAAAGATTTAAAAAACTGGAAGCAAATAGGCAATGTAATCAACCGCACATCCCAGATGGATTTTATGGGCGAAAGAATGACCAGGGGCTTATTTGCACCAGCAATAAATTATTACGACGGCACTTATTACGTTACCTGCACAGACATTGATCACGAAGGCAATTTTGTGGTGACAGCAAAAAAACCGTCTGGCCCCTGGAGCAATCCGGTGCGTATTCCAGAGGTAAGAGGTATCGACCCTTCTTTATTTTTTGATGAAAACGGCAAAGGATATATTGTTTACAACAGCGATGCTCCTCAAAATAAACCGTTGTATTCCGGGCATCGAACGATTCGCATGTATGAATTTGATCCCGTAACATTAAAAGTAATCGGGGAAGAAAAACAACTGGTAAATGGTGGCGTAGACCTGAGCAAAAAACCCGTGTGGATTGAAGGCCCGCATATCATGAAAAGATTTGGCTGGTATTATTTGTATGCCGCCGAAGGTGGTACTTCCGTGAATCACTCCGAAGTAGTATTCCGAAGTAAATCTGTTGACGGACCATACATTCCTTATGATAAGAATCCGATACTTACCCAGAAAGGTTTGCCAGAAGACAGAAAGAATCCTGTAACCTCCACAGGGCATGCACAATTCGTAGATGGCCCCGATGGAAAAACATACGCTATTTTTCTGGCAGTAAGGCCTTACGAAGGCGATTACTATAATACCGGCAGGGAAACGTTTATTGCTCCTGTAGAATGGAAAGATGAATGGCCGGTGATCAACCCGGATTTTAAGGAAGTGCAATATGGCTACCCTGTAAATATTAAGGAGGTAAAAGAGAAAGGAACCTTGCCACAATCAGGAAATTTTTCTTATACCCTTTCATTCAAAAAAGCACTTGACCCTTCCTTACTTTTCCTGCGAAAACCCGACAGTACAGCATTTAGTGTTTCCAGAAAAAATGGTCTTACGCTAACGTTAAAACCCGAAACCATCATGGAATTTGGGAGCGCTTCTTTTGTGGGCAAACGCCAGCAGCATCTATACAATACGATTGAAACAACCCTGGATTTCAAACCGGTGGCCGCTAATGAAAAGGCAGGGCTGACTATTTTCCAAAGCGAAACCCATTTCTATTTTATGGCCAGGTCATGGGCCAATGACAAGGAAGTGATGCAGCTCTTTAAAGGAAAGCCCGGCGACAAAGGAATGGAATTGCTCACAGAAATTCCCTTACAAACGACAAGGTCAAAACTGCATTTGAAAATAAATGCAGAAGGAGATACGTATAGTTTCTATTATTCAGCAAATGGGAAAGACTGGAATATATTAAAAGAAAAAGTGGATGCAAAATTTGTAAGCACTAAAACAGCCGGCGGTTTCGTGGGATGTATTTATGGAATGTATGCTACATCTTCCGGCCAGCCATCCGGCAAAAAAGCATCTTTTAAATATTTAAAATATACTGGAAACGATCCGATGTACAGATAAGCGAAACCTTTTATCAACGCAGGAATACGAACAACATGAAAAGACAATATTTTATTATCGCATTATTATTATTGGGTGCATCCGCTGCAACCGTGCCCGCAAAAGCACAACGAGCAACCAACCCAATCATTTTTGCTGATGTGCCAGACATGTCCATGATACGTGTTGGCGATACCTGGTATATGAGTAGCACCACCATGCACATGAGTCCGGGTGTTCCCATTATGAAGTCGAAAGATCTGGTAAACTGGCAACTGGTAAGTTATGCTTATGATACTTTGGCCAATGTAGATGACTTAAAGCTCAACAATGGGAAAAACATTTATGGCAGGGGTTCATGGGCAAGTTGCTTACGGTACCATAATGGCACGTACTACGTTTCCACTTTTTCGAAAATACCCAACAAAACTTTTATCTACTGCACCAAGAATATTGAGAAAGGCCCATGG
This sequence comes from Chitinophagaceae bacterium UBA4412, assembly GCA_002400445.1. Lineage (GTDB taxonomy): Bacteria > Bacteroidota > Bacteroidia > Chitinophagales > Chitinophagaceae > Ferruginibacter. Next base: position 6,389 of record DGQO01000057.1, read on the forward strand.
AAAAGAATTGATTTCACACCGTCTTATCACGACCATACCATCTTTTTTGATGACGATGGTAAGATATACCTGGTTACTGGCGCAGGCAAACTAACCATATTCGAATTAAAAGAAGACCTGAGTGGTGTAAAACCCGGAACAGAAAGAATCTTAATTGAAAATGCCAGTGCACCTGCAGGCGACAACATTATGCTGCAGGCAGAGGGCTCGCAGCTTTTTAAAATCAATGGCAAATATTATCTATTCAATATTGTGTGGCCACGTGGCGGTATGCGCACGGTACTTATTCATAGGGCCGATAACATTAACGGACCATGGGAAGGGAAAGTTGCGTTGCAGGATTTAGGGGTGGCACAGGGTGGATTGATTGATATGGCAGACGGAAGATGGTATGCATATCTATTCCGAGATAACGGCGCAGTAGGTCGTGTGCCCTATCTTGTTCCGGTAAAATGGGAAGAGGATTGGCCGGTGCTGGGCATTGATGGTAAAGTGCCTGCTACATTGGATTTGCCGTCCAACAAAAGCCTGATTCCCGGCATTGTGCATGCAGACGAATTTACACGCAGGAAAAAAGAAAAAGCCTTACCGTTAGTATGGCAATGGAATCATAATCCGGAAAACAGTTTGTGGTCGCTTAAAGAAAGAAAAGGCTTCCTGCGTCTTAAAACAGGAAGAATTGATACCTCCTTTTTAGAGGCAAGAAATACACTTACACAACGAACCATTGGCCCCGTTTGTTCGGGCAGCACATCGCTGGATGTATCAAATATGAAAGATGGCGATTTTGCAGGCCTATGCCTGCTGCAAAAGAATTATGGCATCATTGGCGTGCAGGTAAATGAAAACACCAAATCCATTGTAATGATAAATGCGAGTACCGGCACACCAACAGAAGCAGCGCATGTTCCATTGAATCAGCAATGTATTTATTTTAAAGCGCAATGCGATTTTACCGACAAAAAAGATGTGGCTGATTTCTTTTATAGTCTTGACGGTGCTAACTGGATTGCGATTGGTACAGCGTTAAAAATGACATACACCTTACCTCATTTTATGGGCTATCGTTTTGGACTATTTAATTACGCCAGCAAAAAAACCGGCGGCTTTGCAGACTTTGATTATTTCCATATAACAGATACCCTAAACGGGCTTTAAAACATTAAAAAAAGAATTATGAAAAGATTGCTTGTACTGCTGTTCCTTGCGGGTTTTGCAGAAAATGGCTTTGCCCAACAAGCCGTTACTATTATTAGCCCGGATAAGAAACTAGTAGTGAGCTGCGATATTGCAAATGCGGTCTATACTATTGCTTACAAAGGCGAGGCGGTTTTACAAAAGTCAAAACTGGGTATCGTAAGAGAAGATGAAGACTTCTCCAATAATTTACAACTGGCAAAAGTTTCGGCTTCCACCATAGTAAAGGATAACTATACCATGCTCAATGCGAAAAGAAAAAATATCAGCTACCTGGCTACCCAGCGGATTTTTGAAACCAAAACGAGATCCGGCAAAAAGATGAATATTATTTTTCGGGTATCAAACGACGGCGTTGCTTTTCAATATGAATTTCCGGAAAGATCAACGGAAGTAAAAAACATAAAATGCGAAGCGACCAGTTTTCATTTTAATGAAGGAACAAGGGCATGGCTTCAACCCAAAACAGAAGCACAAACAGGTTTTGAGCATACCAACCCTTCCTACGAAGCTCACTATCAAATTGATATTGCCACCGGCACTGCATCACCTGGGCCTAACGGATGGGTGTACCCTGCATTGTTTAAATACAACGATGCCTGGATGATGATTACCGAGGCTGCTTTAGGAAGAACTTATTGCGGCACGGCTTTGCAGCAATTTTCACCAGGCAATGAATATAAAATCAATTTCCCCGAAGCGCCTGAAGTATTTACCAATGGTACGCCCACATTAAATCCAACATCAACGCTACCATGGAAAACACCCTGGAGAATTATTGCCATTGGCAGTATGAGAACAATTATGGAATCTACACTCGGCACCGACCTGGCATTTCCGGCAAAAAAAATGCCTGCCTACCGAACAGGCAGGGATGCTTCTTTTATAAAACCTGGAAAGGCATCCTGGAGTTGGGTGTTGCAGAAAGATGATTCAACCATTTACAGTGTTCAAAAAAAGTTTATCGATTTTGCTGCTGATATGAACTGGCAATATTGTTTAATTGATGCCGGGTGGGACAAGACGATTGGCTACGATTCTGTAAAATTATTGGCAGATTATGCAAAGCAAAAAAAAGTGGGCATTCATGTTTGGTACAACTCTGCTGGTAGCTGGAACACGGTAACGTTTACGCCTAAAGACAAATTGCTCACGCATGAAAGCCGTGTGCTGGAGTTTTCAAGACTACAGCAAATGGGTATCAAAGGTATTAAAGTGGATTTTTTTGCCGGTGATGGACAGTCTATGATAAATTATTACCAGGACATCCTGGAAGACGCCGCAACATATAAGTTGCTGGTAAACTTCCATGGCGCCACTTTGCCCAGAGGCTGGCAACGCACATATCCCAACCTGATGACAACAGAAGCAGTGCAGGGTTATGAGATGATCACCTTTAACCAGAATGATGCAAATCTTTATCCGAAACATGCCATTATGGTTGCCATGGTTCGCAATGCATTTGACCCCATGGATTTTACACCGATGTGTTTGTATAAAATTCCACGCATTAATAAAACCACTACTTCCGCTTTTGAACTGGCCACTTCTGTTGCATTCTTATCCGGGATCCAACATTTTGCTGAAACTCCGGAGGGAATGGAACATGTGCCACTTTATGTAAAGGATTTTTTACGAATGCTTCCTGAAAATTGGGATGAGACCAGGCTGATAGAAGCTTTCCCGGCTAAATCGTATGTAGTGGCAAGAAGAAGCGGTAAAAAATGGTATGTGGCAGGTTTGAACGGAGAGGATGTTGAAAAAAATCTGTCTCTTGATCTCTCCTTCTTAAGAGGCAAAAAGGGAACATTCATCACAACAGAAACGGGTGTAAAAAATGAAATTTCATTTGCAACAAAAAATATACAGGTACCGGCAAATGGCAAAATTAAAATCAGCTTAAAAGGAAATGATGGTTTTGTCGCCGTATTTGAATAAATAGAAACAGGCATGAACAACATCAATCCTGTTGCCAGATATAAAATAAAAAAAAAGCATTAACGAGGATATTTCCTGCACATAAAAATTAAATCTCATGGTAAAAAAACGAAAGAACCAGATGTTGAAAATGAGTGTATGGCTTCTTGCCTCAGCACTTGCCAGTACGGTGTCACAAGCACAAACACCAAAGCTCACGCTGGATCTTACAAACGCTACAACCCAAGTTAGTCCTATGTTGTATGGCCTCATGACGGAGGAAATAAACCATTCTTACGATGGTGGTTTGTATGCAGAACTGATACGTAACCGAATTTTCAAAGACAGTAAAACCTCGCCTGAGGGATGGAGCGTTGTAAAGGACAATGCAGCCTCAGAGGTTGCCATAAAACTGATAGCAGCCGAAGAACATGTTCCGAATGATGAGCGCCGCAATGCCATAAACGGAGCACTTACCGCCTGCTTAAGGCTCACCGTAGAAAAGGTTAATGGAAGAGTGGGCATCGCCAATGAAGGTTACTGGGGTATTCCTGTTAAACCTTCCACTACTTACAACGCATCCTTTTATATAAAAGGCACAGATCGCAGTGAACCGCCACGCTGGCCCTGGGAGCCAAAACCTGCTACGCCACCGCTGCCTGTAATTGAAAATAATACGCCCGGCCCAATAACCGTTTCTATCGAAAGCAATGATGGTAAAATAGTTTATGCCTCGGGATCCATTGACCTGGTAAAAAGCCCGTACTGGAAAAAATATCAACTCAGCTTAACAACTACTGCTGCAGTAAAGCCAACTAAAGACGCACGTTTTGTTATTTCTACAAACCGTGTTGGTGTATATTATTTCAATCTTGTTTCCTTGTTTCCACCCACATTTAAAGATCGGCCGAATGGCAACCGGCCAGACCTTATGCAGATGATGGTGGATATGAAACCAAAATTTTTGCGCTTCCCCGGAGGAAATTTTTTAGAAGGCCCCACGCTTAATGATGCATTTCCCTGGAAAGAAACACTGGGACCATTGGAGCAAAGGCCTGGCCATAGAGGTTCCTGGGGTTATCGCCCCACAGATGGAATGGGATTACTCGAATTTTTATTATGGAGCGAAGACATCGTGGCAGAACCGCTGCTGGGTGTTTTTGCCGGGTATGCATTAGATGGCGACCATGTGGATGCAGGTCCTTTGCTAAAACCTTATGTGGATGATGCTTTGGACGAAATAGAATATGTTATAGGAGATACAAATACATATTGGGGCGCAAAACGTGCAGCAGACGGGCATCCGGCGCCTTTTCCATTAAAATATGTGGAAATAGGCAATGAAGATTGGTTCGACCGGTCTAACAGTTACGAGGGAAGATTTAATCAGTTCAGGGAGGCCATCGAAAAAAAGTATCCGCAGCTCATTTGCATTTCTACCATTGCCGATGCGCAGTATCCAAAACTTAAATTTACAACCGGCAAACCACCACAGGTACTTGACGAACATTATTACCGTGACAGTTGGGATATGTGGGCGAATGCATCGCAGTATGATCAGTATGACCGCAGTGGTGCCAAAATATTTGTAGGAGAATGGGCAACCAGAGAAGGCGCACCCACAACCAATTTAAACGCAGCGCTTGGCGATGCAGCCTGGATGACGGGTATGGAGCGCAACTCCGACCTTATCATCATGTCTTGCTACGCACCCTTGTTTGTAAATGTGAACACCGCTACAGCCACTGCACCCAAAGCATGGCAATGGGATTCAGACTTGATAGGATACAATGCATTGAACAGTTATGGTTCGCCATCCTATTATGTGCAAAAAATATTCAGTCAATACCTGGGCGATAAAATTGTACCGGTAACGGCAGAAAACATTCCAATGCAAAACAGGCCAATGACAAGGCGGGACAGTGCGCAGCAAAATACGCCTAAGCCGGTGCCCACCATTTTTTATGCTGCTACAAAAGATGCGAATACGGGAAAGCTGTTCCTTAAAATGGTGAACACAACAGGAAAGAAACAACCGGTTCTTATCAACCTGAACGGTGCTACCAGCATACAGTCAAAGGCTACATTAATAACTATAAAAGGCAATAAGCCGGAAGATACCAACAGCATTACTGAACCGGAAAAAATTGTGCCGTCCAATGAAATCATCAGCGGGATAAAGTCAAAGTTTAC
>DGQO01000098.1:0-2171 GCA_002400445.1 Chitinophagaceae bacterium UBA4412
GTGCAGCGCTGATGCTGTTTCCAGCACAAGGCTAAGTTGCTCCTGGCGGGCGCAACGCATATTGAAAGTTTTGCGGTGATACTTGCAGAGGCGGTATGCTGCAATGGCTTTGCGATGGTCGGGCGTGCCATAACCTTTGTTGCTATCCCAGCCATACCAGGAATACTTGCGGTGCAGTTGCAGCATGTATTCATCCCTGTAAGTTTTGGCCAGAATACTTGCGGCCGCAATAGAAGCGTAGATGCCATCACCTTGTATAATGCACTGATGTCTTATTTTTCGGTAGGGCTTAAAGCGGTTTCCATCCACCAGTATTTGTTCCGGAATCACCGGGAGATTTTTAAGCGCAATATGCATGGCTTTAAAAGAGGCCTGCAAAATATTAATCTTGTCTATGCCCTTGTTGCACACCGCACCCACAGCAAATGCAATGGCTTCTTTTTCAATGATGGGTCGCAGCAAATCCCTGTTTTTTTCACTCACTTGCTTGCTATCATTGAGCAACGGATGATAAAAATCTTTGGGCAGAATAACTGCTGCAGCATACACAGGCCCGGCAAAGCAGCCCCGACCGGCTTCATCTACACCGGCTTCTAAAAATTCTTCATTGCAAAAGGAAAGCAGCATGAGCGCAAATATCAATATTGTTTTTTAAAAACGGCTTAACGTGCACAAATTAAGGCACGCATAGTAACTTGCAGCTTCCATGCAAAATATAACCACAGATCGTAATAAAAGCAAGGTGGCCACCTGGCTTTGGATAGGAGTGTTCATGATCATTGTACAAGTAATGATTGGTGGCATCACCCGCCTCACCGAGTCGGGATTATCTATCACCGAGTGGAAACCTATTACCGGCGCTTTACCTCCTTTAAATGATGCCGCCTGGCAGCAGGAATTTGCAAAATACAAGGGCACAGATCAGTTTAAATATGTGCACCAGCATTTTTCCCTGGCAGACTTTAAACATATTTTTTTCTGGGAATGGTTTCACCGCCTCTGGGCAAGGTTGCTGGGTGTAGTATTCCTCGCAGGCTTTATTTACTTATGGGCAAAGAAGGCTATTCATAAGAAAATGATTACGCCGATGATTATCTTGTTTTTATTAGGAGCAATGCAGGGCGCAGTAGGATGGATCATGGTGCAGAGTGGCCTGGTACCCCAAAAATTTTATGTGGGGCATGTAGAACTGACGACCCATTTGCTGGCAGCCGTCATCTTATTATTTTACACCGCCTGGTTTGCTTACAGTCTCATGCCTGCCTGGCAAAATCCGGTAAGGCAAAAGACCCTGCGCAACTATATTATTCTTTTTACCATTTTATTTTTTGTGCAACTTATGTATGGCGGATTTATGGCCGGCCTAAGGGCCGCTATATCTGCACCTACCTGGCCATCTATTAATGGAAGTATTGTGCCGGCAGATATGGGAGAGTTGCAGCCATTTTCCGCTAACGTGCATGCTAATCCTATCACGGTACAGTTTATCCATCGGGGCCTTGCTTATATTCTGGCTATCGTAGCTCTTTTGTTTTTCGTGAAAAGCCGGCAGCTAAGATCACATCCGCTATTTAAGAAAATAAGTTTGTATTTTTTTGGGTTGATCCTGCTACAGGTATTGCTCGGAATTCTAACGGTGATGAACGCAACAAATAAACTTGCGCTCACCTGGCTGGGTGTAACGCATCAGACCGTAGCCATGCTCATCGTGCTGGCATTGGCGGGTTTAATTTACCTGCTGAGAACGAAGCGGGGAATTTAAGATGCTTATTAATGCCTTAGCTAAATTTTGCAAGCAACCCGGGATGAAAAATAATTTATAGCAAGCGGTAAACCACCAACCCACTGCTATTTCCCTTATTTTTAGTTAAGCTAACGATGAAAGCAAAACTAAAATATATCTACACTTTTTTTCCGGTGCAATTATTCCTGCTGCACTTTAAAAAATACCAGGTTTTGCTATTATTGTGGTATGTATTGGGTAGTACCATCAACAGCGATTTTCTAAAACATTTTGGTGCAGATGCATTATTCTTTGTGCCGGAATATCTCGGCTCGGTAAATTTTCTAAGCGCTTTAATTACCGGTTTAGCCTGGGGTATTTACATCATGAGCTGGAACATTACCACTTTCATTTTACACAGCAAGAGGTTTAAATTCCTGGCGGCTAC
>DGQO01000098.1:2189-2562 GCA_002400445.1 Chitinophagaceae bacterium UBA4412
TGGGCATAATATTCATTTTGCTCATTTCATTTGCTTATTTTTTTGGTGCAGAAAAAACGATTAACCGTAACATGTCTGCCATCATCAGCAACCCTGAGTTGTTTAATAAAACTTTTCGCAGGCGAACTTATATTGCCGATGAATTCGGTCTTAAAGTGAGCTATTATCTTACAGGAACCTTATCCCTGCGAAAAGTGCGTGCTGTGGGGCATTACCGCCAGGATTTCCTGGATACCGTTTTTAAGCGCCATCATATTGCAGCGATCCTTTGTATGCTGCTGGCATTCGTTTTTCTTATTGTGGTGGGCTTCTTTTTAGAACTGCAGTTTTTTGCCGTGCCGGCCGCTGCAAGTATCCTTATCTTTTTTGCAGT
>DGQO01000098.1:2591-9203 GCA_002400445.1 Chitinophagaceae bacterium UBA4412
CCATCATATAACCGGGAGAGTTTGCAGGCACTATGTAACCCGTTACAAATAGAGGCAGACAAAAAAAATATGCTGGCTATTTTAGATAAATGGAAGGCAAGGCAGGGAGAAGAAAAGCCTGTGATGATTTTGATTAACGTAAGTGGTGGAGGACTGCGAAGCGCTGCCTTTGTGATGAATGCGATGCAGCAATTGGATAGCCTCACCCAAGGAAAATTAATGCCACATACCATGCTCATCAGTGGGGCAAGCGGGGGTATGCTTGCGGCCACTTATTACCGGGAATTGTATCGCTACCGGTTGCACGATTCTACGATGAACCTCAGCTATAAAAAATTTGGCGATTATATTTCCAGCGACTTACTCAATCCCGTATTCACCTCCATGATTGCCCGGGATATTTTTGCACCGATGCAAAAGTTTTCTGTAGGAAATAACCGCTACATTAAAGACCGTGGCTATGCTTTTGAAAAAAAGCTGAGTGATAATACGCACGGCTTACTCAATATTCAATTGAAAGATGTGGCCGGGGATGAACAAATGGCCAATGTACCGATGATCATTTTCAGCAGTGTAATTGCAGATGACGGGCGCAAATTATTGATCAGCACGCAGCCTATCAGTTTTATGATGAAGCCCAGGTATTATGCTGCGGATACAACGGTGCTGCCAGATGCGGTAGATTTTGGAGCGATGTTTAAAAGACAACATCCAATGGACTTACGGGTGCTCACTGCCATGCGGATGAATGCTACGTTTCCGTATGTACTGCCCAATGTATGGCTGCCCAGCAATCCCGTAATAGACGTAATGGATGCCGGCCTTCGGGACAATGTGGGCACGGAGGCCAGCCTTCGCTTTGCTGATTATTTCCGGGAATGGCTTACCGAAAACACAGGAGGTGTAGTGTTGTTACAACTCCGCCACAAAGTAAATGAAGACTGGGACCAAAGTACGCCTGGAGAAAATCTTACCGACAGGATTGTAACACCTGCCACCATGCTTCAGCATAATTGGTTTGCCTTGCAGCAGTATCAGCAGATGGATCAATTTGGTTATTTCAACACCGCTGCAGATACGCTCTTAAAAAAAATCACTATCCTGTATCAGCCGAAAGATGCAGATAAATCTGCGGCCATTAATTTTCATCTTACAGAAAGGGAACGCCGGGATGTGTTATCCTCTTTTTACAACGAGGGCAACAAAGAAGAGATTGATGCGCTTCTTAAGCTACTGCGCTAAGATTGCAAAAGACGGAATGCTTTCTCTTTGATTTGGATCTCAAAACGATTGGCTGTACTTGCGGGATCACCATCAATATGCAATGGTGCCATGCGGGGATTATCAATGCTTAATTTTTTTGCCTGGAAATAGAAGATTGCTTTCTTATGGTACCGGCTGATCTGGGTAATTTCTCCAAACTTCAACTGCCTGAGCACAGCATACAGCAAGCGCATTTTGCTCATTTTATTTACGACTACAATATCCAGCAAGCCATCGCTAATGCTGGCTTTGGGCGCAATCGTAACATTATTGCCAAATTGATTGCTATTGGCTACACTGATGAAAAAGGCATCTGTTTGTATTTGCGTATCATGAATATGCAGCACAAAAGGATAGGTCTTTGCTGTTATAAAGTTTTTGATGGTTTGCTTTACATAAGTGAGCAGGCCACGCTTTGCTTCTGCAGCAAAATCCTGTGCTACCTGCGCATCAAAGCCAAGGCCACAGAGCATACAACTAAACTGGTTGTTGATGTAAAATCCATCGATATAATTTGCATTGCCCGCCAGTATAATGTCCAGGGCTTTATCAGCATTTGATGGAATACCAGCCGTAAAAGCCAGTCCGTTTCCTGAACCAAGCGGGATGATGCCAACGTTTACGTCAAGATGCCCGATGAAGGCACTTACCTGGTTGATGCTGCCATCGCCACCGCAAATAATCACATCCGTAATTTTTTGCTGCATGATCATTTCTTCCAGAAAATGATAATCTGCATCCTTGCGGGTGGACAAAATTTCAAAGGGTATTTGTGCGGCAGTGCAGCGTTGTTTTATTTTTTCCAGCACAACATCTTTATTACGGGTGCCCGAAATGGGATTGATAAAAAAGATAAGCCGTCGTGGGTTTATTGTTGTCATTGCTGCTTATAAGTTTACCATTTCATGATGGCACTTGCCCAGGTGAAGCCACTGCCAAAGGCCGCCATGCAAACTACGTCCCCGGGTTTTATGCGGCCAGCTTCCCAGGCTTCGCTTAAGGCAATGGGTATAGAAGCTGCGGTAGTATTGCCGTAGCGCTGTATGTTATTAAAAACCTGTGCATCCGTCAAGCCTAATTTCTGTTGTACAAATTGTGAAATACGCAGGTTTGCCTGGTGTGGTATAAAGAGGTCAATATCTTTTGCGGTGAGATTGTTTGTGCTGAGCGCTTCATGAATCACCTCTGGAAATTTTACCACGGCTTTTTTAAAAACAGCCTGCCCATCCATGTAGGGAAAGTTTTGTTCATTGTCTATCATCGCATGGCTCATAAACATTTCGCCGATGGGAGCTTCATCAAAAGTTGCTGCTGGTTTTTCCATCCAATGATTAGCATGTGTGCCGGGATTGTACATGGCCAGTAGTTCTGCATATGCACCATCACTATGCAAGTGTGTGCTCATTATTCCATGGCCTTCTTCCTTTGCAGGTTGCAATACTACGGCTGCGGCGCCATCGCCAAATATCACGGAAATGTTGCGGCCTCTTGTCGTAAAATCCAGCCCAAAAGAATGTTTTTCACTGGCCACCAGCAGGATGTTTTTATACATACCGGTTTTAATAAACTGGTCTGCCACAGAAAGCGCATACACAAAACCGCTGCATTGGTTGCGAATGTCAAGCGCACCTACCTCTTTCATTTGCAGCCCCCGCTGTAGCAGCACGCCACAACCCGGAAAATAGTAGTCAGGGGTAAGCGTAGCAAAAATGATGAAGTCAATATCATCTTTGGTAGTGCCCGCTCTTTCAATAGCAATTTTTGCTGCTTCTATCCCCATCGTTGTGGTAGTTTCTTCTGTACGGTGGGCATAGCGCCGTTCTTTAATACCGGTGCGTTCCTGTATCCACTCGTCTGAAGTGTCCATGTATTGCAGCAAGTCGTTATTGGTTACAACGTTTGATGGTACATAATGGCCAATGCCGGCAATGACGGTGCTAAACATATTGTGAAAAAGATTTAATGAAACAATGGTTGTAAAAGTAACTAATCTGGAATTAGCCCCTTTGTTTTTGCAAAGCCAGTAGCTCCATGATCCAGGCAATGCCCACATGAAGCATGAATCCCGGCCAGATGGTCTTTGTTTGCCAGGTGATAATACCCAATAACAGTCCTCCAAAAAAACTACTGATGGTTTCCCCGAGTGGCTTGCCCAGGTGGATGCTGCAATAGAAACAGGCTGCAGGTATGATGGCTGCCGGCCCGCAAACATATACCAGGCCGAGAATGAGAAATCCCCTGAAAAAAACTTCGATGGTAAAAAAATCGAGACCGTAGCAAATTTCAAACAGCGCATATTTCCACCAGGGAGCATGCGTGCCGGCGGGTAGCGCCTGGAATAATCGTGGATACTGCGTGAGAAAAGAAGGTGAGCGGCTGGCCAGGAAAAGAAGGGGCAGCATGCACAACAGCAGGAAGAAATAACTGGATGTGTTTTTGGCTGCGGCCATTCCGTAAAAGGGTTGCTGAGACCGCTGAAAAATATACCATAGGAGGAGCAACGGGATGAGCACAACATACCTGCTCAGGAAATGAAAAATACGGAGCCAGTAGCGCTGGTCTGCTCCTGGCCATTCGGCCTTTACCCAGGGCACGTGTAAATTGAAATGCACCCTAAACGCAAAGAATGCAGGTGCCAGAACAAGCATCAGCCCAAAAAATATTTGACCTGTGAAACCTGTATTTGTGAAAAATAATTTTTGCAGAAAAAAGCCCCCGGCAAAAGGGATGAAGAAAAGCAGGTAAGTTTTTAAGAAGCGTAAAGGGTAAGCTTCAGCAGGGTGCGCAGCCACCCAGGGCAGTTTGTACCAGCTCCAGATAATAATGGTCATCATACATAAGATGCAAGCCAGGTAACCCAGCGAGAATCCACTCTGTATGTAGGCTTTGATAGGGCCAGAAATTGTTTTAGCAAACATGCGGAATTACTCGTTTGTAAGCGGGGTGGCATTGAGCGCTTCCCACAGCATATCTTTTAGTTGCATGAGGCCCTGCCCTGTGATAGAAGAAATAAATACATGTGGAATGTTTTGCGGCAGTTCCGCTGCGATAGCCGTTTTCAATTCATCATCCAGCATATCTGATTTACTCACGGCAATGAGGAAATCTTTTTGCAGCATATCCGGGTTGTATTGTTCCAGTTCATTGAGTAGTATGTCAAACTCTTTGCGATGGTCTTTACTATCTGCGGGAATTAGAAAAAGTAATACAGCATTGCGTTCGATATGTCTTAGAAAACGATGACCCAGGCCCTTGCCTTCGGAGGCTCCTTCAATGATGCCCGGCAAATCTGCCATGCAAAAACTTTTATCATCTCTATATTCTACGATGCCCAATTGCGGAATGATGGTGGTAAACGCATAATCTGCAATCTTTGGTTTTGCGGCTGTAACACGGCTCAATAAAGTAGATTTGCCCGCATTGGGAAAACCTACGAGACCCACATCTGCCAGCACTTTTAATTCCAGGATTTTAAAAGCTTCTATACCTGGCTCGCCTGGCTGTGCATAAGTGGGCGCCTGGTTTGTGGCGGTTTTAAAATTAGAATTGCCCAGTCCACCACGGCCACCCTTTAATAAAATGATTTCCTGCCCATGTTCTAATATCTCTGCCTCCTGCTGCCCGGTTTCTTCATCAATAGCAATGGTGCCCAGCGGCACTTCGATAATAATGTCTTTGCCAGAGCGCCCAGACGAATTATTGCCGCTGCCGTTTCCACCATCTTCAGCAAGGATGTTTTTATAGTACCTCAGGTGCAGCAGGGTCCAAAGCTGTGTATTACCTTTTAAAATGATATGCGCACCGCGGCCGCCATCCCCACCATCCGGCCCGCCAAAAGCGGTAAGTTTATTGCGTAAGAAATGCCGGCTGCCTGCTCCGCCATGGCCACTGCGGCAGAAGATCTTGATCTGGTCTACAAAATTTGTTTTCTCCATTGCGGCCAAAGGTCAGGAAAAAAAGGCCAAATGTGATTAAACCTTAATTTGCACGTATGAAAAATCTCTTGTTTGTTTTGGCGATGTACTGTTTCTCCTGCACGCCACAAAAGAAAGCCAGCGAAGGCATGGCCCCGGAAACGAATGACACTTTACACAATCCCACCTTGCGGGCGGTGCCGGAATGTGTACAGGATTTGATTACGAAGTTTACAGCGGAAAAAATGCAGAATCCACCCAGGAAAATTTATGCATACACGTACAAGGGTCAAACGGTGTATTATGTGCCTGCCATTTGCTGCGATTTTTACAGTGATCTGTATGATGGTAACTGCACACTTATTGGCCATCCCGATGGTGGCATTACCGGCCGCGGCGATGGAAAGCTTCCCGATTTTACCAAAGAGCGCAGTGATGAAATCGTTATATGGGAAGATGAGCGCAAATGACCATCAGCTTCCTTCAGAATACGCAGGAAGAACTTTCAGGAAAAAATTGTGGCCAATGATACCTGCAGGCTGCAGGAGGAAGTGAGTGCAAATTGTTCGAGGCCATCTTGTTGTGCATAGCGGTTATCTACCAACTGAAAAATCTCAATTGTTCGCAGGTCGGGATCTACCATGAGGTAAAATTTTACGCCAGCCTGTTCGTACAATTGAAATTTTGTATTCCTGTCTTTGAGTCTCGTGGCGGGTAAAAATATTTCGACAATGAGCACAGGGGGAATCCTGATGGGCTGGTCGTCTGGATGTTTCCCACAAATGATCATGATATCCGGTCGAACCACGGTATCGTCGCTGATATGCCAATCTATTTCATAAACTACTTCGCAATTACAGGAAACCTTTGACTCTTTTAAAGCAGTATTAAAAATGAACGAAACTGCATTGGAAGTTCTTTGATGTTTCAGGGCAGGAGATGGACTTATAGCGAAAGGATATCCATTAATGAGTTCCCAGTTTCCTTCCCATTGCGCATAGTCTGCGTATGAATATCGTGGTATATGTTGCTCCTGAAGCATAATTGTAAGTTACCATTTTTTTTCCGTTGCCTTTGTCTCATTCCATGTTGTATAAACAGGGCTTTGCATTGCTGTATTTTCCGGCAATATTCTTAATGGTTCACATGCTTTGCAGTTGGCATACATTTCTGCAGGCAGTTGCTGGTATAGTTTTGTGCCTTCCGTTTTCCAGGCAAGCATTTCATCGCTTACCTGTTTGATGATTTTTGCAGGGTTGCCCACTACGAGGCTGCGGGGCGGTATCATTTCATTGGCTTTAATAAAGCTGAGTGCGCCCACAATAGATTCATCGCCCAGTTGCACATTATCCATGATAACGGCGTTCATACCTACAAGGCTATTGGTACCAATGGTAGCGCCATGAATTACGGCGCCGTGGCCGATGTGCGCACC
>DGQO01000117.1 GCA_002400445.1 Chitinophagaceae bacterium UBA4412
ATAATCAAGTGCTTCTGCCAAAGCTCCCTCCGGGATGCGACCAAGCCTGGGATCTTTCGTTTTTTCAAACTCTAAGATATCCCTGTCCTTAGGGCCATCGTATCCTTCTTTTGCTTCTTCCTCTGCTTCATTGCTTGATTCCTGGGCAGCGCTTTTATTGTTCATTTTCATTTCGCAGGAGTAAAACAGGAAGATTGCGGTAATAAGTATAAGCCAGAAGCTTGATGGGTTTTTGTTGCTCATAATACTTTGTTTTGGATGCCTCAAAATACATTTATTATTGCATAAATAGCTTTTTACATAAACAGTATTGTACTGCCAGAAACTGTAGTTGGGAAAATTTAGCGAACGAAAACGGCTTTTTTAAAAAAGCCTTTGAGTGTGCAGTATTGAGAGAGCCACACATATTTACCTTTTGCGGGCTGGCCGTTCAGCAAAAAAATAAAGTATAATCCTCCGGCAGCAATGGTTTTGAATGAAAATTCAATTCCTTTTCTAACAACCCCGGGAACTCCTCGTTCAACTTTCACTCGTTTTTTTTCTTCATTGCCCGTCTTTAGAAACAGCGTTTTAAAATTGCTGAGTTCCAGGCGATGCTGGTCTATATTGTGTTGGAGGCAAGCGGTGGGCACATAATAAATTTCCGGAGTGCATTTGCGTACTTGCTGAAAAATGTATTTATCGTCACTCCTGAACTGCAGGGCTTCATTAAAACCACCCGCTTCTAAAAGGATATCTTTTTTATAGGCCATATTGCAGCCTACCGGGTATTTCAAGGGTTTTTCAAATTTGAGTATGGCATCGCCATAATCAACCTTACCTACAAAGCCATTCAGGTATTTATTCATCCACACGGGCTCAGCTCCACTTTCATATTTTGGAATCACTTTGCCACCTGCGCCTTGCGCCTGCGGATGTTGGATAAAAAAATCGAGCATTTTCCGGAGGTAATCTACTGGTAGAATTACATCGTCATCCACATAATTTGCGATGGGCGAAATGGCTTCTTTCATACCACGGTTCCGGGCAGCAGACAATCCTTTTTTTGCTTCATAGCAATACCGCACAGGCATATCTGCATGCTGTTGTATAAATGTTTTGCAAATGCCCGCTGTATCATCTGTACTTGCATTATCTACAATAATGATTTCGTAAAGTGCGGGCAGCAGTGTTTGCTTCGTAAGGCTGGCCAGTGTTTCCGGAAGATAGCGGCAACGATTATAGGTACAAATGACCAGGCTTATTTGAGGGCTCATGCAAGGAACGTTCTAAATTGTTTTACCAGGATACTGTGCCAGTGCTGCCTGTAGGCAATCCATCGCTTTATGAATGGATTCCACGTTAAGCACATAAGCAAGTCTCACTTCATTTTTGCCGAGACCCGGGGTGCTATAAAACCCTGTGGCAGGTGCCAGCATCACTGTTTCCCCTTCATGACTAAAGGATTCAAGTAGCCACTGGCAAAATACATCGCTGTCGTCAATGGGTAAACTTGCCATGGCATAAAAGGCTCCGCCTGGATTAGGACAAAAAACACCCGGCATTGCATTCAATCTTTGCACGGTGGTATCTCTCCGTAATTTGTATTCCTTTTTGGTAGTGTCAAAGTAATCTGCCGGTAAATCAACCGCGGCTTCACCAAGTACCTGCGCATAAAAAGGCGGGCTTAGTCTTGCCTGTGCAAACTTCATAGCCGCTTCTAGCACCGTTTTGTTTTTAGTAATGAAGGCGCCAATTCGTCCGCCGCAGGCACTGTATCGCTTGCTGATGGTATCCATTAAAATTACATGCTGCTCAGCACCTTTTAAATGCATTGCACTTGTGTGTGTGCCCTCGTAGCAGAACTCCCTGTAAGCTTCATCTGCAAAAAGGAACAGGTTATGTTTTAAGGCGAGTTGCTTTAGTGTCTCCATTTCGGCTGCACTATATAAATATCCCGTAGGATTATTGGGATTACATACCATGATTGCCTTGGTCTTAGGAGTAATGGCCTGCTCAAAATCTTCGATAGGCGGCAGCGCAAAACCAGTAGTGATACTACTGCTAATGGGCTTTACATGCACATCGGCCTGTATGGCAAATCCATTGTAGTTCGCATAAAAAGGTTCTGGTATAATCACTTCATCACCGGCATCGAGGCAGGCCATAAAACCAAAGAGGATGGCTTCGCTGCCACCGGTGGTTACAATAATTTCATTTGGTGTGAGGTAGATACCATTGCGGGAGTAATACTCTACCAGTTTTTTTCTATAACTCTCATTGCCTGCGCTATGGCTGTATTCCAGCACTTTAAGGTCTGTATGCTTTACTGCATCCAGGCAAGCAGCCGGGGTTTCTATATCTGGCTGCCCAATATTAAGGTGATATACTTTTATGCCTCTGCTTTTTGCAGCTTCTGCATAAGGCACCAGTTTGCGTATGGGTGAAGCCGGCATTTCGGTTCCCCTTGTGCTGATTTTTAACATGCGGCAAAGTTAGCCTTTCGGGCTCTCAAATTTGAAGTATTGATTGCTTGCAATCATAAAAAAGCCCCGGGAAAACCCAGGGCTTAAAATTGTATAAAACCAAAAATTAACGCTTGCTTTTTTTAGATGCTGGTTTAATCTTTGCAAAATCATCTGCACTGAGCACTTCACCTTTAATGGTGATATTCTTAATCTCATCTACACCTGCAAATTTTACGGTCATTGTTTTGGTAAATGCACCTACTGCTGCTGCGTTATACTGCGCAGTTACCTGGCCATCTTTCCCTGGAGCAATGGGAGATTTTGTATAATCGCCAATGGTACATCCGCAGGTAGGATTAGCGGTTTCAATAATAAGCGGCTCTGTGCTTACATTAGTTACCTTAAAAGTAGCTGTACTTGGATGGCCTACCTCAATCTTACCGAGGTCAATCACATCAGTCTTAAATTTAGCTACGTCTTCTACTTTTTTTTGTGCAACAGCTACACCTGTAATGGCAAAAGCGGCCAGTGTAAAGAATAATTTTTTCATATTTCTAATATTTAAAGGGTGTTTTTAATTTTTTAAGCCATTCACTGCATCATTGGCCGGAGCGCTTGCTGCAGGTGTTTTCCATACTTCACCTTTAATGGTGATTTGTTTTGTTTGGGTGCCGTTATAGGTTACGGTTACCAATTTTGTAAAGGGACCTTCTGCGGCAGCGTTGTATCCTACTGTAATTTTAGAAGCCTCTCCCGGTTCCATTTGCTTTTCCCTGTCCCACTCCGGTGTTGTGCATCCGCAACTTGCCTGTACATTATCGATTTTCATAGCAGCCTTGCTATTGTTCTTTACCTCAAATACGTAAGTTACTGGCTTGCCTTGGGGTATTTTACCAAAATTATGCTCAGTTTCTTTAAGGTAAAGTCCTTCATCTGCCTGCGGTGCCACTATTGCTGATGGAGCTGCTGCAGCATGAGCATCTGCCTGTGCATACATACTCAGTGAAAAAAATGAACATACAGATAAGAAGAATAATTGTTTCATGTTTTTGAATTATTTATGTGGTTCCAAAGATAATAAAACGAATGTTTGTCAGGCAAATTGTTACAGGCTTTGGTCTTTTTTAACAAACCAAACCAAAATCAATATTTTTGCCTTAAT
>DGQO01000272.1 GCA_002400445.1 Chitinophagaceae bacterium UBA4412
AATATTGCGAAACTAACCGGCTTATTTGCCGAAGGTAAGCCCGTGAATATTTCCAGCGATGACAAACAAATCATATATCCCTGGGATATTTTTTTGCTCAACGACTGGGCATTGCGCCAGGATTTTAACCTGCTTACTGCCGGCAAAACATCGGCAGCAATACCGCCGTGTGTAAGCGCAACAGCAGCGGAAAATATTTTTATAGAAGAAGGTGCCACGCTTTTACATTGTTTCCTCAATGCATCCGATGGGCCCATTTATATTTCAANNACCCTTGGCCCTGCCTGCGTGGTGGGTGGAGAAATGAAAAATGTAGTCATGTTTGGCTATAGCAATAAAGGCCATGATGGTTACTTAGGCGATAGTGTAATTGGTGAATGGTGCAATTTCGGTGCAGGTGCCAGTAACAGTAATGTGAAAAACACCTTTGGCAAAATCAGTTTTCAAATTGATAAAAATGCGCCCTTGCAATTTGCCGGCATCAAGGCCGGTCTGCTCATGGGCGACTACAGCCGTTGTGCCATCAATACTGCCTTCAATACCGGTACCGTAGTAGGCGTTTGCTGTAATATTTTTGGCAGCATGCCGGCAAAATACCTGCATCATTTTTCATGGGGCACAGATAGGTACATTTTTGAAAAGGCTATTTCAGATATCAGCAATTGGAAAAAAATGAAAGGCTCCGAAGTCTCGGAAGCAGAGTACCATTTGCTAAAAGAACTTTATCACTCAAAAAACTAAAAAGAAATACAATGCGTAAACAAATTGCTGCTGCAAACTGGAAAATGAATTTGAGCCTGGCACAGGCAGAAGAACTGGTAAAAGGATTACTTGCCAATGGCATTCAATTGGCCCAGGATCAGCAGGTACTGCTGGCGGTACCCTTTCCCTACCTGCTCACCGTAAAGCAATTGCTGCAAGACACGCCCGGCGTGTTTGTAACGGCACAAAACTGTTCGGCGCAAAAGAATGGCGCTTACACCGGCGAAGTGAGTGCAGAAATGTTGCAAGCCATGGATATTAAATATGTACTCATTGGCCATAGTGAGCGCCGGGAGTACAACCATGAAAGCAATAAAGAACTGGCAGACAAAGTAAATATTGCCATGGCGCACCAGATTGTGCCGGTATTTTGCTGCGGCGAAGCACTGAGCATAAGGGAAGCCGGAGAGCAAAATGCCTACGTAACTACACAACTCAGCGAAAGCCTTTTTCATCTTTCTGCAGAACAATTTAAAAATTTCATCATTGCTTACGAACCTATCTGGGCTATTGGCACCGGCAAAACAGCCAGCAATGCGCAAGCCGAAGAAATGCATGCGCATATTCGCAGCGTTATTAAAAGCCAGTATGGTGAAGAGATTGCCAATTCTGTTTCTATCCTTTATGGTGGCAGCGTAAAAGCGGCTAATGCAAAAGAAATTTTTAGCGAAGCCAATGTAGATGGAGGCCTTGTAGGTGGCGCATCGCTGGTAGCTGCAGAATTTTCTACCATTATCAAGAGCCTGAAATCATAAACGGAAAGACTGCTGTATTTGTAGCAGTGCACATTATTTTTAAGGGTTCATGACGCTTACAGCGCAGAAAGCTGCATCTAAAATATTTGAACAAAGAACGGCTGACCTTAATGTCGCCTTGCCCGGATGCACAACAAATGCATCCGGGCAAAAATCCAGGTGACTGCGGTCTTCAATATCCTTATCTTAGCCCTCACCGATTTATCTATGCAGCAACAACCCCTTGTAACTGTACTATGCCTTAGCATGAACCATGAAGCTTTTATTAAAAAAGCTTTCCAGTCTTTGCTTAGCCAAACTTACCCGGAAGTAGAAGTGTTGTATGTGGATAATCATTCTGCCGATAACAGCTTTGCCATTGGCAATAAACTCCTGGCTGCCGGCCCTTTTCCCTTCCAGGCTTATCAAAGAGACAGACCATATTCCATATCTGCAAACCTTAATTTCTTATTGCCGCTTGCAAAAGGAAAATACATTACCATCCTCAGTGCAGATGATTGGTGGGAGCAGAATAACCTCGAAGAAAGAGTGCGTTATATGGAAGCGCATCCCCGCTGTGGATTTGTACATAGTGCAGGATTTGTGTACCATCATGCCACGGGTATTGCTGAACCGGAAAAACTCCTTAGCCGGCGCAGTGGTAAAGTTTTTACCAGCTTACTCCGCCGCAATTTTATAAATTCCATTGGTGTAATGATGCGGGCCGAATCTCTGCAGGCCGTTGGAAATTTTGATGAAAATTCATTAATCGAAGATTGGGATATGTGGTTACGCCTTTCTCAAAAATATGAACTCGGTTTTATCGATCAGCGATTGGTGTACTATGGTAAGCAGCCTTCAAATATTAGTGAGAACACCCGCTTTATGCAGGAAGGCTACGAATACCTATTTGCAAAATATGCCGCTTATCCCCAGGTAAAAGCTGCGAAAGATTATTTTAAAATGTTGGATATATACCAGGAAGCCCGTAACCTTAAATGGGCACCGGCTCTGCTGTTATTGCTCAGGCACTTCAGGTGTAACCGGGATCACTTTAGCCAGATCTTCCGGCACTTGTGCGGTAGCAGGTAAGTCTTTGGGTTGTTTCATAAACGGGCTCTTCATAAGGTGTACAAAATCTTCATCCCGTTCATTCGGATAATATCTGTCCAGCCCGTATTTAATATCTGCAAAAGGTAATTTAGCAAATGTGCCCAGGCACCTGTCCCACACCGATAGCACAGCCCCGTAGTTGGTATCCGTAAAAGGTTGCTTCCAATGATGATGCACTTTATGCATATCGGGCGACACCAGTACGTAGCTCAACCCTTTATCCAGCCAGCCTGGCAGCCGGATATTAGCATGCGTAAAAGCGGTGGCAACGACCAGTACAGTTTGAAAAATCATCACCGCATACATCGGCGCACCACTCACCAAAATGCCGGCAAAGAAAAATAAACCCCGCAGTACACTTTCCACCGGGTGATGCCGCAGCCCGGTAGTTACATCCACATTATTATCTGCATGATGAATAACATGAAAACGCCAGAGCAAGGGAATTTTATGTTCGGCAATATGCACCAGCCATCCGCCAAAAAAATCCAGTAACAAGAAGGAAATCAAAATAGTGAACCCAACGCCTGCTTTCAACCAGTACACCAGTCCGAAATGTTGCTGCCGGCACCAGTCGCTCAGCAGTACAATGCCTACTGCCAGCAGGGTATGAATCAGCAGGTGAATTACAGTGAACGTAAAATTCACCCCTGCGTGCCGCAGCTTGCTGCGTTTATACTGCAGCGTAAGCTGCGGTATGGCTCCTTCCAGCATCCAGAAAAAGAGCAGCCCCCCTACCAGGAAGGCCATCCGCTGCAGCGGATGTTGATCCAGGGTTTGAAAATAGGAAATGATGTCTGTCATAATCATGGAATAGATAAGGGAAGCTATTGAACGGTTAAATTATTCATTTTTATTTAACAGAAAAGGCTAAATCACTGTTTTTTATTCCAATTACTTACCGTTGCTTTACAATGGTTTTTCATAGGATATTGGATTTTAAAACAGGGCTGGATTTCTATCCGGGCCCTTTTTTATTTTAGGACAGTACCTTGCAGTATGAATGTGTATTTTATAAGTGGCCTGGCCGCAGATTGCAGGGTATTCACCCATGTTGAATTGCCGCAGGGTTTTCAAAAATGTTTTATCAACTGGATAGATCCTTTGCCCGGCGAATCGCTCTCTGCTTATGCCATTCGCCTGGCCGGCGCCATAGACACTACCCAGCCTTTTGTAATTGCCGGCCTTTCCATGGGAGGTATGATGGCCACCGAAATTGCCAATCATTATCATGCTGCCGCCTGCCTGCTTTTGTGTAGCGTGCCCAGCTACCAGCACCTGCCTCCTTATTATGCTTTAGCCCGCCGGGCAGGATTACATAAAATAGTTCCCATCGGCCTGCTTAAACAAGTATCTATGCTCAAGCGGGATTTTACCCCCGATACTAAGGCAGATAAAATCTTGCTGCGACAAATTGTAGCAGACAGTGATCCCCGTTTTATCCGCTGGGCCATGGGCGCCGTGTTGCAATGGAAAAACGAAAAAATACCCAGCCAGCTTTGGCAGATTCATGGTAGTAAGGATGGCATTTTACCGATGCGATATACCAGGCCCACGCATATTTTGCAAGGCGGTAATCATCTCATGATCATGAGCCGGGCTGCAGAGATCAACCAGTTTTTTGCAGAAGTGTTGCCAGCACTTCAACCTGCAGCCTCCATCTCAGCACCTGGGTAAGCCATAATGCATAATCAATAATTTATCGTTAAAGCAAAAAAGCCTGGCGCTGCAGCGTAGCAAATAATGGTAAATTTAATCTACGTGAAATCTCTATCACCTTTTATCTGTATCGCCTTCCTCGCATTTACCTTGCAGGCGCAGGCACAAAAAATTACCGGTACCTGGGAAGGAGGAATGGAAGGCGAATTTTTACAGGTTAACGTAGTGCAAAAAGGTAATGCGCTTTGTGGTTATACTTTCGACTATGAATTAAGAGACCGCTCCAGTTTTTGCCGTGCCGTATTTGAAGGTATTTATGATGAAGAGAGGCAATTGTGGTATCTCAGTGGCCGGCAGTTTATCAGCAACTCCGGCAGCCATGTGCTCATGCGTATTATTTTACAAAAAGATCCGGAGGGTAACCGCAATAAGCTGGTGGGTATGGTATTTACTGCCGG
>DGQO01000268.1:0-606 GCA_002400445.1 Chitinophagaceae bacterium UBA4412
TAAAAAAGCCCGGAACTTACATTCCGGGCTTTTATCTTAAACTCAATCAGTCAGTGCAAACTATTGTGCAAGCTGTTGCTTCACAAAATCAATCAACTCACTCTTTGTAATAGCGATACCCATGATTTTATTATAGGGTACAGCATCTACCAGGAATTGGTCCCTGATAATTTTTACAAGTTGTCCATTATTGATTTCCGGTACAATCACTTTTTTAAACTTACTGATCATCTCCCCCAGGTTTTCCGGAAAGGGGCGGATATAACGCAGATGTGCATGTGAAACAGAAATACCCTCGGCCTGTAATTCAACACAAGCACTCTTGATGGCACCATAGGTGCTTCCCCATCCAATAATGAGTAGATCTCCCTCCTCTTCGCCACTATCTAATTTTTGCTTTGGTATATGCTGCGCAATCTTATCTACTTTTTCCTGGCGCAATTTTACCATCAGTTGGTGGTTGTCAGAATCATAACTGATGTTGCCGGTTATGTTTTGTTTTTCCAGGCCACCAATCCGATGCTCTAAGGCAGCAGTACCAGGTACTACCCATGGGCGAACTAAATTTTCATCCCGTAAGTAGGGTTGAAAAACTTCTTCGCCATG
>DGQO01000268.1:682-3169 GCA_002400445.1 Chitinophagaceae bacterium UBA4412
GGGCACTCACCATTTCTACCATAGTATGCTTGTAACAAATCGCTCTGCTCTGTTTTAGTAGGCAAGCCTGTACTTGGACCACCCCGCTGCACATTTACAATGACCAAAGGAATTTCCAACATCACTGCAAGCCCCATGGCTTCACCTTTAAGCGCTATGCCGGGGCCGCTGGTGGTGGTAAGGCCAATAGAACCACCATAACTTGCACCAATAGCCGCAGCTATAGCAGCAATTTCATCTTCTGCCTGGAAAGTTTTAATACCAAAATTTTTATACTTACTCAGTTCGTGTAATATATCGGAAGCAGGTGTAATAGGATAAGAACCGAGAAACAAGGGGAGCCCGCTCTGATTTGCTGCCGCAATAAGGCCGTAAGCAATGGCCTGGTTTCCCATAACGGAACGGTAAACACCCGTATCCATCTTTGCCTTTTCTACCGTATAACGATTGGTAAAAGTTTCGGTAGTATCGCCATAATTATACCCACTCTGCAAAGCTTTCACGTTGCTATTGAGAATATCCGGCTTCCTGCCAAACTTTTCTTTCAGGAACCCAATGGTATTATCCATGCTGCGGTTATACATCCAGTACAAAAAGCCCAGCACAAACATATTTTTTGCCCGATCTTTCTCTTTAGTACCCATGGTAAATTCCTTGAGCGCTTCCCGGGTCATTTTGGTTACATCCATTTTGATGACCTCATAACCATCCAGGCTATTATCTTCCAATGGGTTTACACCATCCGGATAATTGGCCAGCCGCAAATTCCTGGTATCAAATCCATCTGTATTAGCAATGATTTTACCGCCCTTTTTTACCGCCTTCAGGTTTACTTTAAGTGCTGCAGCATTCATGGCCACCAGCACATCACAGGCATCGCCCGGTGTAAATATCCTGTCGCTGCTAAACCGCAATTGGAAACCGCTCACGCCAGGAAGGGTACCGATTGGGGCACGAATCTCTGCCGGAAAATCCGGAAAGGTAGCAAGATCCAAACCCAGCATCGCTGAGTTATTGGTAAACTGGCTACCGGTCAACTGCATACCATCGCCGCTATCGCCGGCAAATTTGATGACAACCTCACTTAAAACTTCCTGGTTTGTTTGCATATGTATTGAAGAATTATAGCTTGCAATTTGTGTTAGTGAACAAAGTTAATGATAGTGCATTACAATCCCGATCAGCATCCACTGATTTACGACAGAACTAAACCGGTAATTGCTCAGCCTGCTCTTATTATGACTTCTTTTTTTTAAAATTATTCTGGTAGGTTTGCTGCAAATTTTTTGAATGCTCGACTTGTTAGAATTCCTTGAACCAGTACCGGTAGATATCCTAAGCGAAGATGAAGGCTATACAGACGGCCAACTGGCCAAACATATTTTAATCTATACGGAAGAATTCCCCGAGCTCGATTCCGTGGATATTGTACTGCTGGGTATTAAAGAAACCCGTGGCAATGGATATTTTGAACCTGAAAATGATGCGGTGCAAAAAATAAGGCAGCAATTGTATCGACTTCATTACTGGCACACGGATGTGCAGATTGCAGACATTGGCACAGTGAAAAAAGGTGCCACGTTGCAAGACAGTTATGCAGCCATTAAAACGGTAATTGCAGAAATGCTGCGCCTGAAAAAGACGGTGATCCTGCTGGGCGGCAGTCATGATATTACGCTGGCCCAATACTACGCTTACATAGCATTAAACCAGCAGGTGGAAGCCACCTGCATAGATGCGATGATTGATCTGCATGGAGAAAGCCCCATCCGAAGTGAAAACTTCCTGATGGAAATGCTCACTGGCGAGCCCAATATGGTTCAACATTATAACCATGTTGCTTTTCAGAGCTATTATGTGCACCCCCGCATGCTGGAGACAATGGATAAACTTCGTTTTGACTGCTACCGTGTGGGCGCCGTTACAGAACATATTGAAGAAATGGAACCGGTATTTCGCAATACCCACATGCTAAGTGTAGATATCAGTGCCATAAAACACAGCGACTCTCCAGCTAATAAAAGATGTCCGAATGGACTTACCGGCATTGAAGCCTGTATGCTTACCCGGTATGCCGGAATGAGCAACCAGTTAAGTACCATGGGTATTTACGGATATCGGCCGCAAGATGATGCAGATGATCTTACCGCTATGCAGATTGCGCAAATGCTCTGGTATTTTATTGACGGTAAAAGCCGTTGCAAGCAGGAAGCTGATCTTAAGCAACGCCACGATTTCAATGAATTTCACACCACATTTACAGAACTGGAAACGATCTTTTTGCAAAGCAAAAAAACCAACCGCTGGTGGATGCAGATGCCAGACAAAAAGTTTATTGCCTGCAGCTACCTCGACTATGTGAAAGCGAGTAATAACGAAATTCCTGAGCGCTGGCTGCGGGTACAGGAAAGAAATTGAAAATGAATTGATCTTTTTACTATACTCAAAGAAAAAGCCGTTTTAAATTTATTAGAACGGCTTTTTTGT
>DGQO01000157.1 GCA_002400445.1 Chitinophagaceae bacterium UBA4412
TAGTACCAAAAATCGTTTCATGTATTTTAATATTTGCCGTAAAAATAAAGGCTCCATTGTACTTAGGTTGTTAATTTTTTATCAGCGGCAAATTGTAGGCGGGTAAAGTTTAGATTTGTAGCAAAGCTTTATCATTGAGGAAGTCCCTATTTTTTGTCATGTCATTTTTCCTGGTACTATGTGGCCAGGCGCAGCAATTGCATTTTATATATATCCAATCAGAGCAACAACAGCCGTTCTACATAAAGTTGAACGATAAGTTGCTGAGTTCTTCAACGGCAGGTTATCTTGTTATTCCCAAACTTACCAAGGGAAATTACAGCCTGTCCATAGGGTTTCCCAAAAGTGAATGGCCCACACAGGTGGTAGACGTTGAAGTAGGGGATAAAGATTTGGGCTATTTACTTAAAAATTTTGGCGACAAAGGCTGGGGCTTATTTAATCTGCAAACCATGGAAGTGCTTACGGCCCAGCGTTCTGCCGCAACTGTTCCTGGAAATAAGGTCGTGCGAAATGATGACTTCTCTTCGGTATTAGCTGATGTGGTTAATACGCCCTCTATCAAAGAGTCTTCAGAAACGCCAAAAACTGTTGTAACTAACAAGGAAGCAGTGTCTGAGATTCCGCCTGCGGCGAAACCTGAGTTGTCTCCTGTTGTTCCTACAAGCTCTATCAAATTACTATCCAGCATCCGCTCTGCCACAGAAATGAAATTGGTTTATGTAGATCAGGCTCAGGCAGGATCTGATACCATTGAGGTAGTGTTGCAGTTGCCTACTTTGGTTGAACCTTCTGAGCAAGCGGCAGTATCAGAAGCTGCGGAACCAGCACCTGTTAAAGAGACGGTGAAAGAAACCAGGAGGCCTGGGAGCGAAACGAATGAACCTAAATTTTTAGATATTAATGTGCCTTCGGATCCTACTAATAATGATACAGTAGTTGCCAGAGAGCCGAAGAAAGAGGGTGCCGCCACGCTACAAATGATCAATTCAGATTGTAAGCAACTGGCCAATGATGACGATTTTGTGAAAGTGCGTAAAAAGATGGCTGCACAAAAATCAGATGATAAAATGGTGGAAGCGGCCAAAAAATCTTTACGGCAAAAATGCTTTAGTACTGAGCAGGTTAGAAATCTGGGGCGTTTATTTTTAAGTGACGAGGGCAGGTATAAGTTTTTTGATGCTTCCTATCCGCACGTGCACGATACTGCGAATTTTCCTGTTTTGGCTTCTGAATTCACGGATGCCTACATTATTTCACGTTTTAAAGCGATGATTCGGTAATGCCTTACTTATGAGCCGTTATTTTCTAGAAGTTGCCTATAAAGGCACTCGTTATGCTGGGTTTCAAAAGCAGCAGAACGCCCAAACTATTCAATCGGAGATCGAGAAAGCAATGCATGTTTTTTTTCGGGAGTCGATTGCACTTACTGGCTCTAGTCGTACTGATGCAGGTGTTCATGCCTATCAGAATTATTTCCATTTTGATTTTTTAGCCCTCTCGCCGGAAGCTATCAGAAAAAATGTGTACCGCATTAATGCAATCCTTCCCACAGATATAGTGATCAAGAATATAAAGCCTGTGGGAGACATGTCACACAGCCGTTTCGATGCAATATCCAGGCAGTACAATTACTTTATTCATAACGAGAAGAATCCTTTTAGCCAGGAGTATTCCTATTTCTACCCTTACCGCCGTGACATTGATGTATTAAATCAATTGGCTGGCCGCATACAAATGGAGGACAGTTTTGAAAGCTTTTGTAAAAAGAACACGCAGGTGCATACCTATAAATGTTATATTCTGGAAAGTAGATGGTCTCTCTCCGAAAATGGTCTTATGTATCAGGTAAAAGCCAATCGCTTCTTAAGAGGTATGGTGAAGGGCCTGGTTGGCACTATGCTCCGATTGTCAGCTAAACCCGCTCCGGAACTGCGTTTGAAAGAAATTTTCGATAACAAAAATTCGCAGGCTGCAGATTTTTCTGTACCCTCGCATGGATTATTTCTGCGCCGGGTAGAGTATCCTCAAACGGTGTTCAGCACGGAGTAACCATGAGTTCTTCGTTTCTTTTATAACTTTTTGCAATTTTATTTTGGTGAGAAGAAGATCACCCTTATCTTTGCCGTCCGCTTTTGAAAAATGGCGTTAGTTCTTAAAGTTTCAGGCAAAAGTTTTTCAGAAATAATAAAGAAAAATTTGGACGGTAACTTACCTGCTCCTACCTTTGCACTCCGAAATAAAAAATCGGCCTTTTTCAAAGGAAAAAGGGAATAAAAAAATCTAAAAAAGTTTGGTAGATATTGTTGAGGATCATACCTTTGCAACCCAAATTAAAACACACTAGTTCTTAATTCTTCGGTTATTTTTCTTCAAAAGGTTTTTAAAAAATTATTTAAAAATTAGATGAAAAAATTTGGCTGATTAAATATTCGCTTCTACATTTGCAGCCCGTTTGAAAAAGCGGACAACAAAAGTAAAAGTAAAGTTCTTTGAAAGTTTGGAAACAGCAGCAAATCATGATTTAATCATGATCAAGGTAAATACAACGCAAATATTAATTTAGAATTTGACGTTAATTTCCAATGAAATTAAACAGTCATGTTCAAACAACTCATTTACAATGGAGAGTTTGATCCTGGCTCAGGATGAACGCTAGCGGCAGGCTTAATACATGCAAGTCGAGGGGGATCAGTTGGGTAGCAATACTCGGCTGTGAGACCGGCAAACGGGTGCGGAACACGTACGCAACCTTCCCAAAACTGGTGAATAGCCCTCCGAAAGGAGGATTAATACACCGTAACATATAGAGATGGCATCATTTTTATATTATAGCTCCGGCGGTTTTGGATGGGCGTGCGCCTGATTAGGTAGTTGGCGGGGTAACGGCCCACCAAGCCTACGATCAGTAACTGGTGTGAGAGCACGACCAGTCACACGGGCACTGAGACACGGGCCCGACTCCTACGGGAGGCAGCAGTAAGGAATATTGGTCAATGGACGAAAGTCTGAACCAGCCATGCCGCGTGAAGGATGACGGCCCTCTGGGTTGTAAACTTCTTTTATCTGGGACGAAAAAAGGGCTTTCTAGCTCACTTGACGGTACCAGAGGAATAAGCACCGGCTAACTCCGTGCCAGCAGCCGCGGTAATACGGAGGGTGCAAGCGTTATCCGGATTTACTGGGTTTAAAGGGTGCGTAGGTGGATTTGGAAGTCAGGGGTGAAATCTCCGAGCTTAACTCGGAAACTGCCTTTGATACTCTAAGTCTTGAATCATCTGGAGGTAAGCGGAATATGTCATGTAGCGGTGAAATGCTTAGATATGACATAGAACACCAATTGCGAAGGCAGCTTACTACGGATGTATTGACACTGAGGCACGAAAGCGTGGGGATCAAACAGGATTAGATACCCTGGTAGTCCACGCCCTAAACGATGGATACTCGACATTTGCGATATACAGTAAGTGTCTGAGCGAAAGCATTAAGTATCCCACCTGGGAAGTACGATCGCAAGATTGAAACTCAAAGGAATTGACGGG
>DGQO01000242.1 GCA_002400445.1 Chitinophagaceae bacterium UBA4412
GAAGTCACTCTGTCTGTACTGCCTGTTATAAACAACAGTTTATTATTTGCGCCGGCAAATACATTATTTGTGGCTCCCCCTTCACCCACCGATACATTAAAAATTTTGTGCCCCTGCTTGTCAAATGCGGTAACTCCAAGGCTATTGCTGATATAGATATTCCCCCGCTCATCCATCGACATCCCGTCGCCGCCTGTGTCTATAAATTTTCGCATATTAGAAAGCGCTCCATCAGTACCTATGTCAAATATCCAGGTGCCTCCCCTGTTATTGGCTTCCCATTTGTTCACGAAAAGTTTTTTGCCATCGGGGCTGCCCACAATTCCATTTGGCCAGCAATCTGCATCCCAGCCTGGCTGGGTGGTCACTCTTACAAGTCGATCACTGCCTGGAGCTAAGTAATATACATGGCCTCCTTTTCCGGAGATTGCCTGCTCCGAATGGGTGGGAGGCCACGATGGGTTGCCGGTTTTCCTGGGGTCTGTTGCGTCCCAATATTTTCTGGGAAACATTGGATCCGTAATATAAATGCCAGCAGTTACCGGGTTAATCCATACGTCGTTGGGACCATTCAGCAATTTGCCTTCATAATGATTTACCAGCACGGTATGGCTTCCATCCGGAGCTATTTTCCACAGTTCACCATGCAGGTCGGCACAGGCTATCAGGTACCCTTGTTTGTCAAAAGCCAATCCATTGCTCCGTCCGCTACCAGATAAAAAAGTGGTGATTTGTCTGGTAGTGGCGTCCCACTTATAAATTTTATCATTGGGTTGATCTGTAAAAAATACATTACCATTTTTATCTACTGCCGGCCCTTCGGTAAATGCAAATCCTTTTTGAATCGTGTCCAGGAGCCCGTGCTGGCTGGAAGAAACAAGCATAGTGGGATCAAAGATATTTTGGCCCGCCTCATTTCCAAGCATTTTATCATTGATAGAAGAACCGTTTGAATAACCGCTGCGATGCCGATCATTTATGCTGGTTGTACAAGCCATTATTTGCAAAAAGATGATGGCGCTAAAAAACAAAAGTCGTTTTCTCATATTTGAAAGCAAGTAAATCCCGAAAAGTTTATGTATGATAGCTGCAGGCAAACCGCTATGCGCTGCATCCTGGCGATCTTCCCTTCCTAAAACTAACATTTAACGCTCAAGCATATTAAATCTAAGTATGCCCCGATCCCGGCGAAAATAAACACCGAATCTATAAAATTGGTTTTATCTCCGGAATTGCCCAAACGGTTAATCCTGATCGCACAAAAAGTATGAAAGCAGAGCAATATGTCTAATAAAAATCTTGCTTGAGACGGATAAGTAAGTTAGTGAAACAATTTGCAATCGGTTGCGGCTTCTATTTTTTTTTTTGTACTTTTGATGCCTGATTTGATGGGAGTAAAATAAGCCCGATGTTCCCACACATCTATCCGGGGCAGGAAAGCTTGTAAAAACCAATGAAATTAGCGTGAATTAAAAATCACAAGTCGATGAATGAAATCCAATGTATTGATGGCAGCATCAGTGCAATCATCATAAATTTAAAACTCACTGCTTAATCCGCCTGGATGCTAACTGTATCTCCTTTCAGACGCCTCAACATTAATGCTTCATTTTCTTCTCCGGGCATTCGTTTAAATAGGATTAGATATCAGGCTTTCTTTTTACCAGTTGATCATTTCCGGAACATTGCAACCGTACCGATAAATTTGGTGGCAGCTATTACACAACCAGCAACATCGATGGATAGCCCCTATTCATCTTTTGTAAAATATAATCATAACATTTAAAATAATCAACAATGAGCAACGTAAGCATTGGCAACAGAGAATTCTTTACGGGCATTCCGGCAGTAAAATTTGAAGGTCTTGAATCCGATAATCCAATGGCATTTAGATGGTATGACGAAGAAAAAGTGGTAGCTGGAAAATCTTTAAAAGAATGGATGCGCTTTGCCTGTTCTTACTGGCATAGCTTCGGCGGCAATGGTGCAGATCCCTTTGGCGAACCCACCCATTTGTTTCCATGGAACGAAAAACCAGGTGCAATCGATCGTGCAAAAGACAAAGCAGATGCAGCTTTTGAATTCTTTACAAAGTTGGGTTTACCTTATTATTGTTTTCACGATCTGGACGTGGTTGACTTTACCAACGATGTGCACGAAAACGAAAAACGCTTGCAGACGATTACAGAATACCTTGCTGAAAAGCAAAAAGCAACTGGGGTTAAACTTTTATGGGGTACTGCAAACCTTTTTTCTAACCGCAAGTATATGAACGGGGCCATTACCAATCCTGATTTTAAGGTACTGGCACAGGGTGCAGCACAGGTTAAAGCAGCTATAGATGCTACTATTGCTCTTGGCGGTGAAAACTATGTTTTCTGGGGCGGTAGGGAAGGCTATATGTCCTTGCTCAACACCAATATGAAAAGGGAAAAAGAGCACCTGGCAAAATTCCTGCACACCGCTAAAGACTATGCAAGAAAAAATGGTTTTAAAGGCAAGTTTTTTATTGAACCAAAACCCTGCGAGCCAAGCAAACATCAATACGATTATGATTGTGAAACCGTAATTGGCTTTTTACGCCAATACGACCTCCTGAATGATTTTAGTTTAAATATTGAAGTGAATCATGCAACACTGGCCGGCCATACATTTACCCATGAACTGCAGGTAGCTGTGGATGCAGGTTTGCTGGGCAGCATGGATGCAAACCGCGGCGATTATCAGAATGGATGGGATACCGATCAGTTTCCGAATAATATTAATGAACTCACAGAAGCGATGCTCAT
>DGQO01000217.1:0-1798 GCA_002400445.1 Chitinophagaceae bacterium UBA4412
GCGGCCTCTTTTTTTAGCTACTTTTGGCATTTCCAAAATGTAGTTCATGACAATTATAGAAAAGCTTTCTGAATATTTTCCCGTAGATATTGCCATGAAAAATTTTTTATTGGACCATACCGAATACATTTCAGTGAGGAAAAATGAAACGATCAGTCGCCAGGATTCCTACAACTGGAATGTCTATTTTGTCGAGAAAGGGCTATTGCGCTCTTATTATGTTGAAAAAGGCAAGGACGTGGTCACCAATTTTTATCCTGAAGGAAAGTTGGCGGCCAATATCGACACACTCTTTAACCATCAGCCTACCCGTTATTCCATTGAGGCTATTGAAGACAGTGAGCTTTTGTATTGTGATTACAGGAAACTCGAAACATTTTGTGACGGCTCCATTTCAGCAGCAAATTTCAGTCGTTTTATCCTTGGCAAATTGATGACGCAGATGGCCAGCAGGACAGCTTCGCTCCAGTACATGAATGCAAGAGAGCGTTACGAGCAATTGATGGCAGAAAGCCCGGATATCATTTTGCGGGCACCTCTTGGCATGATTGCTGGTTATTTAGGCATGACGCAGGAAACCCTGAGCAGGATACGGGCAAAGGGATAGGCAGTTCGGGTTTTTCATAAAATTTAATAGTTTCTGAACGAACTACACACGGCATATCGCTGTTGTAAAGAATGACTATTTTTAATTAAACATCAAATGAGCCATCATGAGTGAAATAAAAAAAGAAGATGTACAACAGGAAGTATTTGACCTCTATGATGATTACGCCCACAACAGGATAGACCGGCGAAACTTCATGCAAAAGCTAAGTATTTATGCAGTGGGCGGTTTAACCGTACCATCATTGTTAAGTTTTTTGATGCCAGATTATAAAAATACTTTACAGGTGAAGGCCAATGATCCCCGCATTAAAGAAGAATATATTCAGTATAACTCACCAAAAGGTGGGGGCTCCATTAAAGCATTATTGTGTATGCCGGCAGGCGCTGCGGCAAATAGGCTGGGCGGCGTGGTAGTGGTGCATGAAAACCGTGGCCTCAATCCCTATATCGAAGATGTGGCCAGGCGAGCAGCTCTTGCAGGATCTATTGCGCTTGCACCCGATGCGTTAACACCGCTTGGCGGTTATCCCGGCACAGATGATGCTGGCCGGGAACTCCAGGCAAAGCGGGATAAGTATGAAATGCTGGAAGATTTTATAGCCGCACAGGAATGGTTGGTTAAACATAACAACTGTAATGGAAAAGCAGGCGTGGTTGGATTTTGCTTTGGAGGATGGATTGCAAATATGATGGCCGTTCGCATTCCTACCTTAGCGGCTTCCGTGCCTTTTTATGGGGGCCAGCCCACTGCTCAAGAGGTGCCAAACATTAAAGCCCCACTACTACTTCATTATGCTGCACTGGATTTAAGGGTGAATGAAGGATGGCCGGCTTACGAGGCTGCCCTAAAGGCGAATGATAAAAAATACACAGCTTATATCTACCCGGACGTGAATCACGGATTTCATAATGATACCACCGCAAGATACGATAAAGCCGCAGCAGCATTGGCCTGGCAGCGCACCATTGATTTTTTTAAAANNTTGCTGCTCACGTGAAGCTTCTGATAGATATTGGCAATATGCTTGCGAATAGTTAATACACTTATATCGAGGATGGTGGCGATGCGTTTGGCATCGTAGCCTGTGATAGTATGCTGTAAAATTTCTTTTTCTCTTTGGGTAAGGAGCTCACTGATCCTATCGGTGGACTTATGTTGCACCGTATTTTGTAATTCGGCATTGCTTAA
>DGQO01000217.1:1824-4857 GCA_002400445.1 Chitinophagaceae bacterium UBA4412
ATTTTATCATCATCATCAAAAACGGTAAGTACAATAAAAAAAATCTGTGGATATAATGCTCTTGCAATGCTGATGGTTTGCACCCCATCCATTTCCGGCATTTCCAGGTCCATAAAAATAACCTGCGGCGTTTTTTCAAAAGGCAAGCCTTTCAGTTGTTCTAAACAATCGTTTCCGTTCACCGCAATGAAGCAGAAGTCCAGATCTTCAAACTGTTTTATTTTATCAGAAACGCTGCTGCGGTTCACAGCTTTGTCGTCTACCAGTCCTATTTTAGCTGCTTTGCCCATGCTGTTTTTTTCAGTATGCAAAATCAATAATTTTATATGGCTCGGCCATACTTAATTTGTAGTAGTTGTTAATTCTAAACGGGTGCCTTTATTATGGAGCGAAACAATTTCCAATTGCATTCCGGCTTCTTTTGCCCTGGCTTTCATATTCAGCAAGCCGTTGCCGGATAAAGTATTTGAGCTTTCATGCATACCAATTCCGTCATCAGCAATCGTAAGTTTAATATTTGCTGCACTATGTATTACTACATTTAAATTTGCTGCTTTACTATGCTTGAGTGCATTGTGAATGGCCTCCTGCACAATGCGAAAAATGCTGAGCGCATGTTTTGAACTGAGCCGCACATCCTGCTCAATATCTTCATCTACCTGGAAGTTAATGTGGCTATAAGTAGGTTGTAATTTGTTGATATAGTTTTTTATCCGGTCTCCAATACCTGTGATGGTTATATTTTCTTTGTTTAAAACCCAGATGGTATCCCTCAATGAATTGATAATTTCCTGTGAATGCTGCTGGAGATTGTGGAGGGATACATTGTTTTTTACAAAGCCACTGTCTGATATCTTTTCTACATCAGCCCTTATAGCCGATGCATAAGCACCAATATTATCATGCAGGTCTGCGGCAATGCGTTTCCGTTCCTGTTCTTCTGCCTCCATTACAGATTGGAAAGCAATTCGTTTTTCTTCCTGCAGGGCAAGTTGCATTTTGATGTTTTGCTTACGGCGATAGTTTTTAAACGCCAGCCATACAATGATCATTCCCATCACCGCAAATAATGCAGACCCATACAGCCAGTAATTTTTTATCGTTAGGTTAAGTTTTTGCTCAATAATCGTTTTTTCCTTTTTCTGTACTTCGTATTTAGTCTGCAGTTCTGCTATAGCCATGGCAGAGTTGGCTTCATAAAATGCATCTTTTGCTTTAATAATCTTTTCAAGTGTTTCTTCATATTTTTCGTTGTCGCCTTTTTGTTTATAGCATTTGGCAAGGGTGTTGTAATAGGAAAGGATGAGCGCATCTGCTTTAGCATCTCCTTTGTCTTCTGCAAGTGCTTTCGTGAGTAAACTGATGGCTTTATTAACCAAGCCGGCATTCATGTAGATATTGGCAAGGGCGATTTGCTCATTTGAATAGAGTCGTTTACCCTCAAGCTTTTCTTTGATATCTATACTTGCAAGCATCGTTTCTTCTGCTTTTATATAATCTTTTTTTTGTTTGTAGATACTTGCTTTTACCCTCACGGCATTTCCAAGAAAAAATAAATTTTGGCTTTCTGTGCACAGCGGTATTGCCTTGTCTATATAAAATTCTGCAGAGTCTGTCTTATCTATCCAGCGATAAGTTTCTGCAAGGTTGATGTACAAAGCAGCAGTTGCTGCTGCAAAATGTGGATCTCCTGAAGTAAAAGATAATCCCCTGAAATACCATCTGAAGGCTTCAGCTACATGATCCAGGTTATACTGAATAACGCCTACTGTATTCATGTTCCTGGCCAGTACCAAAGAGTCGTTATAGGTTTCTGCCAGGTTTATTATTTTATATAGTTCTGCCAGTGCATCTGTATAATTTGAGGCGTCGCCGTAGCAATCTGCTTTTAAAGCAGCTAGTGTAAAGTACAAATTCCGGGTAGCAGGATTGGTTACAGGGTTTAGCGGAAGATGCGCTTCTGTAATGGCCAGGGCGCTGTCTGTTTTTCCCATGCGGAGATAAGCATTAGCAAGACCAACAGCAGCAGCGCTCCTCTTCGTTTTTGTTTTGGCAGCAAGCTGAGTTGCTAATAATGCGTAAGCATATAAGCTGTCTCTATGCATGCTTTGATGATAATCGCAGAGGGTGATGAGCAGGGATAATTTTTCAGTGTCATTGCTTTCTGCAACAATTTTCTTTTTTAAGCTATCTACCAGGGGCGTTTGCGCTGTACTATGAGAACTTATCAAAACCAGTAGCGGGAACAGCCAGGCAAATGCGTAATTATTCATCTGAAGGTTAGTTTTTCTAAAAGTATTTAATTAATGAATACTAACAT
This sequence comes from Chitinophagaceae bacterium UBA4412, assembly GCA_002400445.1. GTDB lineage: Bacteria > Bacteroidota > Bacteroidia > Chitinophagales > Chitinophagaceae > Ferruginibacter. The sequence continues at coordinate 4,145 of DGQO01000217.1, forward strand.
CCTGTTTAGATGAATGAAGTAGGCCATTTCAACCAGCCCCAGATTTTGCCTGCTTGCTGTAGAAACGCCGCTTGCATTGAGGCTGACCGCTACTTACCATAGTCGTATGAGAAGCATAGGAATATTAATATGCATTTCCGTTTTGGACAGGCTAAGCACAAGTCTCTACTATAAATTAAGTATTGTGTAGCCATTGCTGGTTAATCATTTTTGTACCCATCCCATTTATCCTTTTGAATACCTGTGCTATCCAGGTACTGCTCTGCAATTTCAATTTATTACTGGTCGGGCAAAAATTACAGCCGACCTGCTCAGGATAATTCATAAAACAGCATCATGAAAAAATGTATACTTCCCTGCTTATTACTTGCAGCAAGCCTTGCAACCGCTCAGCCCACTATACAGTGGCAGAAAACTTATGGTGGGAGTTTTGCAAATAATGACACAAGAGACTTAGCTCTCACGGGAGACGGCGGGTATATTTTAGCAGGAACTTTAAACTTTGTTGATGCGCTCCTGGTGAAGTTAGATGCTGCCGGAAACACGGTATGGAAAAAAACTTACGGAGGAACGGGCACCGATGAATTTTTTTCCGTGCAGCAAACAAGCGATGGCGGTTATATTGCCGCAGGCACTACTAATTCCGTTGATGGGGATGTAAGCGGTCTTCACAATGAGGCCAATGCAAAATCAGATATATGGGTGGTAAAATT
>DGQO01000217.1:4878-16018 GCA_002400445.1 Chitinophagaceae bacterium UBA4412
GGAGATTGTGTGGTTATTAAATTGAGCAGCGCAGGTGGAATAGTGTGGGCAAAAGCCCTCGGCGGTACCCAGGGAGAAGTTGGCTATTCCATCGTGCAAACAAATGATAACGGTTATATCATTGCGGCTTCGTCCTATTCGAACAATGGGGATGTGACCGGCCATCATGGAGATACCAATTATAATAATGAAGATTACTGGATCGTAAAGCTAGATGCAACGGGCAACATTACCTGGCAAAAATCTATTGGTGGCACCCGGTTCGATCGGCCGCAGTCTATCCGGCAAACTAGCGATAATGGTTATATTATTTCTGGCAAAAGTGTATCAACTGATGGAGATGTTACCGGCAACCACGGCGGCTTTGATTACTGGGTGATAAAGACAGATGCGAGCGGTTCAATCATTTGGCAAAAATCACTGGGTGGCAGCGCCGAGGATGATGGATTTGGTATTGAGCTCACAAGCGAGGGCGGCTACATTGTTTGCGGAAAGAGTCTTTCAAATGATGGTGATGTTTCAGGCCACAATCTACCCATTAGCTATCCCGATGCCTGGGTTGTTAAACTTACCAGTGCGGGGGCTATCACCTGGCAGAAATGCCTTGGAGGCACCGCAACGGATTATGGCTATGCTATAAAAGAAACAGGAAGTGGTTTTGCCATGCTGGGAGCTTATGGTAGTCGTGGTAATGCCGGAGACTACTGGCTTGTGCAATTAAATGCCAGTGGTAACATTACGATGCAGGTAACAGAAGGAGCCAGTGGGGGCGAGGATTACGCCTACAGTAGCCAGCAAACTTCCGATGGTGGTTACATCATTGCGGGCAATTCAACCTCCAATAATCAGGATGTATCCGGCAACCATGGTGGAAATGATATTTGGGTTGTAAAGACCAGCAGTACCGGCACTATTGAATGGCAGAAGTCTATTGGAGGAGGTAAAGAAGAAATTGCCAGTATGATACGCCAGACTTCTGATGGCGGATATATTATTGCCGGTCAAACTTATTCAAACGATGGCGATGCCAGTGGCAACCATGGCGCAGGTGATGCCTGGGTAATTAAACTTACAAGTACCGGCAACATTACCTGGAAAAAATGCTACGGCGGCTCCGATTACGAAATCGGAATTGATATTGCGCAAACAACAGACGGCGGTTATGTACTGGCAGCGCAGTCTTCATCTAATAATGGCGATATAAGCGGCAACCATGGACAACGAGATTATTGGATTGTGAAGTTGGATGCGAACGGTAGTATTAGCTGGCAAAAATGCCTGGGGGGTACGTCCCAGGATTATGTGCGTGCCATCAAACAAACCAGCGATGGCGGCTATATTGTGGCAGGTGTGGTGTACTCAAATGATGGAGATGTTACGGGCAATCATGGTGCGTTTGATTTCTGGATGGTGAAGTTGAATGACGCTGGTAATATTGACTGGAAGAAATGTATGGGCGGCACTGCAGGAGATGAAGTGAGGGATGTACAGCAAACATCCGATGGAGGCTACATCCTGGCAGGGGTGTCCAGTTCCAATGATGGCGATGTAACAGGTAACCATGGCGGAGTGGATTACTGGATTGTAAAAGTGGATGCTGCAGGAGCCATCACCTGGCAAAAATCTTTTGGAGGTACAGCTTCGGATTTTGCACTTAGCGTTAAACAAACGAGTGATGGCGGATACGTTGTTGCCGGGTATGAGAATTCTACAGATGCTGACGTTACGGGGAACCATGGCGGCTACGACTATTGGCTCATAAAATTAGACAACCTGGGCACATTGCTTTGGCAAAAAACACTTGGTGGCACTTCACATGATTATGCCACCAGCATGCAGGTAACGAGCGATGAAGGATTTTATATTTCCGGCTATACGATGTCAAACAACGGGGATGTGAGCAATAACCATCAGTCCTATACTTATTATGGTTTTTACGATTACTGGTCTGTAAAATTATCGCCTACAGGGTCACTGCCACTTACACTACTTTCTTTTAATGCCCGGAAACAACAGAGCGATATCATCACCCAATGGCAAACGACCAGTGAATTTAATGTGAGCCATTTTGAACTGCAACGATCATCCAATGCTATAAATTATTCAAGCATCGCAAATATTAAGGCCACCAACAACAGTACAATAAACAATTACTTCTTTACTGATGTAAATGCCACGCTAAGCAACAAAGGCAAAAAATGGTACTATCGCCTCAAAATAATAGATCATGACGCAGCATTTAAATTCAGTAAGGTTGCTGTAATTGATATTCCCGCAAGCAGTACCATCAGTATTTATCCTAACCCCGCCCATGATTTTATAAAGCTGAATACAGCCCAGTCTCTCACCGGTGTACAGGTATTGAATTCTGCCGGAAAATGGGTAAAACAATTTGTACCCAACCCAGGCAACAGTTATGGTATAAGCGACTTAACGAACGGCATATATATCCTTCGGCTCTTAAGTAATGAAGGTCAAACTATTTTAAAATTTGAAAAGCAGTAGGTGGAGCAATACAATTATTTTATTCTTTAAAATTCGAAAAGAAGAATTTACTCAGGAAGTGGCCCGATCAACCAAAGCCCCGCTGCTGTTTAGGTAGCGGGGCTTGTTATAAAGTATGCATTGGCGTTTTTACTTTGGAGATTTCCATTTCACTATGCAGGCATCTCTAAGATTTTCCTGAATACTAAAATGCAAGTTTGTGGTTCTTGCTCAGCCAGGAGAGATTTATTTCGTCGGGCACTTTCATGCGCTCTGCAATTCTTTTATAACGAGCCGCCAAAGTACATAAGTAGTCCTGGGCCCTGGATGCACCATCTTTTAATCCTGTAAGAGATTCAATCTTCCAGAGAGACACAAGGTGATCAATAATATTGGCATAGTCCCAGGTAGTATATACACCAATCTTTTGCGTGATAGCAGAGAAATCATTGAATATATTAGGATTTCTTGCACCTTCTGCCATCAGGATTGCAGGCATTACAATTTGCTTGCGCATCATGTGCTCAAAAGATTTTAACGCACCGTTGGGGTCAATCTCAAATATGCGGGACATAAAACTTTTGTAGGCATTTTCGTGCCTTGCTTCGTCGCCTGCAATGGTTTTGCAAATCCTGGAAAGCGTATTGTCTCCCGCCTTATCGGCCAGTTTACCCGTATTTACATGAGAAATTTTTGTAGCTCTTTCCTGGAAGGAAGTATATACAATGGCCTGGTAAGGGTCCAGGTTGGTATTGGGATTAAATCCATTGTAAATTAAACGATGTATGGTTTGTTCTACCTCTTTCATGTCGCACCTGCCGGTGAGGTATAGGTACTTGTTTAATAGATCGCCATGCCGGTTTTCTTCTGCCGTCCAGGCACGGCTCCATCTTACCCAGCCGTTCGTGCTGGTCAGTTCCCGATCTTCATTCAACATTAAATTAAAATAGGTTTGATAACTCGGCAGGGCTTCTTCGGTAATCATATTACCCACAAGCGAACTGATTACGGTATCGGGAATACAATCGCTGCGCTCCCTTAAACTTTTTATTTGTTCCAATGCATCTGGTAAAGTAAGGTCTGGCAAAAAATCTGTAGGCTGCCAGCAATCATCGGGGTCAAGCAAGGTTTTTTCTACAGCCTGTGCCACAAAACCTTCCATAGTGCTACACACTTCCATGTTTTTGGCTAACTCATTTTCTTCATTATTCATCATAAATACTTTAATTATTATACAGGAATTACGTTCTCAAGATAAGGCGGTAAGCTATAATTACTGTGAAGTACAAAAAGAATACCTGTTTTGCTGATAACAAAATTTGTCGCAAGTTGTTTGAAAGAGTGTGTTGATTGTTGCACAGGTGAAATAAATTCCTGATACATTCTTACGATATAGAAACCCGTGCAACACAGCGCCAGATGGGCTTTAGCGTTGCCTGAGGTGGGCATTAGGATGAGCGGTTTGTTAACACGACAATTCGAAAACTTTAGCTATGAAGTTTATAGGTTCGCCGGGTGTTTTTAATACTCACCACTTGCACCGCCGCCACCAAAGTTGCCTCCACCGAATTGGGTTCCCGCTTTCGTTTCTGGTTGGCCAGGTAATGTTTCTGCAATAATGAGTGCTTCAATATTTAATGATGATGGGTGGCTCAGTTTTTCCTCGGATGTAAAACCGGCTTTGGGATATTTTAAATAGTTGATGAGCAGATAAGCGATGGCCATCATGAGCAAGCCTCCAATAATCATAAGAGTTTCTACGGGTAATACCTGGTGATAATACCGCACCGTAAATACAATAGCTGCCAGGAGCAATAATCCAATTCTTAAGAGGATGACATCTTTTTTAAGAATTCCCCAAAAAATATAAAGGAATGGTATTGCTATAGTGAAGAGCCAAAATAACCATCCGAAAGGAATGCTGTCGCCTGGCCTGGATGGCAAATTAAAAAACGCAATGCTGGCTTCTCTTACTACATAATAATTTCCCGAAAAGTAAACACCCAAAAGCCCCGTAATACCGATAAGAGAAAGACATTTTTGGTAATATTTAGCAGCAGGAACCTTTCCTGTTTTTTTACTGAAGAAATAAATTAAGGCTGAAATGATCATTAGTACAAAGGGCAAAATGTTTTTACCAGTATTGCCCATCCGTTCCAGTGAAAAGAAAATAATCGCCAGCAATGCAACAGCCGCAATTACGGCCATTAACCTATCTGCAAAACGAAGCGTACAAAAAGTGGCCATCGTAAAAATAAGTATAGAATTGGTTAAAGGGCCTATGTCCAATGCAAGATTTAGTCCGGCGAATATAAACCCGGTAGCCATCCATTGCAAGGCATCATCCACTCCCGATTGATAATGCTTTTTCGTACCTACAAACCACTCCAGGGCGGCATAGCAAATGATCCCGAAAAAAATACACAATACGGCCGCCTTTGTGTCTATTTCATTTGCAGAGAATAGGAATAGCAGCGCAAATATGCCAAATGAAAAACCAATGATGATGATGCTTAGAATGATTAATCCAATGCGGATAAAAATATTAGGTGTGTAAAAGCCAGTAGGGTAGAGGGCTGCAGCATTTTGTTTCTCCCCGTTGCTGATGCAGTTTTCTGCAAATGCATTTTCTAACTGCGCTACAACATCGTTGTGTTCAAGCCATTCTTTTTTATAAGCGATCATAAAGCTTTTATTTGTTTATTCATGCTTATTAAGAATGCGATCATGCCAATTGCCGACGCAATAAAATAGAAGAACGCCATATAAATGCCAGCCATATCGTTACTGAAAGGGCTATCAAACAAGAGGCGGATCACTACATAACCGAGCCCAATATAACCGTAGAGGGTAAGCAGCAGGATATAATAAAATGATTTTTCTTTCCTTGCCTTGTGGTAAACAAAGAAACAGATACCTGCCAAAAATAAAAACCACAACAAGTAAATGGCTTCAAAATGAAACATAGCGGCAAGGCAGGAAATACATAAAATATTCGTTCCAAAATTGCTATACGTAAATTCAAAGTGCTTTTTAATTTGCGTTTTCTGTGTTGCCACAGCAGCTAAGATCAACAACACACCTATGAACAAGCCTGTAAAAATGATGCTGCTGCTGTTAAAGTCATTTTGAGCTAATATCCGGGTTGGTGTTACAGCAAGACCCGCCCATGCTGCCAGGTTGGTTATGGCCATACTTAAAATGCCCAGGTGATCAAAATAATAGGCACTGAAAAACAGTACGACCATGGGAATAAAACTGGCGAGGCCATAACGGGTGCCAAAAACATTGTATTGAAACTGGAGGTAACCAATAAAAGTGATGAAACTGAGGCAGCCTAATAATAAGATATAATCAAAAAAGGAATTGGGCGCTTCAGCTTTTTGCCTGGAAAATGCATTCTTTGTTTTGGTACAGTAATAAAAACTGCCCGCACTCAGCAAAGCAATACTGGCGAGGATAACCTGGTGGCCGATGGAATCAATATTTTGATACACGATCATACCAAGCCCCGTAGTGAGCAGCATTACGCCCAGGTACAAAAAAGTTTTAAGTTCCCAATGAACAGATAGCAGGTTGTTGCTTTCCTGTTGTTTGATTTTGGCGAAAGATGCTTCGGTGATGATACCTTGTGCATGCAGCTTTTCAAAAATACATATATCCATAAGGCTGCAAATTACAATACAATGATGTACGGGGTTCTTCTCAATTAGGCGTAGTACTCCCGGTGTAAAATTGCAAAAGCCCGATCGGCAGACTAGCAATCACTCCATCAGTTTCATTTCTACCCGCCTGTTTTGCGCTTTGCCTTCTGCAGTTGTATTATCGGCAATGGGTTGGGTGGGGCCATAGNNTTCAGCCTGCTTTTGTCAATACCCTTTTTCACTAAATAATCCACAATGCTATTGGCTCTTTTTTGGCTTAATGTATTATTGTTTGCCAGGCTTCCAACATTATCTGTATGCCCTTGTATTTCCAGTTTTAAAATAGGATTATCTTTTAAAAACCGGGTGAGTTTATCAAGGTCACCAGAACTTTCGGGATCAACAACAGATTTGCCGGTAGCAAAATTTACGTTGTTCAATACAATATTTTTTGCTGCCGTTACTTCTTCTACATTCAATTCTAATTGTAAATACAGTGTAGTGCTTCGGTTCAAACCTTTGGTGGATACTTTTTCTATATTCGATAAATAACTTGCCTTTTTGCCCACAACGGTAAAGTCGCTATTGGGTTCTAACTGTATGTAGAATGTGCCATCGTCTGGTTTGCTTTGCTGCGTATTGATGCTACTTTGTGTTTCGTTGGTTACCGTTACACCCACGTTACCTTCCGGTTTGTTGTTTGCCTTATTAATGACTTTACCTGATAAAGTAAAACGAGGATCGTTATGGGTTAAATTTATTGTTAGCGCATTGGCATCACCGGCAAAGTCAGGAGCCGTAATATTCTGCATGGATGTGCTGATGTTGTTTAAGCTTCCGGAAATGGAATAATCTGCAGCAGGTATTTCATTAAAAGTTATCGTGCCGCCAGTTCCCGTTGTACCGTTTTGTGCCTTACCATCTGCAGCACTCATGGTAATCTCCACCCCGGGTAAAGGCTGTCCTGTGCTTTCGTCCACCACTGTTACCAAGATGTTCTTCACCTGTATTTGCACCACTACTGGCGCAGGTTCTTTTGCTGCAGCGGGCTCAATGACTGCAGGCGGGGCTTTTTCCTTTTTAGTGCGCTTACCCAATGCGGTTGCGATGCCCACACTATAGATGAAATGATCATTTACATTTTGCGAAAGGGCAACCCGGTACGCTGCATTCGTAAAGACAAACGCCTCATTAAAAATATTCAACTGTATGCCCATACCTGCGGGTACATATAAACCTGATTTACCATTATACATTGAAAAACCTGCACCAGCCAGCAGGTANNGCTGATAATAAAAATGCACTGCTGCCATTGCTGCTACCATCTTTAAAAAGATAGTCAACATAGCTGCCATCCATAGTCCCAATAAAATCAACTTTTTCTGTGAGACCTTTTAAATAGCTAAATCCAAGCCCCACCTGCATATTGGAGAGTTTGCTCCAGCGGTTATTATCGAGTACTGTCTTTAGTGAAGTCGTGCGTATTTGTTGTGCGGTATTAAAATCATTATATAAAACATGCAGCTCCAGTGTTGATGGCTTCTTCATGGTATTACTTTGTGCAACCAGTTGAAGCGGTAGAAAGAAACAGCATACTATAGTTAGTAACCTCATGGTAATTTTTGTTTTATATAAATGCTATTGTTTTTTTTCAATAACTTCTTTCGGAAACTGCACGGGAGTATTTTGTTTGATAGAGAACACAGCAGGTTCGCTTCTTCCCTCAATATTCATATCACTGGATGGAATGGGGTTACCATTGAAATCTAATGTCTGCACCGTCCAGATAAAACGACGGTTCATGTTACTATCTGCCATGGGTAAGTTCGTGCGCCAGGTAAATTGTGTTGCGCCTTTTGTGGCTGCTTCATCCAGCAAAGGTTGGTTGGTTCTAAAAGCCTGCATTGGCGTCTGGCTATTTAAAATTTCAAATACCTGAATCCGGTACTGCGGCATTTCCTGCGATACAGGAGATAACCTCGTCCAGCGGAAAGTAATAATCGCAGACGCTACATGAGGATCTAACTCCGCATTGTTTGGCGGAGCGATTAACTGTGGCAACTGGTAGGCAGTTATATTTAAAACGGTCATCCGCTCTGCTAAAAGTGAATCGAAGTTATTGTACAGTTGAACGGTGATGGTATAGGCACCTGCAGCCAGTCTTCCGGATTGCTGTAACAAGTTTTGTGCTGCACCTGTAAACTGCATCTGCTGTAATTGCAAAACATCTCCGAGTGAAAATAAATTTGTAGCAGGCAGACGGTTTAAGGAGAAAAGTGTTGCTGACTGTAAATTGGTACTGCCTATAATGGTACCATTTTGTTGTGCAAGGGTTGTTTTAAATTTTACCAGGTTATTAATATTCCCCTGGCCAAATGTAACAATTGCTCTTCCGTTTACAGAGTTGCCCCAATCGGCAAGGTAGGGTTGAGGTCTGTTGTTAAATGCAAGCGTGAGAGTGATTTGTGCGCTTGCAGAAATACAACAGGTGAGTAACAATATAAAAACAAAATACTTTTTCATGATCATCCTTTAAAATTTGTATTGTAAGCCTGTGCGTAAACTGCTCTCCAAATAATGCGGCATACCTGAATATGGGGGCAATAGTGATGTACCAAGTAAAGAACTTCCATAGCGGAACATATTACCCGACATGCTGGCCCGCCAGCTTAACTTTTTAGTTAGTTTCCAATCGAAGCCTGCTGTTGCCAATAAATTCTTATCTGCAGTAAATGGCGAAATGCTGCTGATATTATAACTTAATTGTCCTTTAAGGTTCAGTTTTTTATTCAGCTTCCAGCCCAAGCCTGCACTAAAACTCCATAAATTAATATCTACTAAAGTTGGCTTACTGCTGTTTTCAAACCACATCACACTAAAATCCGGACTGATCTTCTTGTTGAAAAAGGTAGGTACATACAAAAGCAATGCGGTTTGGGTATTGTTTTGGCTGAGGACCGGGCCGGGATAAGTTGTCTCATCATATTTACTCCAGGTATAGGTTCCGCTTATTAAATGGCTCATGGTTTTGGTAGTCCATGTGTAGGTTGGGTTTGCGCTTAATTCATTACTCACACTTTTGTAGCCGGTAAGGCTCGGTGCATTAAATCCAAAATTATTGAAACTGATATTGAGGGTGAAGTGTTCATTGAACTGGCTAAACACATTTGCATTTGCAATGATTTGCCTGGTTCGGTTTGGCCCTGAGGTATAGTTCCAATTACCAAAACGTTGCCCAATGGCTGCCACAACATTTGTTTTCTTTTTAAAGGCATTAAATTTTGTGTTCATTAAATACTCTAATCTGTCATTGGCTAAAAAATTATAACCGGCAGTGTAATAGCCTGCGCCATAGTAACTCATTTTGCCACCGATTTCCCAATCTTTTCCTTTTTTTACAATGCCTGTGCTGATGGCATTATCCCTGGTTGTTGAAATATTTTGATTGATGAAGGGTTTAAAATCTTTGTAAGGCGATACAACAGGTGCTGCATTTTGATTGCGGGTATAAAAACTTTGGCCTACTTCAACATTATAAAGCCATCCTTTCTTGGTTTGCGTTTTTGCCACAAAACTTACGATCATATTATCCATTGGTTGCAATGGAGCTAATAAAGGCGGTAATGGAGATGGACTTACGGAGCCAGCTTTATCTTTCGACTTTACAAAGTTGAACCCTACAAAATATTTAGCTTCTTTTTCTAAGCCGAGTTGTAGCATGTAGTGGTTACGCTGGTATGCGCCGGCTGTGCCGATGGGGCCAAATCCCGGGGCCAAATAATTGATGGGTCTTTGGCTCACCCCGGCAAATGCTTTAATTCTGAATTTACCCGGCGATAGATTTGCGCCGGCACCGAAAATGCCAAGATCGCCTGTACTTAAATCACTGTACTTAATGTATTGTGTGCCCAGCAGTAATTCTGTTTTTCCAAGGGTAGGGTTGATGCCAAAATTATTCATCGGGTTTGTAAGGAACTGCCAAAAACTTTGACGACCCGGCACTGCAGGTGTCGTAAAATTCGTTTGCATCGGGCTGAAATTGAAGTTGGCAGGAATCGTCCATTTACCCATTTTTACCACGGGGTTAAAGTTAAACCTCACCACATTCCACGGCCTGCGGGCGTTATAAAACCTGGGTGTTGGCGGGCCGGGAGTCAGATCTAATCCGTAGCCTTCGTAAGACACACCTGCAGTGCCATGTATGGAAAATCTGGTATTCAGGGAATCATTTTGCGCTGATACTGAGCTGGCGAAAAAACAACAAACCAGGATAAGTCTCCCTTTTAAAGCCTTCATCATCTTACTCGGTTTAGAAAACAGCTCTTCAACAAATTTGAAGAGCTGTTCATTATTTTTATTATTTCTTCTTGATTACAAAATCAAAGCATTCTATTACTTCACACTCTTTACAATCGTTGTCTCTAAAAACAAATTTTACGCAAATCTTCCCGGAAAGTTCGCAACAATCAATGGCAGGTGTTGGAGGTAATATGAAGTTGATTCCAATATTTGAAATTCCGGAACCGCCGTTTAAGTTTGATCCATTGTTCCATATAATTTCTCTTGGATTTTGATATGCACCTGCTCCGGTTCCGGTAAAGACCGGTATTCCCGTTCCCCCATAAACCGTTATTTTGGGTGCAGCAGTTCCAATGTTTGTTGCAGATGCTGTGCTTGCCCAGGTAAATGGCAGATTTACACANNGCTGCCGCCGGAAGGGTAATGGAATAATTCGTATTCACATTCGTAGAAGTCGTATTGCTGGTATAAGTAGGCGCAGTATGTTTTACTGAAATATTGTACGGGCAGCAATTGCTATCTACAGGGCATTCTACCCTAAACGTAATTTTGCATTTGTTACAGAGTACATCGCCACAATATCCCTGCAATAGCAAAACATAAGTTCCGGATTGTGTTGGTGTAAATGCCACGAGCGGCATAGTTCCGGTAACAATGGATGCATCGGGTGCCTGCAATTTGTACTCAACCCTGCCCGGACAATCTTTGCCCAC
>DGQO01000238.1 GCA_002400445.1 Chitinophagaceae bacterium UBA4412
GAACCTGTTTGTTGTGGCCCAGGCAGTTTTCCTAATCGTCCATTGTGTAGGATTTGGAAACTGATCGGGGATAACCGCCATCAATCCTCTATCCTGGTGGTTTAAGATATCATAAGCCTTTGCTTTGTTGTAGTAGTGCAGGCTTACGAAGTCGTACCATGACATACCCTCCATTGCAAATTCAATAATTCTTTCCCTGAAAATTACATCTGGGGTAAGTGGATCTACCACTGCAGGAAGACCGGCCCTGGTATGTACTTTATTAAAATACTGCATAGCCAGTGCATCTGTGGTGCTTGTGCTATTACCCAATGCTGCTTCTGCATAAATGAGGTACATTTCTGCTAAACGTAACATATAAGTATCATTGCCATAATTAGTGTTAGCAGACTGCCCGCCTACGTCTTCCGCTTTACCGGTTATGTACTTTTTGATGCTCGCATAGTTCCTATCTTCTGCCTTGTAAGGAAATATTAATTTTTGCTTTCCACCTGGAATGGTCTGTGTTATTTCAGGATAATAGGCACCGGGTAACATGAAAGTGGCTTTAAGCCTTTGATCAAGCGTTCTGCCTTTCATTACGGTATCTCCAATTAGCGGATCGATGCCTCCAACCTGCGCAAAGCCTTCATATTGTTTTAACATCCACCATGTGGCGCTAAAATCGCCTCCGTAACCATCGCCATTGGCAATGTCTGGACTGTAAGCCATAAAGCCCGGAACTCTATTCTGTGTTCCATAAGCATTAGGAACAAATACCCATTGCAGGGAGAATAATGATTCTGCATTATTATCATAAGGAAACAAAAAGAGATTAGCATAATTGCTCAATAATTGGTTTCCGCTGTTTCTGATTACATTATCAGCATAGTACTTGGCACTGTCAAGAAAGGTTTGATTTCTTGGTCCGGAACCATTGGCTTCTACACCGGCACGGGTGAGATAAAACCTGGCCAGCATACCCTGGGCAGACCATTTTGTAAGTCTTCCGGGCTTGATGGGTGTTTCAGGCAGGTCTTCGGCCACAGCACGCATTTCGCTGGTAATAAATTTCCAAACACTAGGCACCGTGTTTCTGCTTATGCTGGTATCAGACAATAAGTCTAAGTTATTGGTGATGATGGGTACCGGTCCCCAGTTCATTACGAGGTAGCGATAAGCCAGGGCTCTCATGAACCTTGCTTCTGCAATGGCCATTTTTTTAATATCGGGAGAAACAGCGGGGCCTGCGTATTTCTCTATATTATGCATGGCGAGGTTCGACTGGCCTACAACGATAAAGAAAGATCTCCAGGAAGCACCGTTCTCATTGGTGATGCCTGTTGTATTGAAACGCACATTATCCTGGTTGTTATACACGGAATAGGCAGAGCCTCCACGAAAGTCGCCAATGGCATAGGAAGGACCTGTATTATAATCGAACCAAACTTTGCTATACAATAGCGAGGTACCTGCGAGCACCTGCTCGTTGGTTTTGTAAAAATTTACATCTACGATAGCATCCGTTGGTGGCTTTTCCAGGAAGTCGTTTTTGCAGGCTGCTACTGAAATAAGCAGCAGTGCCAACCCGGATAATAATTTGAACTGATTTATATTTTTCATTTTATACCGTTTTAGAAATTAACATTGATGGCGAAAGTATATACTGGTGTTATTGGATACCGGCCAAAGTCGAGGCCGATAGCCTGTGTAGTAGCACTCACGCCGCTTCCAACATATGCTCCTACTTCCGGATCAAATCCTGAATATTTAGTAAACGTGAAGGCATTTTGAACACCGAAAGAAACTTTCAGTCCTTCTATAACTTTGAGTTTACTCACTACCGGGGCAGGAAGGTGATAAGCTAAGGAGATATTTTTAATTCTCACATAAGAACCATCTTCAACCCACTTTGTAGTTGCCCGCAGGAAGTTTCCGTTTACACCATTTCCAAATCTTGGAACCTTAGTACCTGGGTTGGCGAGTTTAGGATTGCCTGTACCATCGTCAATAATTTGAGCATAATCCATCGCTGTTTTCAGCAGGTTAGTACTGGTATAAATCTTATCCGGATCAGAGTTTCTCTTGGCCATGTAATTATAAATATCATTGCCAAAACTGCCCACGATAAGTACACTTAAATCAAATTCTTTGTAAGAGAAAGTGTTGGTAAAACCACCGTATAACTTCGGCCATGGGTTGCCGATATATGTTTCGTCATACACATCAATTTTACCATCGGGTACGCCATCCTTGCCACTGATGTCTTTAAACTTCACATCACCCACCCAGATACCATTGTTAGATGAATTGGTTGGATACCTGTTGCCTGCGTTATCTACCGGAACGGCGCTGTTGTTAATCTCTTCAACGGATTGAAATAAGCCTTCTTCAATATATCCCCTGAATAACCACGGAGCATTGCCGATAGCAGCTCTTTGTGTCCAGTTGTCTAACCATGAAGAAATACGATCTACAAAAGCCTTGTCTGTATTGAACTTTAAAATTTTAGTTTTAAAGCTGGAAAGGTTTAGGTTAGTTTCCCATTTAAAGTTTTTCGTTGCAAAATTGCTGGTGTTTATAGAAAGACCAAATCCATTTGTTTGCAAAGAGCCAAGGTTTACAGTGGGTGCTCCTACAGCGCCCTGGCCGTTTGTGCCCATATACCAGGGCAGGGGATTCTCCATTAACAGGTTGTCTGTTTGTTTATGGAAATAATCAAAGTCTATGGTAATCTTGTTTTTGAGGAGACCTACATTCAGACCAAAATTGTCTGTTTTCGTTTCTTCCCATTTCAGTCCGGGGTTGCTGTACCTTGATGGTAAAAAGCCCGTTCCGTTAGGCGTTGCACCGTTAGATAATGGCGAGTAAATGCCTCCATTTCCCTGGTTACCCGTAGTACCCGTTTCAAATCTAAGTTTCAATTCGCTCACGAAAGGAACATCAAAGAATTGCTCTTTAGAAATACGCCATGCTGCGGATACGGAGGGGAAAGTACCCCACCTGTTATCAGCACCAAAATTAGATGAACCGTCTTTTCTTAATGTGGCAGATAGTAAATAGCGGTTATCATAACCATAGTTTAATCTACCCAGGTATGATTCCATTCCCCACTCACCAGAACCGCCAGAGTTACTTGAAGTGGTAAGATCACCTGCAGCAATGTCCAGTACATCATTGGTTAAATATCCTGTTCTTCCCGCTCCTACATTTTTCCAGTCT
>DGQO01000037.1:0-1307 GCA_002400445.1 Chitinophagaceae bacterium UBA4412
AATGATTGCTCAAGGGTTGTTACGCCTTCGTTATTAATGCGGGTCACATATAGATGGTGGTCTAAACCTATACGGGTATAAATCTCCTGCATTACCTTACTTACTTTTTCGGCTGTTTCCTTATTAATGCTTAGCATAAAAATGGATGGTCCTGATCCTGAGATTCCACCACCAAGTGCACCGGCTTCACGGCTTTTTGTTTTCACCTCATCAAAGCCCGGAATTAAAATACTACGAACAGGTTCGATGATTACGTCTTCCAGGCTGCGGCCAATGAGGGCATAATCATTTTGCATCAATCCGGCCACAAGGCCTGCAATATTTCCCCATTGTTTTATAGCATCTTTAAGCAGTACCTGCTTTTTTAAAATTTGCCTCGCATCTGAAGTGCGCACTTCTATCTGCGGGTGCACTACGGTTACCCATAGTTCAGGTGCGGGTACCTGCACAATATCTAAGGGAAAAATACTCCTGATCAATGTGACTCCACCAAAAATACATGGCGCTACATTGTCTGCATGTTTTACACCGGAAGCCACTTTTTCGCCAGCCATGGCAAAGCGTACCAATTGCGTTTGATCGAAATAGTTATTCAGCAATCGATTTGCAGCTACCACGGCGCCTGCAGCGCTCGCTGCACTGCTGCCCACACCACTGCCCGGTTTTATTTTTTTGTGAATAAGTACATCAAATCCAAAATCAGCATCTAGTTCCTGGAGCATTTCTATCAATGGTGCCCCGGCTGTATTTTGCATGGGATCCGTGGGTAAGGGATATCCATCGGCGCTTTGCAGTTTCACTGTTTTTTCCGGGATGATAGTTACCGTCATTTCATCAAAAGGATTGTGCAGGCAAAGACCCANNTTATTGTTCTGCCTTTTAATTCCTGGAATGAGATACGCATACTAAGATTTTATACTTCGGATAATGTCTGCAAATACACCTGAAGCAGTTACGTCAGACCCTGCACCGGCGCCCTTTACCACCAGCGGTTGTTCTGTGTACCTATCCGTAAAGAATAAGACAATATTGTCTTTGCCATACAAATGATAAAAATCGTGTGCCGGTGGAATATGTTGTAATCCTACACTTGCTTTGCCGTCTTTATAACTTGCCACAAATTTCAATTTACAACCCGCATCTTTTGCTTCCTGGAATATTTTTTTAAAATGGTCCTCATGCTTTTCCATGCATAGGTAAAAGTCGTCCACGGTTCCTTGCATGCATTCTTCTGGCATAAAACGGTTGTTATTAATTTCATCCATCTCCATTATTTGTCCGCTTTCCCGGGCCAGGATCATGATCTT
>DGQO01000037.1:1322-4113 GCA_002400445.1 Chitinophagaceae bacterium UBA4412
TCCATCTTTTGTACCCTGTCTCCACTGCGCACCAAATCGTTAAGCGTACCAATTACGGGCAGGCTTGCGCCCACGTTTGTTTCAAATAAGAAGGGCGTGTTATATTCCCGGGCCAGTCGTTTGAGCTCACGATAATCATTGTAGCCGGCAGAACAGGCAATCTTATTGCAGGCTACCACGGCAATGCTTTTCTCTAACAGTCTTCCATAAACCGTTGCTACATCTGCATTTGCTGTTACATCTGCAAATACGGAATTTCGCAAATTTTTCTCCCTCATTAGCGCTACATAATCATTTATCGTTCCTGTTGTTCCTCCTGCAATCAGTTGCTGCCAGTTATCCAGGGCAATTCCATCTTCATTCACATAGAATTTTTTGCTGTTGGCAATACCCACCACCTTCATGCGCAGGTTTAAGTTTTGTAAAAGATAATTTTCCTGCTGCTTTATTTGATGCAGTAGTCTTGCGCCCACATTACCCACGCCTGCAATAAATACATTCACTTCTTTTATTTCTTTTTCAAAGAAGGCTTCATGCACTGTATTGGTAGCTTTTTTGGCGTCGCTGCCAGCAATTACCGCTGTAATATTTCTTTCGCTTGAGCCCTGCGCAATAGCCCTTATGTTTATACCATTACGCCCCAGCGCACTAAAGAATTTTCCGCTAATGCCGGTGTGACTCTTCATACGATCTCCCACAAGCGCAATAATGGCCAGGTCATTTTCTACCATTAATGGGGCTACTTTTTTTCTTTCAATTTCGTGTGTAAAAGCTTCGTCCACTACTTGCCTGGCAGTAAGAGCATCATNNNNCCACTGCCTTCCAGGCTAATGAGGGCTAGGCCTCCAATGCTGGAAATACCGGTAATGCTGCTTTCGCCTGTGGCTGCCTGCTGCTGTATCACCGTGCCATGATCTTGCGGTGCAAAAGTATTTTTAATCCACACCGGTATGCCCTTACTCATCACAGGTTGAATCGTGGGCGGGTAGATTACTTTGGCACCAAAATGAGAAAGTTCCATCGCTTCCTGGTAAGTAATTTCCGGGATGATACTGGCATTATTTACATGCCTTGGATCGGCCGTCATCATACCCGATACATCCGTCCATATCTCTAAAGCTGCAGCATCGCAGGCTGCAGCAATAATGGCTGCCGTATAATCAGAGCCTCCACGGCCAAGAGTGGTGCATTCGCCACTTTCATTGCTGGCAATAAAGCCTGGAGCTACATAGATATCTGCTTCTGCCGCTGCAAAAAATAACCGGATCTTTTCATTCGTTACAGAAAAATTTACAACAGCATTACCATAATCAGCATTGGTAAAAATCAATTCCCGGCTATTTGCCCAGTCGGCCTTTAAACCCTGTGCCTGCAGTGCAGCNNTTGCACTGTGTTTTTACAAAACTGAGCAGGCTACTTTGGTTCTGCACAGGAATCAATTCTCTTACTACCTGCAAATGGCGGGTTTCTATTTCTTCCAATACCCCGCTGTATTCCTCGTTTCCAAGGGATGCAAGTTGGCTGGCTTTGAGCAGCATATCCGTGATACCACCCAGCGCAGACACCACTACTATGATGCGCCCGCTGTTCTTTTTTTCTGTAATGATTTGAATAACCTTATTGATGTTTTGGCCGTTCGCAACAGAACTGCCGCCAAATTTTAAAACCTGCATGAACTTGGAGTTGATAGTGTAACAAGAAAATGGTTGATGAAAATGCGCCCGAAGGCCAGGGGATAATATGACAATGTGCAACCCTTAGCGGGTTGTAATAATAGTTGTAATCGTAGCTGTGCAAGCTGACTGGGGAAGCGTTTTGATATGTTTTAATGCTAATAACATTTCTACGAATGTATAAAAATATTTTTTAGGATGTTTAAAATCTTTAGAAATTCTTCAAGAAAAATCTCTAAAGACTGAGAAATTAGTGGGTTTGGCTTAACGTAAGCGGTTGCTTTCTTTAATTAGTTTTTCATCTGCATTAATACCCTTGGCCGCCAGGAAAAAAAAGAGAACGATGAGCGCCTGCAATAGGGCAGTTAGTGAATAGGTACCGCTGATAAACTTTTTCACTTCAGTATAATAAAGAAAGATGAGTAATGCTTCCAGCAGCATGCCCATGATGCACAAGCGCAACTGCATTGTTCTGTTTTTATACAAAAAAACAGTGATAAGCGCAAGAACTGCTACGGCAGTTGTAGGTATAATTAGTTTTAAATTAGAAGCGCCTGTAATGGTGGTAAACACATTGGGGATATCATTTACAACAGTCGTTCCGCTATAAAAGGAAAATTTAAAACTTAGAAAAGCGCAAAGCGCAGCCAGGAAAAGCCAGATAGTTTGTATGCGTTGGAGCATAAGATAATAGTTTAAGGCAGTTGAGGATAAAGCGGAAATGTTGCCATGAGAGCAATCACATCTTTTTTTACCGATTCGATTACAGTTTTATCGTCAGCGTTCATCAGCACCCGGTCTATCAGGTCTACGATTAGCGCCATTTCTGGTTCTTTAAGCCCGCGGGTGGTTACGGCCGGCACGCCTACCCGGATACCACTGGTAACAAAAGGACTCTTATCATCGTAAGGCACCGCATTTTTATTTAAAGTAATGTGCGCTCTGTCCAGAGTTTCCTGGGCTTTTTTACCAGTAATATTTTTATTACGCAAATCTATCAGCATAAGATGATTATCCGTGCCTCCACTAATGATCTGGTAACCTTTAGCCATGAATGCCGCCGCCATTGCTTGCGCATTTTGTTGTACCTGTTTCATGTATTGCTTGTACTCATCAGT
>DGQO01000252.1 GCA_002400445.1 Chitinophagaceae bacterium UBA4412
GAAGCAGCACAACTACTCATAGATATTTCGGATTCTGGCAAAGGAATTAGTAGCAAAAATATTCACCAGGTATTCAAGCCGGGATTCACCACAAAAAAAAGGGGCTGGGGTCTTGGGCTTTCTCTAAGCAAAAGAATTATAGATCAATACCACAAGGGGCAACTCTTCGTAAAAAATAGTGAGCCTGGTAAAGGCACTACTTTCAGGATAGTGCTGGCAAAATGACTTACGCATACAAAAGTTTAATTTAAAATCTGGAGGGTTAAATTAATTTTAATCTTAAATTTGCCATTCCTTAAAAAAGCGGCGATGGCGAAATTGGTAGACGCACTACTTTGAGGTGGTAGCGCCCGAAAGGGTGTGGCGGTTCGAATCCGCTTTGCCGCACAGTACTAAAGGACAAATCTCTTGAGGTTTGTCCTTTTTCTTTTAACAGAAGCTAGCACCTTAACCCTCATAGTAACCTGTTGGATTATCATAAATGACAGGCCTTATTTAATTATATTTACGATTTTAAAAAGTAACTATGGCAAACGAAGTTAAATGCCCCAATTGTGGCCACGGAATGGATGTGGAAAATGTACTTTCTGCGGATATTGAATTTAAATTAAAACAACAATACCAGGAAAAGTTGCAGGAATCTCTGCAGCGGGTAGAAGCGGATAAAAAACGCCTGGAAGCCGATCAACAATTGTTTGAAGATAAAAAGAAACAAGAGAACGAACTCTTTGCTCAAAAGCTGCAAAAAGAAAAACAAAAGCTGGAAACGGAACTGCAGGAGCAAATCACAAAAACGATAGCAGCAGATTTTGAAACTCAACTCAGGCGGCTACAACAGAGCAACAGTGATGCTGAGGAAAAATTAAAACTATCCCGCCAAAAAGAACTTGAATTTCTGCAAAAGGAGCAATTGCTAAAAACCCAGGAAGCAGAATTGGAGATTACGCTACAAAGAAAATTACAGGAAGAACGGCTCACCCTTTCAGCACAAATTCAGAAGCAGGAATCAGAAAAAGCGCAGCTAAGAGAAAGTGAGTATCAACTTAAGCTAAGAGAAATGGAGAAGCAGTTAGACGATCAAAAAAAACTGGCCGAAGAAATGAAACGCAAGGCAGAACAGAGTTCAATGCAGCGGCAGGGAGAAGTACAAGAACTTTTGCTGGAAGATATTTTGAGAGAAAATTTTCCGTTTGATATAATTGAAGAAGTGGGAAAGGGCGTAGAAGGAGCGGATTGCATACAGGTAGTGCGTAACCATAGCGGCAAAGAATGCGGCCGCATCATTTATGAAAGCAAACGCACAAAAACATGGGGAAGTAACTGGATAGACAAGCTTAAAACAGATAGGCGTAACCGCCGTGCAGATGTGGCGATTCTGGTAACACAAACTTTTCCCAGGGAGATGGAACGCTTTGGAGAAAAAGATGGCGTGTGGATATGCAATTTCACTGAACTAGCCAGCGTAGCCGCTATCATCAGGAGTGGTGTGCTCAAATTATATGAACTGCAGCGCAGCGAAGAAAATAAAGGAGATAAAATGCAATTGCTGTACAACTATCTTACCGGTGTGGAATTTAAAGGGCAGGTAGAAGCCATTGCAGAAGGCTTCCTGGCCATGAAGAACAGCATTACCCGGGAAAGAATGCAAATGGAAAAATTATGGAAAGAGCGGGATAAGCAGCTAGACAAAGTATTAATGTGCACCAGTGCGATGTATGGCTCCGTAAAAGGAATTGCGGGCGCTTCCATTGCTGATATACCGCTGCTAGACGGAGACTCGGCCGTAAATGAAATTGATTATTAAACCCAATTCAGGTATATAACCATGTAAGGCAACTGCCTTTAAACAGATGCCCGTGCACAGTTAACATCCGGGCATTTTCCTTAGTAAAAATGCAGGTGACTTCAAAATGCCCATCAAGGCATTTGCAGGATTCAATTTGGATGTGTTGCTTAAAATCTACGCCACCTGCTCCATACCACTTAAAAATGGCTTCCTTTACACTCCAGCAAATGGTGAGCGCCACTTCTACGCTGCAGTGCATGTTCAGCGCAATTGCCTGCTCAGCGGGAAATAAAAATTTGTTTTTCAGCACGTTAATTTTATGCCGGGGTATCTCAATATCAACGCCTACTCTTTGGCCCCGACTTACAATGGCTGCTGCATAATCTTCACAATGCGAGATGGAAAAATGGAACGGATCGCCTGGCAGAAAAGGCTTGCGGGTATCTGCAATCTCTATCAATGCTGTTGGAAAATCCGGGAAAAGCTTTGCCAGCAGCAACCTGCCAGCCAGGTGTTGCAAACGCTTGTGGGGATGTGTGATTTTGCTCTGCAGAGGAACTTGTCGAAGAAAAAAAGATTCCTCTTCGGTAATGTGCCATACAGCCAATCGGGTGACATCGTTAATATTTTGTTGATAAACCAGTGGCATCAGATCAATAAAAGGGAAGGCTTAAAGACAAAGAAAATTACTTTTACAAATAAACGAATAAAGACACACAATGATACTTAGCGACACCCGAATCTTAGAAGAAATAGAGAAAGAAACAATTAAAATTACGCCCTACAACCGCGAATGCCTTGGCAGTAATAGTTATGACGTGCACCTGGGCGCACACTTAGCTACTTACGATCAAAATGAGCTTGATGCAAAAAAACACAATACAATAACCCATTTTGAAATTCCGGAAGAAGGCATTGTGCTGCAGCCCCATATTTTTTATTTAGGTGTTACAGCAGAATACACAGAAACACATGCGCATGTTCCTTTTCTCGAGGGAAAATCTTCTACCGGAAGATTGGGCATAGATATACACGCCACGGCGGGTAAAGGAGATGTGGGATTTTGCGGCAACTGGACGCTTGAAATTTCTGTGAAACAACCGGTGCGGGTTTACAAGGGCATGCCCATTGGTCAGCTCATTTATTTTCCGGTAGATGGCGAAATTGAAGTAAAATACAACCAAAAGAAAAATGCAAAATATAGCGGACAACCTAATCGCCCGGTAGAAAGCATGATGTGGAAAAACCAATTTTAATTTGAAATTCTCAGCAATGAAAAAATATATCGCCATTTTCCTGCTTTTCTTTTCAGGACAGATATCTGCGCAAACGCAGGCAGATTCGCTGCTCCATTTTATAACACAGCATAAAACCAATGCGGCTTTATACCTGGTAAAAAATGACACGGTTCAAGGGCGCCTCAATGAAGATAAATTGATGCCGCTGGCCAGCACAATGAAAATTTTGGTGGCGCTGGAGTTTGCAAAGCAGGCAAGTCAGGCAATCCTTGATCCGGCACAAAATGTTGCGCTCTCTGAGCTGGATAAATATTACCTCCCTGGTACAGACGGTGGCGCACATGCCGCATGGCTTAGCTATTGCAACAGCAATAAACTGGCAATGCAAGACAGTATTTCTTTGCTTAACGTGGCTCGTGGCATGATGATGTTTAGCAGTAATGCCAATACAGAATTTTTAATGGATCTGCTGGGTCTGGACAATGTGAAGAACAATCTTCAACTCCTCGGAATAAAAAATCACACTACTATTTTTCCCATTGTAGCTTCCCTTTTTATGTATCAGAATCCAAAGCACAAATCAGAAGAAAGCATTTTAAAGGGCATCAGGAATCTTTCGGAAGAGCAATATTGCCGGTACATCTACGATATGCACAGAGCATTAAAGTTCGACACCCTGCTCAAAGCTAAATTTCGCCCGCAGGATTTGTCTTTAAAAATGCAGAAATTATGGAGTGATCGCTTGCCGGCTTCTACCGTAAAAGCATATGCACAAATTTGCCACGTTATTAATAACCGAAAATTTTTTGATCATAAAACTTACGAAATACTTTCCAAAGTGCTGGAAACCATCATGGAGAATCCTGCAAATAAATCCTGGCTTTCTCATGCTGGTATGAAGGGAGGTAGTACTGCCTGGGTGCTCACAAAAGCAATGTATGCTACCACCACAGCAGGTGATCGGTTTGAACTTGCCTATTTCTTTAATGATCTTACGCCGGCGGAGCAAATAAAAATCCAGGGATGGATGAATAGCTTTGAACTTACCGTGCTCACCGAACCTGCTTTCGTTCAAAAGCTACGCCTTCAACTACATTAAGGGTTAAGCTGCCAAATACTATAATTGAGCGCAGTAGCAAAACTTACCCATAGCAAGTAAGGTAATAAAAGCCAGGCGGTTGTTTTAGATAATTTGCCAAAATTGACCATGGTGAAGATGATCATTACCCATAATAGAATGATATTAATTAACGCAAGACCAGGCTTGTGCAGGTAAAAAAATCCAAAAGACCATAGAAAATTAAGGGTGAGCTGAATAAAATAAATCATCATTGCTTTCTTACGCAGTGGTGATGGCGGCAATTTCCAAATAAGGAAAAACGCAATACCCATGAGTAAATAAAGTGTAGTCCAGGCTGGTGCAAATACCCAGTTAGGCGGGTTAAACGATGGCTTTATAAGCGTAGAAAACCATCCTTGAACAGAACTGGCAGTAAGTAATCCTGCAATGGCACCTACTGCCTGTGGAATGGCGATGGAGATTAGTGCTTTAAAAAAATTATTCATATCCTTTTATTTACAAATAAAATAGAATTTAGTTCATCAAATATCCCTGAACTTTTTTTCATAAGCGATGAGCAGTTGCAGTACCTGGTCGTAACTGAGCATTCCCTGCGGCTGCCCGTTTTGTTGTAGATATTTTCCGTAAGCCCAGGCAATAAATGGTTCAAAAAATCCCTGGTGCTTCCGGTTAAATTCCTGCCAGGTACGAATATCCGCAAGTACGGGTTTCGACAGTCGGTTTCGAAATTGAATTGCTGCTGTAGAATCTACCCAATATAAATTCCTGTTGGCATACACGAACAAATCCAGGTAAGTAGAATACAGCAGTAGGCTATCATTCGATTGTCTGGCAGCTAAATAACCCACAAAGCTGGCTTCCTTTTCTTTTGCATATCCAAGCTGGTGGGCTATTTCATGCAGCGTGGTGAATCCTTGCAGGAATTTTGGCACCGTTGTGTTTACCTGCGCCTCTCCTGTAAAAGGATTATAATAGCCGGTGAAATTAGCATAATTGCCCACCCATCCCCATAAAGAACTTTTCACGCTACTAAGCTTATACTTTAGAAACGGGTAATGCTGCCCAGCGATGTCGTATGCAGCGTTTGCTCTTTCAAAAAGAGCTTTTGTGGAAGGATACTGCTGGCCGGCAATAGCGGCTTTTGTGATGTTTACTTTCTCAGCAAGTAGCTCGTTAATATGCGCAAGGCTCGAACTGTCATATACATTCCTGGGCAGCTCAAGCTGTTGCCCGATGCCCTGCCGGCTGTAATTTAATCCCCAGGAAAGCTGGAAGAAAAGGTAAAGAATACTTACAGCGATCAACAAGTTCCAGCTATTATATTTTATTTTTTGCCAGATCATTCCCCGCTTTTCTCGTTTTACCACCAATATGATTCTAACTAGTTTATAGATAATCCACAGGCCAGCCGCTGCATACAGCAGATCGCCGAGGCTAAATGGTATCCAACCAAAAAGCAAGCGGGGAATCTGGGAAAAAGATTGATAAAAACCTGTGCTGTAATAGGTTTCCACCCTTTCACTATTGCTGGTATACCATTTTACAGCAAGGATGAGAATAAGAAGGAATACGGAGAAAATGACGGTACTTCGCCTGGGTTTCATACAGATAAAATTAGTCATCTGCGTTCAATTAAGGCTTTTCACCCCAAAAAACCTGAAAAAGCTGCAATTTTTTGGCTGTTTTCTATTACCTTTGCCGTCCTTTAAACTGAACACAATGGCTCACCGGAGAGAATTTGAGATTGCATTTGTGGGATTGAAGGCCGGAGTGCATGAGTTTAATTATGAATTACCGGATCAGTTCTTTAAAGATAAAGGAGTAGAGGATGCAAATAATGTGAACGCTGTCGTAAAACTCTCCCTGGAGAAAAATACGGGTTTCATGCTGTTGAATTTTGCCATTGGTGGCAAAGCCGATGTAAACTGCGATCGATGCGGAAATCCCCTTGGAATGGAATTATGGGATGATTTCAAAATGCTTGTAAAACTGGTGGACAATCCGGAGGAGATGAATGAGCAGGAAGAAGATGCTGATGTATATTATCTTTCCCGCACAGAGAGCCACCTGGATGTAGCAAACTGGTTGTATGAATTTGTACTGCTGAGTATTCCAATGCAGCGTATGTGCAGCCCCGAAGAAATGGGAGGACCACAATGCAACAAGGAAGTACTGGAGAAACTGAGGGAAATGGAAGACCGCTCCACAGAGCACAATGCTAATACTTTGTGGAAAGGATTAGATAAGTTTAAAGAAAACTAGCCTTTGCTGGTATTAAAATAGAAGTAACAATAACATAAAAAAATAACCGTCATGCCAAATCCGAAAAGGCGCCATAGTCAACAACGTAGTGCAAAAAGAAGAACGCATTATAAAGCTACAGAACCAACCTTAAGTGTTGATTCTACAACAGGTGCTATTCATGTACGCCACCGTGCACATGTGAGTGAAGGAAAGCTTTTCTACAAAGGAAAACTTGTAGCAGAAAAAGCTCCGCTGAAAGCCTAAGTGCTTTTGTGTTTTTAAAAACATTGATTCCAAAATCACAGATTGATTAACTTCAATCAGGGCTTTGGAATTTTTCATTTTAAATTGATTGGTATGACCAGGATCGGGCTGGATATGATGGGTGGCGATTATGCACCCCTGGAGGCAGTAAAAGGTATTGAAAGCTTTTTATCCGACAATCCAACTGATGCTCACCTGGTACTCATTGGTAATGAACCAGAAATCACTCCTCTCCTTGCGTCTTATAAAATCCCTGTTTCTTCTTACAGCCTGGTTCATGCTCCTGAGATCATCGGCATGCATGAGCATCCTACCAAGGCACTCAAAGAAAAACAGCAATCTTCCATTGCTATAGGATTTCAATTATTGGCTACCGGAAAAATTGATGCCTTTATCAGCGCAGGTAACACAGGTGCCATGATGGTGGGTGCCCTCTTTAGCATCAAAGCTATTGAAGGTGTGCTGCGCCCAACGATAGGCGCCTATATGCCCAAAGAAAATGGTGAGCTCGGTCTTCTGCTTGACGTGGGCCTTAATGCCGACTGCAAGCCTGAGAACTTAAACCAATTTGCATTGCTCGGATCTTTGTATGCCCAACACATACTTCGCATTGATAATCCAAGAGTAGCTCTTGTAAACTTAGGCGAAGAAGAAGGCAAGGGTAATTTGCTCACCCAGGCTGCATTCCCCATTTTAAAAGAAAATACCAAGATCAATTTTATTGGCAATATCGAAGGGCGGGATATCTTACTGGATAAAGCAGACGTAATGGTTTGTGAAGGGTTTACCGGAAATGTGCTCTTAAAATTTGCTGAAAGTATTTATGACATGTCTTTGCGTCGTAAGATCAATGACGAACATTTTGCCCGCTTTAATTTTGAAATCTACGGAGGAGTTCCGGTTTTGGGCGTGGCAAAACCTGTGATCATCGGGCATGGAATTTCTCATGCCAGTGCTTTTAAAAATATGATTGCTATCGCCAGGCGAATGGTGGATACGCACCTCACTGATGAAATTGAAAAAAGCTTTGCGCAATCCTGATTGTGCTCATTCTATAAAAAAAAGCAACCTTTTTATGGGTTGCTTTTTTAATGCCTTATCTATTTGAGGTTTAATAAACCAGGTGCTTACGATTTACAGTGTACAATAATATAAAGAGGATGGTGAGTCCAACGCCAAAAGCAAAGCCTATACCGGTAAACATGAACATTCCCACGAATAAAGCCGAGGTAACAAATGGCAGTA
Source organism: Chitinophagaceae bacterium UBA4412 (assembly GCA_002400445.1). Lineage (GTDB taxonomy): Bacteria > Bacteroidota > Bacteroidia > Chitinophagales > Chitinophagaceae > Ferruginibacter. Next base: position 7,859 of record DGQO01000252.1, read on the forward strand.
ATTCGCCAATTACATAAAACATATAACCCTGCTTTTTAAGTTTACGCATTTGCATTGCACCATAAAAACAAAGCGCTACCGCTACCAGGCCCAGCACCATGAGCGGAAGTTTGTTTTCATAATTTTTTGTCACCATTTCTTCGTAGTGATCCATACTTGGCATCATGCCTTTTAAAAAACCTGGCATTTCTCCGCTGTTCATTTGGGCCATGAGTTTATCTTTTTCATCATACGTTTTTTTAGCATTGATGAATCCAAATACAACACCCAGTAATTGCAGGGCACAGCCAATGAAAGTGAGAATAGTTAGAACATTTAACCCGGTAGGCAACTTCGGCTTATCGAATTCTGTGGTGCTCAATGCATCCTGTGAATAGGTTTCGTTACTCATAATTTTTTTTAGTTTTCACCAAATTACATAAGTAAACATTTAATACAAAACCTTTTTCTGCAAAGGCGGTTAACTTTGCCGCCCATGGCTACTTATACCCCTCACTTAATTTTGGATAATCACTTTCTACTCTCGGGAAACCGTACCATATTCTGGGAAGAAGAGCGGGCACTAATTCTCAGTGATTTACACATAGGCAAGAGTGGACATTTTAGAAAGAATGGTATTGGAATACCTCAAGGCGTTTTAAATGAGGATATGCAGCGGCTTTTTGCAGAAATTCAATTTTTTAATCCAGCGAAACTGATCATTGTTGGCGACTTGTTTCATAGTCATTCCAATAAAGAGCATGACCTGTTTTTGCGCTGGCGCAATGATATGCAACATCTGCACATTGATTTAGTGATGGGGAACCACGATATCTTAAAGGCTTGCTGGTATGAAGATGCAGTTATTAACGTGCACAAGAAGACCCTGCAAATTGGCCGTTTCATTTTCATGCATGATAGCTGTGAAGCGGATTTAAGCGATGGAAATTATTGTTTCAGTGGACATATTCATCCAGGCATTACCATTCGTGGTATGGGCAGGCAATCGCTAAAGTTGCCCTGCTTTTATTTTACACCTACACATGCAGTATTACCCGCTTTTGGCAAATTTACCGGTACGCATCCAGTGCATCCGCAGGCAGGAGATTCCGTTTTTGCTGTATCTCAGCAAAAGCTAATACAGGTATATTAATTCTGGCGACGCTGCAATTCTTTTTTAATTAAGCTTAACTCCCGGCCAGTCTGGCCGGCTACAGAACTATTTTCCTGCGCACGCCGCAGAAGGTATGGCACTACATCTTCAATGGGACCAAAGGGAAGGTATTTACTTACAGAATAACCCGCTTTAGCCAGGTTGAAAGTGATGTGATCACTCATGCCATAAAGTTGAGAAAAATGCACATGTGCATGATCGTGTGGTAATCCTTTTTCATGCAGCATTTCTGCAGCAAGTGCATTGCTATGTTCGTTATGCGAAGCCACAATCACTGCAATATTTTCAATATGTTGAATACAATAATTTACTGCGGCATCATAATCCCTATCGCAGCTCTCTTTATCCGGCTGAATAGGCGAAGGGTAGCCCATATCGGCAGCCCGCTTTCTTTCATTTTCCATATATGCACCACGCACCAATTTAGTACCCAGCACAAAATTTCTTTCTATGGAAGCCTGGTAACTGTCTATTAAAAATGCAAGCCTGTCGTGGCGGTAAAGTTGCAGCGTATTATAAACGACTACTCTGCCCTTATTATAGTGATCCATCATGAGCATGGTAATGGCATCCACCGGATCCTGTATCCAGGTTTCTTCGGCATCAATAAGTACACCCACCTTTTTTTGAGCGGCAGTGCTGCAAATTTTTTCCAGGCGATTTACCACCCTTTCCCATTCTTGCCTTTCAATATCGCTTATGGCTTCAAGAGCGGCTTTATACCTTGTAATGAGGGTTCCATCAGCTGCATGCATCTTTTCATCCAGCAGCTCCAGCAAGCCAAAGCGAACTATACCGGTAACTTTTACACTCATAAAGGGCACATTGCTTTGCGTAGCAGCAAAGTTGATCACTTTTAAAAATTCATCTGTTGAATAATCGAAGCCCCGCTCACCATCTTTTCCGCCTTCAACGCCGTAATCCAATATGACTTTTACATTATATTTCTCCAGTTTACTGGTAACAGGAGCTGTTTCTTCCAGTGTTGCTCCACCCACAAATTGCCGAAAAATTGTTTTGCGCAAAATCGTTTTGGTAAAAGGCAAATGCCAGCGTATTGCCTTTGGTACAAGTGCAAGGCTGGCTTTTAAAAGAAGTGGCTGGCCCATTGTTGAGAATAAAAAATTTGCCTGTTTAAGTTCTTCAGTGGTCTTGTAAGCAAATGCATCCTTAGTGTTTTCGAATGAAATCATATATGGCAATTTGAGATACCGAAATTCCAAAAAGCAAAACGATTCACCAAATAATTGAGTAGAACGGAGGTATGATTTTGCTCATTTATCCTTTGCGCATATACCCCAGATCCGAACAGCAACGATTATATTTGCGCAAAAAAACATGGATAAAAAATCTGCAGACTCCCTTGTAGTAATGACAGAACTTGTATTGCCAAATGATACAAACACCTTTGGCAACCTGATGGGAGGCCGGCTGATGTACTGGATGGATATTGCGGCGGCTCTTGCAGCTATGAAACATTGTGCAGGACCGGTAGTAACCGCATCTGTTGATAATATTTCTTTTGAAAGCCCCATACGACTTGGAAATGCGGTACACATACAAGCACAGGTTACCCGTGCATTTACAACCAGCATGGAAGTGCATCTAAGGGTTTGGGGTGAAGATGCCATTCAGCAGTTTAAATACAAGAGCAATGAGGCTTATTATACTTTTGTTTCGCTTGATCCCAATGGGAAACCCAGAAAAATAAACACGCTCGTTCCTGAGTCACCGGAAGAACAGGAACTCTTTGATGGAGCCTTGCGCAGGCGGCAACTCAGACTTATACTTGGAGGCAAAATGAAACCTGAAGAAGCGGAAGAACTTCGTGCTTTTTTTGTGAAATAAGATTTATTTATCCAATTTGGTAAGGAGATGATGCTTGCCCCGGAGCATGAAATTTTTGCTTTGCTCAATGGCTTCCATCACTTTTTCCATGATGTTTTCGGTGCTGTCGTCATAATCAATTTTCAGTGGGGCTTTAAACCTTACGGAGAGCAGAGATCCCCGCTTTTTAAATTTCAGTCCTTTTTTATTGAAGGCCCGCCAGAAACCGCCAATTACAATCGGTACCACTATGGGGCGGTTATGCTTAATGATATATGCGGTGCCTTTTCTGCCAGGAGCAAATGGCTTTGTAGTTCCCTGCGGAAAAGTGATCACCCAATTTTGAGCAAGTGCTTCCGAAATCTTCCTGGTATCACTTGGATCGAGGCCACGCCGCACTTCTGTGCCTTCGCTCCTCCATGTTCGTTTTACGGTAAGACCACCGGCAAGCAGAAAAATTTTAGTGAGCCAGGTACTTTTCATCGTTTCTTCTGCCGCCACATAATTTATACGGGTAAAGGGCCAGAGTAAATAGTACGGAATTCCCAGCCGGTTGCGTTTTCGCCAGCTCACCGCACAGAATATATGAATGAAGGTGATTACGTCTGCAAAGTAGGTTTGGTGGTTGCTTACAAAAAGCACATTTCGGTTGGGCAGATTCTCCAGGTGCTCAGTCCCTTTTATGCTCAACTTATTCACCAAATAGATGCCCGGATACGAAAACGCTCCCACAATGGCATAAACAATCCCCCTTATAACCCGGGTCTTTTTTAAACGACCCCAAGAATTAGACATACGCTCCTGCTTAAGTGATTTTTTTGCAACCGAAAACGCCCAACCTTTAATATAGCGCAATAATTTTAATTGAGCACAGAAATCTCTTTAACATATTTTTTTCTATGCTGCTGCAAATGTATATTTGGAAACTTATTGTT
>DGQO01000288.1 GCA_002400445.1 Chitinophagaceae bacterium UBA4412
AGGCAGGTATTCTATCCATTGAACTACGGGACCAAAGATTTCAGGAATTCTTTTCCAACGCCTGATTTCAAATACTTTTCTCTCTGCCGGGCAGCTTTCAAATCCGGTTGTGCTTCTTTATATATTACTTTCCACGGTTTGAATCGCTTTGTGTAAAGACTCTTCCCGCTATTGTGTTCCTTTAACCTCCTCTCCAAATTTGCCGTCATACCCACATAAATGAATCCATATTTTTCACTTAAAAGAGCATAAACAGTTATCATCAATCGCCTGTTTTTATTTTAGCTAAACTATCTAAAGTTTAGGAAACTTCCCTGCCTGCCGGCAGGCAGGTATTCNNATCCATTGAAGTACGGAACCAGTAAAGGAGTGCAAAAATAGGTATCTACAGCATAGCTTCCAACAGCATACAAGGTTTTTGCAGGATTGAAGTGCTATCTTTGCCATCCAAATTTTTTGAAGCGTATGAAGTGGTTAAACCAGATTATAAAATATCGTTTGTGGCTGGGCCTGGCTTTTTTAGCCCTGGCTGTTTTCACCAATATACAAGCTGGCTTCTGGCCCGCATTTGTACTTTACCTCGTGGGTACAATCCTCATTGTAGGTCATTTCTTATTTGGTCCACTCCGGCTTATACAAGCACATATGGAAGATGGTGATCTTGAAGGTGCGCAAAAAGTGGTGAATGGGATCATGTTTCCCGGGCTGCTGATCAAACCTATGCGCAGCGTGTACTATACCCTCAAAGGAAACCTGGCGATGGTAGACCAGAAATTTGATGAAGCGGAAAAGCATATGAAAAAAGGCCTTAGCCTTGGCGGTGGCGCCCTTACCAAGCAAGCTGAAGGACCTAACCGGTTTCAACTTGGTATGCTGGCCATGCAAAAAGGCGACTATAAAGAAGGAGAAAGCCTCATACGCCAGGCCCTTCGTGCCGGCCTGCCAGACAATGAAAATAATGCTGCCGCTTATCTGCAACTTTGCAGCATCATGATGCGGAAAAGACAATTTCGCACGGCTAAAGAATATTTCAAGAAAGCTAAGGGCTATAAACCCACCACACCGCAGATTGTAGAGCAAATCAAGCAAATAGAAAAAAGCATTCACCGTATGCCTGGTTAGGATATAGCGGCATTCATTTCTTCTACTTTTGCAAAGCGATATTTAAAAATTCCTTCCAATTGTTTGCGCACAAAAAGATGGTGGGCAATATCTCCCAGAAACCAAAAGGGCAATTTATAATGCACAATATCGGTCATCAATACACCGCCATCTGTAGCTTCAAAATGATGCTGATGGTGCCATAAGCTGTAGGGGCCAAAGCGCTGCTCATCTATAAAATATTTCATGGGCTGCACTTGCGTGATTTCCGTCATCCAATAGAGCGGGATACCCAATACCGGCCGTACCTTATACTCTATAATTTGCCCTGCATACATTTGTGGGCCGTGGTGTTTGGACACAATTTTAAAACCCATTTCCTTTGGTGTAATCTCCTGCAGATTTGCCGGGTTACTAAAAAATGCCCAGGCTTCCTGCAGCGGCATTTTTAAAAACTGTGTTGTTTTAAGGCTATAAACTTTACTCATGGTTTGCTTTAATTTTACATAACAATAATGGGTGCATTTTGTTTTGGGTTTCTCCGCAAGGCTGTAACAACAAAACAAACTAACGTTGCCTATGTTATCAAGAATCGCTGGCCAGCCAGCTTCAATCCCGCAATGATGAATACATACCAGCAGGCGCTAAAACAAAAATTTGAAGATGCCTATGCGCAATTAAATACGCAACAGCGCACAGCCGTAGATACGATTGAAGGACCCGTAATGGTAATTGCCGGCCCGGGCACAGGTAAAACACAAATTCTTGCAGCACGAATCGGAAAGATTTTATTGGATACAGATGCACAGCCGGAAAATATCCTTTGCCTCACTTACACGGATGCCGGTGCTATAGCCATGCGCCGGAGGCTACAACTATTTATTGGTGCAGATGCGTACAAAGTAAATATTTACACCTTCCATGCTTTTTGCAATGATATTATACAGGATAATTTGTCGCTCTTTGAAAAAAATGTGCTTGATCCGATCTCAGACCTGGAAAGCCTGCAGCTTTTTAAGTCTCTTGTAGATCGCTTTCCAAAAAACCATCCACTGAAACGTTATCGTGGTGATGTTTATTACGAAGTGGGCAACCTACGCAGACTTTTCGGGGCCATGAAAAAAGAAGGCTGGACCGCTGCATTCATCAATGAAAAAATTGATGAATACCTGGCCGACCTGCACAACCGGGAAGAATTTATTTACCAGCGAAAATACAGGCAGTTTAATGCCGGGGATCAGAAGATTGAAAAACTAAATGAAGAAAAAGAGCGCATTGAAAAATTGCGGGCCGCTGTAAATGAGTTTGACAATTACCAGCAAATGATGCGGGCGCACAATCGTTACGATTTTGATGATATGATTAACTGGGTAATTAAAGCTTTTGAAGAGAATAAAAACTTACTGGCAAATTACCAGGAAAAATTTCAATACATTTTAGTGGATGAATTCCAGGATACCAGTGGCACACAAAATCGCCTGGTGCAATTGCTCATTAATTATTGGGATATGCCCAATGTTTTTGTGGTGGGCGATGATGATCAAAGCATTTATCGCTTCCAGGGCGCAAACGTGGAGAATATGCTGGATTTTGCTAACCAATACAGTAAAGACCTGCGCACGGTTGTACTCACGAATAATTATCGCAGCATTCAACCCATCCTTGATATTTCAAAAACCCTGATTGACAGAAATGCAGAGCGCCTCGTAAAGCAAATAGCGGGCTTGAGTAAGGATTTGATTTCTGCAAAAGAAAGTATAAGGCTTTTGCAAAATCCACCCAGGTTCATCGAGTACAATAGTATGATGGATGAAATGGTAGGTATTACCCTGCAGGTAGAAGGCTTGCTGGCAGAGGGTGTACAGCCAGGTCGCATTGCAGTTATTTACAAAGAGAACAAGTACGGGGAAGAGCTTACTACTTTTTTTCGCCTGAAAAATATACCCTTTTACAGCAAGCGGAATATCAATTTACTGGAACAACCTTTCATTAAAAAAATCATACAGTTGCTGCGTTACTTAAACGCAGAACATGATATTCCTTATGGTGGAGATGAACTGTTGTTTGAAATTTTGCATTATGATTTCTATTCCATCCCAGCCATTGATGTGGCCCGGCTCACGGTGGAAATGAACCAAAAGAAATATAGTGAGCAGGGAATGTCTCTGCGCAGCATTTTAGCACAAAAGGCAGCAGCGGCTCCCAAAGATCTTTTCGATGCCGGCCTGCATAAAAACTTAAAAGCATTAAGCCATGTTTTGGAACAATTGATTACCGATGTAGCCAATGTGACACTTCAGCAATTGTTTGAAAACATCATTCAAAAAGCCGGCGTGCTTACCTATATCATGCAGCACCCGGATAAAGTTTCGCTCATGCAATTGCTTACCGCTTTATTTGATTTTATAAAAGATGAAACCAGCCGTAACCCCATGCTCAACCTGCGTGGGCTTATGGAGATTATTGATCTTGTGGAAAAAGAAGATCTTGGCCTGCCCATGAGCCAGGTATCTGGTGCAGAAAAAGGAGTGAACTTACTTACGGCCCATGGCAGTAAAGGTTTGGAGTTTGAGTACGTATTTTTTGCAGGTTGTAATGCCGGCTTCTGGGAGAAGAAAAGAAAACCGAGTGCCGGCTTCAAACTTCCAGACACTATGTTCAGCAGCACCACAGCAGGCGATGCCGCCGGGCTGGAAGAACTGCGCCGCTTATTTTATGTAGCGCTCACCCGGGCAGAAATATATCTCATTGTTTCCTATTCCCGCTTTAAAAATGATGGTAAAGAAATGGAGCCAAGTATGTTTATTGCCGAGATACAGGAAACCCATCAGCTACAAGTAGAAAAAGTAAGTATTGAAGATGAAGCTATGGTAGATTTCCAGGCAATGCGTTTTAGCCAGACAAGCCCCGAAATCATGCAAAACGAAGAAGATTTTATTTCTCACCTCCTGGCAAAGTTTGTAATGAATGTAACGGCGCTTAACAGTTATTTAAAATGCCCGCTGGGCTTCTATTACCAAACCCTTATTCGCATTCCTTCCGGTAAAAATGAAGCTACAGAATTTGGTAGTGCTATTCACTTTGCGCTGGAGCGGCTGTTTAGAAAAATGCAGGATAATGGCAAAGAAAAATTTGCAGGAGCGAAAGATCTTGTGGAAGACTTTAAATGGTACCTGCATAAGCACCGGGAAAACTTTACCCGGGAAGCTTTTGCACGTCGCCTCGAGTATGGAGAGGAAGTGCTGCAGAATTATTACGACAAATATGTGAGCACCTGGAATAAAGTAGTATCTGTAGAAAGAAATATCAGGGCCGTAGTAGCCGGCGTACCCATCAAAGGAAAATTAGACAAACTGGAATTTGACGGTAAAGACATCAATGTGGTTGATTATAAAACAGGCAATATCGAATATGCCCTACCCAAGCTTAAAGGCCCCAATGATAAAGATCCCAATGGTGGTGATTACTGGCGCCAGGCGGTGTTCTATAAAATTCTCATAGATAATGATACCCAAAAAGACTGGAAGGTAGTGAGTACAGAATTTGACTTTATTGAGCCTGATAAAAAGAAGGAATACCGTAAAGAAAAGATTGTGATTAGCCCGGCAGATACGGAGACGGTGAAACAACAAATCATCACCGTATGGCAAAAGATACAAGACCGGGATTTCTATACCGGCTGCGGAGCCGAAGACTGCCATTGGTGCAATTTTGTAAAAGATAATAATATGGCCGTGGCCTTGCATGAACTGGAAGAAGAGGACTAAGCAGCGCAACCTTTACATTTATTTACCTGCTCACGCCACAGTGTTATTATAACCTTGTGATATCTTCACCTAAAGATTTACAATTTTGATAAGCAATTCTATTTTTATAGCCTTAAGAAAAGCCGGTGCGTTCATCCTGCTGCTCCTACTGCTGGCAGTCATTAGTATTTTTCCAAATAGCTGTGCTCAAATTGGGGCAACAACGGGTGGACCAAGAGATTCCATTGCGCCGGTACTTGTACGATCAAGCCCACAACCCCGCACCACATCTTTCGACGGAAAAAAAATCACCCTTGTGTTTGATGAATACATCACGTTAAAAGAGCCGCAGAATAATATCCTGATCTCTCCTTTTCAGCAGAATCAACCCATGGTAACTTCCAATTTAAAAACCGTTTCTATTAAATTAAAGGACAGCCTTCGCCCAAACACAACGTATAATATACAGTTTGGGGATGCCATTGAGGATATTAATGAAGGCAATGCCCTCAAAGATTTTAGCTATGTATTTTCTACCGGTACTTATATTGACAGTATGACTTTAAAAGGNNGATACCGCTGTGCAAAAATTAAAACCAGATTTTATAGCGAGGGTAAGGGGCGATGGCAGTTTCCTGTTTAAGAATTTACCACCCGGCCGCTTTAACCTGTATGCACTCAAGGATGGCGATGGCAATAAAAGCTACAATATTAAAACAGAGATATTTGCTTTTTTAGATTCACCTGTAACTACGGACAGCAGCCAGCCAGCCATTGAGTTACTGGCCTATGCAGCGGAGCCGGCAAATGAAAAAAAATCATTTAATGTGCTGAGACCTGCCCTGGAAAAAACACTTCGTTACCAGGCTGGCACGGGTGGCACGCAAGACTTACTGGATAGTTTTGTTCTTAAGTTTAATAACCCCCTAAAGCTTATAGATACTGCTCAAATTGTGCTGCGGGATACGAATTTCATTCCAGTACCAAAAGGAGCACCCTTCATTGATTCTACCAGGAAAATCATTGCTTATGCTCCGGCATGGATGGAAGGTAGCGCTTACACTATTTTAATTACTAAAGAAACTTTTGAAGATTCTGCAGGCCATAAACTTGCCAAAGCAGATACGATTCGGATTACGGCCAAAGAACCAAAAGATTATGGGCGCCTGGTGCTGCGTTTTAAAAATTATGAACAGGCAAAACATCCTGTATTACAACTCCTCAGTGGTGTGGATATCAAATATAGTTTCCCGCTTGCCGCAGCGGAGTGGAAGAATGATTTGATTCTGCCCGGCGAATATGAAATGCGCATCCTGTATGATGATAACCAGGATGGCAAATGGACTCCCGGCGACTATGGTAAAAAACGCCAACCTGAACAGGCGATTACACTTCCGCAAAAATTATCTATTCGTGCAGACTGGGATAACGAGCGGGATATNNCTGTTAAACAGGGAAGCCCGGGTACGAATATTGAGCAAGCCCACGCCTTTGCTTTTTGCCGAAGGATCGAAGCCAATGCCATCATCTTTAATACGCAACCTTAATTTCTTTTTCTTGTGCACGATGCTGATGAGGATATTAGAAGCCTTTGCATGTTTTAAAATATTGCCAAGATGCTCCTGTACAATCCTGTAAATATTCAGCCGGAGTTTTGGGCTTACCTCTTCTGCATCCAGGCCACTAAAATCACGGCAGATGGTGAGCCCGGCGGCTTCCGTTACCTTAATTACATTTTCCAGAGACTCTGCAAGACCCTGCTCCGGAAGCCTTGGGGGAATGAGGGAATGCGATAAATTCCTCAATTCAAAAATGGCAGAATTCAGCAGTTTTTCCGTTTCCTGCAAAAAAGGAAGACCTTTCGTCTCTTCTTTTTTAGATAAGCCAAGGTATAAAATAGCTCCTGCTAATATCTGGTTTACATTATCGTGCAATTCTTCCCCAATCTCTTTGCGTTCCCGCTCCTGCGCCAGCAAAACCGCCTCAGTAATCTCTGTTTGCTTTCTTGTTCTCTCTTCTTCGAGTGCTTTTTCTAAAACCAGCTTTTGCTTAATGTTATCGGATATGGCAAGCACTGCTTTCCTTCCGTTGTAGGTAATAAAATGAGAACTGCAACGCATAGGCAGGTCTTCACCGGTTTTGCTCAGGTGAGACCAAACTGCTTTATAACTTGTGTGACCGTTTGTTATAAAAGCCCTGGCTACACTTTTAAGACGTTCATATTCATACGACGGGCGTATAGAAAGCATAGAAAGTTTTAAAAACTCTTCCCTGCTGTAGCCATACACTTCTGCTGCCTTATTATTCACCTCTAAAATATCCAGCGTATAAGGATCCCAAATGATGATACAACTTGGGTTAAATTCAAAAAGGTTTCGGTATTTTTCTTCAGATCGTTTTACGGCAGCTTCTGCTTCTTTTTCTTTGGTAATTTCCGATTCGATGGCAAAGAAACCAAGTAGGTTTCCAAATTCATCATATCTCGGCTGGCTCTCAATGCGTATCCAGTATTTTCTTCCCGATTTGCTATAATTTAAAATATCGCAACTAAAAGGCTTTCTTTGAAAATGCTTCATTCGGATAAAGCGCTTTATCGCTTCGCTGGTTTCAGGCCCATTCAATACATCTCCAGGTTTCCTGCCAATTACTTCCTGGAAGGAATAACCGGAGATACGGCTAAATGCTTCATTTACCCATTGAATCTTGCATGTTAAATCTGTAATCACTACAGCGTTATTGGTTTCCCGGGCAATTTGAGAAAGTCGTTGCAATTCTTCCTGGGTTTTCTTCCGATGATCTATATTCCGAAAAAACGCCAGCACCCTTTCTGAACCTGCAATACTTGCTCTTTTGATGCTTACTTCGAGCCAGCATTGTATGCCATCGGCACGCTGTATCGGCCATTCAAATACCTGGTGGTGGCCGGCCATTACCAGGTTAAATTTTTCCATTACTTTCCTAATCTCATAACCCGGAATATCTGACTGAAAACGCTTGCGGCTTGAGTTTAGCATTTCCTGCCGTGTGCACCCAAACAGTTTACAGGCACTATCGTTCACTTCTGTGAGCAATACTTTTTCTGTATCAAAAATGAAAACGCCGTCGTTTCCTTTTTCAAAAATTTCCCGGTAATTTTTTTCGGCCATCTCTATTTGCCACTGCTTCTGCAGCAAATCCTCATGTGCCAATACAATATCAGTTACATCTCTGCAATTATCAATAATTCCGGCTACGGATGGTTCATGCATCATATTGGTAAATGTCTCCTGGATCCAACGCCAGTTTCCATCTTTATGTCGCAGGCGCATGGGCGGCCATTTAATTGAAACGCCTGGTTTTTCTAAGATTTCTTCCCATGCCACATACGCTTTCTCCAGGTCATATTCGTGCACAAGACTCAGCATATCCATTTGCATAAACTCTGCTACACTATACCCCAGTAAGGTAACCACACCCGGAGAAACATATATAGGATTGGCGGTTTCATCCAGGATGGCCACAGCATCCATACCCACTTCTGTAAGCCATTGAAAACGTTTTTCTCTTTGCTGAAGGTTATATTCCATTTCCTTCTGAATCGTAATTTCAGTTGCAGATACAAAGACGCCTTTCCGGGCATCGGGGCCATAGCGCACAGGTTTATATCGCATCATATATACGGATAGTTGCCCTTCTAAATTAAACTTCAATTCAACATTAGTAGCTTCTCCTGCCAGTGCCCGCTCATAAATTTTGCGCACCATTTCCGGGTCGTCACTTGCTGTAAACTCCCGCACATGTCCTCCACTTTTAACAGG
>DGQO01000171.1:0-8924 GCA_002400445.1 Chitinophagaceae bacterium UBA4412
GATTTTTGCCACTTGGAATCATGCCCGCCTTCTCAAAGTCTGCCAAATATTTATTATTGAATTCCCAGCGATGACGATGGCGTTCACTGATCTCTTTTTGGCCATAAATACGGTGTGCCAGGCTACCTTCTACCAGCGTGCAGGGATAGGCACCCAGGCGCATAGTGCCTCCCTTCTGGGTTACCGTTTTCTGTTCTTCCATAAGCGCAATTACCGGGTAATCAGTATTGGCCTCCATTTCGGTTGAATGCGCACTCGCCCAGCCCAGGACATTCCTGGCATATTCTATTACGGCCATCTGCATACCGAGACAGATACCAAAGAAAGGCAGGTTATTTTCCCTGGCATATTTTACCGCTAATATTTTCCCTTCTACACCTCTTGCCCCAAAACCTGGTGCTACCAGCAGGCCATCTAATTCTCCGAGTTTACTCTCCACATTTTCTGCCGTAATAAACTCACTATGCAGGTTTACAATTTGCACTTTACATTGGTTCATAGCACCTGCATGAATGAAGGCTTCAAGAATAGACTTGTAAGCATCCTGCAGTTCGATGTATTTACCTATGAGACCAATTTTTACTTTGCTTTTTGGATAATTCAACTTGTCCAGGAACCCACGCCACTTGCTCAATTCCGGTGCAGCGTATCCATTAATTTGCAGCTTCCTGAGTACAATAACATCAAGGCCTTCCTGCAACATTTTGAGCGGAACTTCATAGATGGTACCCGCATCCATCGCTTCAATTACCGCATTGGGTTTCACATTACAAAAGAGTGCAATTTTCCTCTTTATTTCTTCACTGATCGGATGTTCGGTACGACATACAATTACATCCGGATGTACGCCTTCCTGGCTCAGCATTTTTACACTGTGTTGGGTAGGTTTTGTTTTTAATTCTTTTGCGGCTTTTAAATAAGGCACCAGGGTAAGATGCACTACAAGGCAATCTTCTTCCGGCATTTCCCATTGCAACTGGCGTACGGCTTCTACAAATGGAAGACTTTCAATATCTCCCACTGTACCGCCAATTTCTGTAATAACGATATCGAATCCTTTCTCGCCGAGCAACATCATGCGGCGCTTAATTTCATCGGTAATATGCGGAATTACCTGCACGGTTTTACCTAAATATGCGCCCTCTCTTTCCTTGTTAATTACGGTTTGATAAATTCGGCCCGTGGTTACATTATTGGCCTGCGATGTGGGTATATTTAAAAATCTCTCGTAGTGCCCAAGGTCTAGATCAGTTTCTGCGCCATCATCGGTAACGTAGCATTCGCCATGCTCATAAGGATTGAGCGTGCCCGGGTCAATGTTTAGATAAGGATCAAACTTTTGAATAGTGACGGTGAGCCCGCGGCTCTGCAACAATTTAGCGAGAGAGGCGGCAATGATGCCCTTGCCCAGGGAGGAACTAACACCTCCGGTTACAAAAATGAATTTGGCCATTCTTTTGGAATTAATATTTTAAACAAACAAACATCTTTGCAAAACCGCTCAAAGCCACGCCAACAGGCATTTCCATACCAGATCAGCACAGCAGCATCACCGCAAAAAGTCGTCAACAATAAAAAAAGAAAAATAAAATTTTGACCAAGGAATGAATCAAAAAAATCCTAGAGGTCGGGTAAAGATAAGGTGAAAATTTCGGAGAAGAAAAAAAACGGGCAATAAATCAGCGTCAAATTTTCATATAAAAAATTAATGTTATCAGGTATTGTTTCTTACAGGTGCATTCCTGCTGAGACTACCCAAAACGACAAACCGGGCCCACCTTTTTAGACTAGCCCAGTTCACAAAATATTTTGGAGAATTTAAAGCCCGATCATGGCTTCTTCACTCTCATGCTTCCTGAGCAAATCTCCTATGGCATTATTATACTTATTTTTCCAATTGCTGATATTTCCCCATTGTTCCTGTTGAACAGAGATATCGCCCTCGCTTACAGTACCTAATAGTACACAGGGCAATCCCGCGGTGCTCAGTTCGGCTTCAAAAGCTTCCTGTGTTTCCCCGGAAACCGAAACAACTACCCTGCTCTGGCTTTCGCCAAACCAATATGCATCATTACGAATACCGGCCTGGTCAATTTTTACGTGAAAGCCTTTATCACCGGCCATACCACTTTCCAGTAAACAGATGGCAAGGCCGCCTTCGCTGATGTCGTGTGCACTCCGTACCATTTTTTTTGAAATCAGCTTTGCAAGCGTTTGCTGTAAATGATACTCTTCGTCAATATTAAAATCAGGACAGTTGCTATATTCTACCCCTACAAGTTTGTGGAGATATTCAGATGAGCCGATATCATTTTTACCGAGGCCTAATAAAAAGATCAGGTCGCCGGCTGCCTGGAAATGCAGGGACATTTGCTGCTGCACATGAGGCAGCAAGCCTACCATACCGATGGTTGGTGTGGGATAAACCGGCCCATCTGGCGATTGGTTGTAGAAACTCACATTCCCGCCGGTTACCGGCGTATCGAATTTACGGCAGGCATCACCCATTCCTTTAATGGCCTGTGTGAACTGGTAATATACTTCAGGATCGTAGGGATTACCAAAATTGAGGCAATTCGTTACGCCGAGCGGTTCACCACCGCTGCACACAATATTTCTTGCCGCTTCGGCTACGGCAATCATAGCCCCTTTGTAAGGATCAGCAAATACATATCGACTATTGCAATCCGTAGTGAGCGCTAAGGCCTGGTCACCTGGCTTTGCAATTACAATGGCGGCATCCGAAGGCATATTTGTAGAAACTGTACCAGCTCCTACCATACTATCATACTGCTCGTATACCCATTTTTTGCTGGCAATATTAGGTAATGAAACGAGCTGCAATGCAACCTCTTGCAGGTTGTCAATATCCTTAACGGTATCAATACGAAAAGCATCAACTTTATCTAAATAAGCAGGACGCCTGGTTTCCCGGTCATATTGAGGAGCACCGCCACCTAGTACTAGTTCTTCTGCCGGCAGCACCGCTTCCAGCACTCCATTCATATAAAAATTAAGCATGCCATCATCGGTCACTTCGCCGATATGACTGCAAGGCAAATCCCATTTTTCGAATACGTCTATTACGGCCTTTTCTTTTCCTTTTTCCACAACCATGAGCATACGTTCCTGGCTTTCACTCAGCAGCAGTTCCCATGCTTTCATATCTTTCTGGCGGGTAGGCACTTTATCGAGGTGAATGATCATACCTGCACCACTTTTTGCACTCATTTCTGCCGTGGAACAAATGATTCCTGCTGCACCCATATCCTGCATACCCACAACAGCTCCTGTTTTAATCACTTCGAGGCAAGCTTCCAATAATTTTTTCTCCTGGAAAGGATCACCCACTTGCACAGCAGGAAGATCTTCAGCACTATCTTCTGTAATTTCAGCGCTGGCAAAACTTGCTCCTCCAATTCCATCCTTACCGGTAGCACTGCCCACAAAAAAAACAGGATTGCCCGCAACATCACCGGCAGTAGCCGAAATCGTTTCACCATTCTTTACAATACCCACACTCATGGCGTTTACCAATGGGTTAGTATGATAGCAGGTTTCAAAATAAACTTCGCCACCCACAGTGGGTACGCCGAAACAATTTCCATAGTGACCGATACCATGCACTACACCAGCAAGCAAATGTTGGCTTTTGGCATCCTGAAGATTACCAAATCGTAGAGAATTCAAAGAAGCAATTGGCCTTGCTCCCATGGTAAAGATGTCTCTATTTATACCACCTACACCAGTGGCGGCTCCCTGGAAAGGCTCGATGGCCGAAGGATGGTTATGCGACTCAATCTTGAATACCACCCCGTATCCATCGCCAATATCCATTAGTCCGGCATTTTCATCACCCGCTTTTACCAGCATCTTTTTGCCGTCCCTGGGTAAAGTTTTTAATAACTTAATGGAGTTCTTGTAACTGCAATGCTCACTCCACATTCCACTAAATGCACACAATTCCGTAAAATTTGGGGTTCTGCCAAGTTTAACCTTAATCATGTCAAATTCTTCTGCTGTTATTCTTAATTGTGCGGCAGTGGCGGCGGTTATTTCCATTTTTTTAATGTGAATTGATGATGGTAGAGAAAACGCAAATGTACGGGCAAGGGTTGGTAAGGTCAAGAACGCTATTTTGATTTTTCCAATAAATTATTGAAGGCCCGAAATCAAATTAAAAATAGTTATATGTTATCTTTTAGTATGGATTTTTGTTTTTTTTAAAATATTTTTCATGTCACTTGATGAATTTATGCCAATAAAAATCTTTATTTGTTGTATAAAATCAATTTATACATGAATTCATTAAGATTTAATGCGATTGAAAATTTGAGGAATAAGCCTCCTTACCCGGTGAAAAATACGGTTCGGGTTACCGGGGTTTTCAATGAGAATGTGTTTACGCTTAAAACAGCCCGCCATTATTTAAGTGACGAAGCGTTTAAAAGTTTATTGGCGTCTACCCGTGGCGGTAAAAAGATTGATCGGTTTATGGGAAACCAAATAGCGAACGGATTGCGAGCCTGGGCGGAGAGCAAGGGAGTGACGCATTTCACACACTGGTTTCAACCCCTTACCGGTCTTTCCGCGGAAAAACATGATTCATTTTTTACCCTGAAAGGAGATGGAACGCCGATTGAAGAATTTGAAGGCGCAGCTTTAATTCAACAAGAGCCAGATGCCTCATCATTTCCCAGCGGCGGATTAAGGGCAACTTTTGAGGCCCGGGGCTATACGGCCTGGGATCCATCCTCGCCTGCTTTCATTATGGAGATTGGCGAAGGCAGAACCCTTTGCATTCCTACCATCTTTGTTTCTTATACCGGCGAATCGCTGGATACAAAAACACCATTGATAAAGGCCTTAGTTGCGTTAGATAAAGCGGCTGTGGATGTTTGCCAGTATTTTGATAAGAATATTACGAAAGTAACCGCCACCCTGGGGTGGGAGCAGGAATACTTTGTAATTGATGCGGGCCTTGCAAATGCACGCCCGGATTTGCAACTGGCGGGCAGAACCGTATACGGCCATGCCCCGGCAAAAGGTCAGCAACTGGAAGACCACTATTTTGGCGCAATACCAGAAAGGGTGTACGCCTTTATGCGTGATTTTGAAAATGAGTCTTACAAACTAGGCATACCCTTACGCACCAGGCACAACGAAGTAGCTCCTGCGCAATACGAATGTGCACCCATCTTTGAGGAAGCCAATCTTGCCGTAGACCACAATACCTTGCTGATGGACGT
The DNA here is from genome assembly GCA_002400445.1 of Chitinophagaceae bacterium UBA4412. Classification (GTDB taxonomy): domain Bacteria; phylum Bacteroidota; class Bacteroidia; order Chitinophagales; family Chitinophagaceae; genus Ferruginibacter. The sequence continues at coordinate 5,250 of DGQO01000171.1, forward strand.
AATGAGCCGGGTGGCTAAGCGCCATAACCTCATGGTGCTGTTGCATGAAAAACCATTTGCTGGTATTAACGGCAGCGGGAAGCATAACAACTGGAGCATGAGTACAGATACTGGCGTAAACCTACTTGCCCCAGGAAAAACGCCGAAGACAAACCTGATGTTTTTAACCTTCTTTGTGAATACCATTAAGGCTGTACATGACTATGCTGATTTGTTGCGGGCAACAATTGCCAGCGCAGGAAACGATCATCGCCTGGGTGCTAATGAAGCTCCGCCTGCAATTATTTCCATCTTTATCGGTAAATACCTGAGCGACGTTTTAAACCAGATTGAAACAAGGGTAAGTGACGATTTTGACGAACAGGATGAAGCCATTTTAAAATTAGATATTCATCGCAGTATTCCAGAACTAATGCTGGATAATACCGACCGAAACAGAACTTCTCCTTTTGCATTTACCGGAAATAAATTCGAATTCCGGGCTGTGGGCAGTTCCGCAAATTGTGCCACACCAATGATGACGCTAAATACTATAATGGCTCAAACGCTACGCAGTTTTAAAAAGGAAGTGGATGCAAATATTGAAAAGGGAGAAAAGAAAGAGATTGCCATTATGCAAACGATTCAGAAGTATATTGTAGAAAGCAAGGCTTCTCTGTTTGAAGGCGACGGATACAGCGAACAATGGGCTAAAGAGGCAGAGAAAAGGGGACTTTCAAATGTAAAGACAACGCCGCTGGCTTTGGATGCATTTACAACGCAACACTCAAAGGATCTGTTTGAAAATAGTGGCATTTTTACGCATGCAGAACTTGAAGCAAGGCACGAAATCATGCTGGAAGATTATATCAAAAAAGTACAAATAGAAGCAAGGGTTATGGGCGACCTGGCTAGTACGATGATACTTCCTGCGGCATTGAGATTTCAAAATGCCATCATTAAAAATATGCTTGGCTTAAAGGAAGTGGGTATGCCAGAATCCACTTATGCACATCAAAAACAAATTCTCGAAATTCTAAGTAAGCATATCAATGTGATAGCTGAAAACGTAGAGAAGATGATTGAAGCCAGGAAGGTCGCTAACGATCTGAGCAATTGCAGAGAAAGAGCCATTGCATACTGCGAAGAAGTGAAAGGAAAACACTTTAAAATAATACGCTATCATGTAGATAAACTCGAACTCATGGTGGATGATAACTTCTGGCCTCTGCCCAAATACAGGGAATTACTTTTTATGCGTTAAGCACTTATTAAGACACTAACATTACTGAACCGTTTCACCAACAAATGCGCTGCTCTAAAACCAGACGGCGGCCTTGCTGAAACGGTTCTTTTCATTTACGCACCTTGTAAAACCATTAACAAAAAGCTTCGGTATTTTTAGGCCATGAAAAAATATGGTTTCATCTTGATGACTGCAATCTTATGCAGCACTTCTATACAAGCCCAGTCAAAGTATAGTGCGGTAGATGCGTTTGTAAAACAAGCCGGCATATTAGACAGCCAAAATATGGCAACCGTAGCCAGAACTATTGCAAAACCTTTTGACGATCCTGAAATGAAAGCAAGGGCGATTTATACATGGATTGCCACAAATATCCAGATGGATGCAAAGGCTATGCGCAATGGAGATGAGAGAAAGTCGTTGCCCGAAGAAGTGATGAAAAACCGTAAGGCTACTGCTCAAGGCTTTGCCACACTCTTCCAGGAAATGAGCAGTCTTAATAATATTCGCTGCCTTATTATTAATGGATATAGCCGAAATAATATTGAAGATCTGAACAACCCTGCTGACGAAATCAACCATTCCTGGAATGTAGTACAACTGGGGCAAAGCCCGCAGCAATGGTTTTATGTAGATGTATGCAAAGCCAGTGGCTTTTTAGATGAGCGGAAAAATGTATTCACGCCCTCCTTCACCAGTCAATATTTTTTTGCAGAAAGGCCAATTTTCAACCTGGACCATTATCCTGACAATGGCGCCTGGCAGCTTGGGCCCGGACCAAAAAGCATCAGGGAATTTTATAGCCTGGCAGTAATTCATCCTGCAGCATACGTTTACCAGGTTCAAAAACTCTCTCCTGCCCAGGGACTCATCAAAACGAAAACAAAAGCCAAAGTAAATTTTAGTTTCCCCGTCACAACAAATAGCGGAATAGAGAAAATTAATCTACTAATGGGCACGGGCAAACGCCAGCAAAAGTCTGAGCCTATGAATTTTGATTACAGCAAAGGAGCGATCAGTTTTTCTTACCAATTTAAAAATGAAGATAGTTTTCCCGTAAAGATTTTAATTAATGACCATCCCGTAGCAGAATATATGGTGGAGGTTAGCGAATAGTTTTTTCATCCCGGCCATTTCGCAGCATGGTACCGAAGTCAATTTTAAGTGCAAGGGCATTTACCGCTTTTGCTATGCGTCTATCCTGGGTTTTAGAAGTCCTGGCACTCTCAATCCAGCGGGAATAATACAATTGCTGAGAGGCTGGCATTGCAAGAAAGGCCTCTTTAGCTGCAGGCTCATCCTCAAGGCATTCCAAAAATGCGGGAAAGATTTCAGGAATGTTATCATCGGCTTGTAGGGAAACCAGCATCTTATCTCCTGCCTTTTTCCCGGTTGCCTTTCGCATAGCAGAGTTGATAGCCATGATAAAATTTCCATCCCCCATCGGCACCAGCGATACCCCTTTGATGGCATGCCCATCGAGCATTCCTTTTACCCTGTAGGCTTTTTTTACACCGGGCTTCAGTGCATGTGCTACTTTGTCGGGTATGTCAATATATGTCCACCCGGTTTTCTCCCCAGCTTTGTCAAATTTTTTAAGCTTTGCACTAAACATAATTGCGATACTTGATTTCGAAAATAAACTAATGGCATTAATTTTCGTTATAATGAGTAATGAAGATTCTAGTTACAGGCGCAAATGGTTATATAGGACAGCGACTCATCCCGGTACTCCTGGAGCATGGCCATCATTTAATCTGTTGTGTAAGACAAAAAAATCGATTTGATGCAAGCGGTGCTCCTTTGCAAATAGAGACGCTTGAAACAGATTTCCTTCAACCTGAAAAATTACCTGCACCGCCCACTGATGTAGATGTTGCTTTCTACTTAGTACACAGTATGAGCAGCGGAAAAGATTTTGAAGATATGGAAGCTGAGTCGGCAAGAAATTTTAGAAAATTTGTGGAGCAAACGCAGTGCAAACAGATTATTTACCTGACAGGTATTGTGAACGAGAAAAATCTATCTCAGCACCTTGCTTCCCGGCTTGCTGTAGAGCATATTTTGGGCGAAGGAAAAATTCCGCTCACCGCTTTGAGAGCCGGTATTATTGTAGGATCTGGCAGTGCCTCTTTCGAAATTATGCGAGACCTGGTAGAAAAACTACCCATAATGATTACACCACGCTGGCTAAAAACCCTTTGCCAGCCCATTGCCATCCGCAATGTGATTCAATTCCTGGATGCCGTAGTTTTAAAGGAAGAATGCTACAATAAAAATTATGATATTGGTGGCACAGAAGTATTGACTTACAAACAGATGTTACTCTCGCTGGCGGATGTAAGAAAACTGAAAAGGAAAATTTGGATTTTACCGGTACTGACGCCGAAGCTTTCTTCCTATTGGCTATATTTCATTACCAGCACTTCATATGACCTGGCAGTAAACCT
>DGQO01000171.1:8996-15091 GCA_002400445.1 Chitinophagaceae bacterium UBA4412
GGGAAATTACGGGTGATGTGGAAAAAGTAAAAGACAATATCTGGAGCATTGGTGGCGAGCGGGGCTGGTATTATGCAAACCATTTGTGGAAAATCCGCGGCTACATGGATAAGTTTGCCGGTGGTGTGGGCCTGCGCAGGGGACGAACCCATGCACAAAGTTTATATGCGGGTGATGCGCTCGATTTCTGGCGTGTACTTGTTGCAGATAAATCAAGAAATCGTTTACTCCTTTTTGCCGAAATGAAATTGCCTGGAGAAGCCTGGCTGGAGTTTCGGATTATGAAAAAGCATAACAAGTTACAACTACGGCAGATGGCCGTGTTTCGCCCAAGAGGACTGGGCGGGCGTNNCCGGGATTAAAATTTATGCTCTTTGCTTCACCGCTTTTGCGGGTGCTTTCTTTTTTACTTTTTTCAAAGCCGCTTCAATGGCTTTACTCAGTTCGTCGTAAGTGGCTTTTGCAACACGTTCTCCATTTACAAAAAATGTAGGAACATCTTTTACACCTCGGTCAAGCCCTTCCTTAAGATCTCCCTGAACCTGCCATCCGTAGGTAGCATTTACCAGTTCGTCTAAGAAACGCTTGTTGTTTACACCAGCTTCTTTACTGTGCAGTTTTAGGCTTGTNNGTTTGTCAAAGGAAAATGACGGAAATTGAAACGTATCCTACCATCGTAATCTATCAACAATTTCTTTACAATCTCATTTGCTTTGGCGCAAACCTCACTTTCATACTCGCCAAACTCTTCCAGTGTTACCTGTGCATCCGGATTACCTACAAAAACATCTCTTGGTTCTATAATTTCTACCACTTCTTTCTTAAATGCCATATTGTATTCTCCTTTTGTTTATTTTTTTGATGAACTTTCTTAATAAAAGTTAGATATTATAATTTTTTTCTATTTAGGTGCGGATGAAGGTATGGTTTTTTATCATTCTACGTGCATCCGTTTACCACATTTTACGATCTCATGACTGTAAGTACTTATGGCTCAATTTATTACTTTTCTCATTTTACAAAAATCTTAGGATTGTGTCTCAGCTATCGATTCATTTCTGAAAACGACTGTTCCATCAAAGACATCTACAAGAACGGGTTTAGTCTTATCAATATCGCCCATTAATATGCGCTTACTCAGTTTATTCACAATTTCTTTCTGAATTAATCGCTTAAGTGGTCTTGCTCCAAATTGAGGATCGTAGCCATTGTCAGCCAGAAAGTCGATAGTGTACTCACTAAACCGAAGGTCAATTCCATTCCTGGCAACCAGGCGATGCAGGTCGTCCAATTGAATGCTGATGATACCCCTGATTTCTTTTTTCATCAGTGGCTGAAACATAATCACCTCATCAATCCGGTTTAAGAACTCCGGCCTGATGGAAACCTTCAACTGATTCATTACCTCCTGCTTTGTGCGCTCTACGATTTCATCTTTGTTAAGCTCCGTCACATGCTCAAAATTCTCCTGGATTACCTGGCTACCCATATTACTTGTCATGATTACGATCGTATTTTTAAAATTCACGACCCTACCCTTGTTATCTGTAAGCCGACCATCATCGAGCACTTGTAAGAGGATATTAAAAACATCGGGATGCGCCTTTTCAATTTCATCCAACAACACCACAGAATAGGGTTTACGACGAACTGCTTCTGTAAGTTGACCGCCTTCGTCGTACCCAACATAACCGGGAGGTGCACCTACGAGCCTGCTCACGGCATGCTTTTCCTGGTACTCACTCATATCTATCCTTGTCATCATGCTATCATCATCAAAAAGGTAATTGGCAAGTGCCTTTGCAAGTTCCGTTTTACCTACACCGGTAGTACCTAAAAAGATGAATGAACCAATAGGTCTCTTTGCATCCTGCAAGCCGGCACGACTGCGTCTGATAGCATCTGCTACGGCTTCAATGGCTTCGTCTTGTCCTACAACCCGTTTGTGGAGTTCATCTTCAAGTTGCAGCAATTTCTCTCTCTCACTTTGCAGCATCTTGTTTACAGGAATACCTGTTGCTTTTGCCACGCTTTGTGCAATATCTTCTGCGTCCACTTCCTCTTTAAGCATGCGCTTCTCCGTGAGCATATCCAGATCGGTATTCAAATTTTCTATTTCAGACTCGGTGTCTTTAATGCGTCCGTAGCGAATTTCAGCCACTTTTCCATAGTCGCCATTTCGTTCAGCTTGCTCCGCTTCCTGCTTCAATTGCTCTATCAGGGCTTTGCCGGTTTGTATTCTTTCTACCAATTCTTTTTCTTCCTGCCACTTTGATTTATAAGTATCTCTCTCCACAGATAGATTGGCTATCTCGGTATTCAAATCTTTGAGTTTGGGTTCATCATTTTCCCGCTTGATGGCTTCACGCTCAATTTCCAGTTGCCTTATTTGCCGTTCTAACTTATCCAATTCTTCGGGCATACTGTTCATTTCGATACGCAGTTTTGCTGCACTCTCGTCTATAAGATCAATGGCTTTGTCTGGTAAAAAGCGATCTGTAATGTAGCGATGACTCAGTTCAACGGCAGCAATAATTGCTTCGTCTTTTATGCGCACATGATGGTAGGTTTCATAGCGGTCTTTCAATCCACGCAGGATAGAGATGGCGTCTTCTGTAGAAGGTTCATTAATGATTACTTTTTGAAATCTTCTTTCCAGCGCCTTATCCTTTTCAAAAAATTTCTGGTATTCTGAAAGCGTTGTAGCACCCACGGCACGCAGTTCGCCACGTGCAAGCGCAGGCTTTAGAATGTTAGCTGCATCCATTGCGCCATCGCCACCGCCGGCACCTACGAGGGTATGAATTTCATCGATGAACAAAATAATCTCGCCATCTGCAGAGGTCACCTCCTTTACTACGGCTTTTAATCTTTCTTCAAATTCACCTTTATATTTTGCCCCGGCAATAAGTTGCCCCATGTCCAAAGCAAAAATTACTTTGGAACGGAGATTCTCCGGTACATCGCCATTGATAATGCGCATGGCTAAACCTTCTGCAATAGCGGTTTTACCCACACCTGGCTCACCTACAAGAATAGGATTATTCTTGGTACGACGGCTCAGGATGTGCAAGGTTCTGCGAATTTCTTCATCTCTTCCAATCACCGGGTCAAGCCTACCCTGCCGGGCCATTTCATTTAGATTTTTTGCATATTTATTTAAAGCATTAAACTGCGTTTCCTGTGTCTGGGAATTTACGGTTTCTCCCTTCCTCAATTCTTTTATGGAAGCAATGAGACCTTTCTCTGTAAGCCCGGCATCCTTAAGCAATTTTGCCACAGCATCGCTGCCTTGTACAATTGCAATGAGCAAATGCTCGGGAGTGATGAACTCATCGCCAAAAGACTTGAGCGCAGCTCCGGCACGTAACAAAATACTATTGGCTTCCCTACCCATAGACTGCGCAGGTTCGCCACTCGTTGTAGGCAGTTTTGCCAGAAGTTCTTTAAGTTTAGATGAAACCAGGTTGAGGGTTACATTATTCTTTTTAAGGAGATATTCTATAGGTGAATCCTCCATATCCAGTAAAGCTTGAAGGATATGCTCAGCTTCGATATTTGGGTTCTTTTGATTAAAAGCCAGTTGCTGCGCATTTTGCACGGCTTCTGAAGCTTTAATCGTAAAATTGTTCATATTCATAAGTGATTACATTATTTGTTTCATTTAAGGTCATCAAAAGCGTATCCAAAGAAAATATCATGAAATACTGGCATAAGAAACTGGTGAATACTGCCTGCATAACAGGCTGGCTTTAAGGAATATGCTATTTTATCATTTCAGTCTAAATAAAAAATGGATGCAAAGGCTGCTACCGGTAGTTTTGCATTTTAGGGTATCATTTTCAACAGGTTATTATGCTGGATCCGAGAGGTATTTCCATGTTGGTAAAAACTACAGCCGCTTCCCTTGGATTCGATGCCTGCGGTATTGCAAAGGCAAGACATTTGTCAGAGGATGAAAAAAGACTCGAAGACTGGCTGCACAAGGGAATGAATGGCAAAATGCATTACATGGAGAATTATTTTGACCTACGGGTGGATCCTACGAAACTTTTGCCTGGCGCACGTTCTGTAATTACACTGCTGTTTAATTATTTCCCTGAAGTAAAACAAGAAAACCAGGCACAGAAAATTTCAAAGTATGCTTATGGTGCGGACTACCACGATGTGATACGCAAAAAATTAAATAGTTTTCTCGCCCAGTTAAAAGCTAAGGTTGGTGATTTTGCAGGCCGTGGTTTTGTGGATAGTGCTCCAGTATTGGAAAGAGCATGGGCTTTGCAAAGTGGGCTGGGCTGGGTGGGTAAAAACGGAAATTTGCTCACTAAAACGCAGGGTTCGTTTTTTTTTATTGCTACGCTTGTTACTGACCTTGACATAACAGCCGATGCTCCCTATGCACTAGACTTATGTGGCACCTGTACAAAATGTATCGATGCATGCCCCACTCAAGCTATTTTACCAGAGAAAATTATCAATGGTAGCAAGTGTATTTCTTATTTTACCATAGAGTTAAAAGATGCTTTAATACCTGGAGAAATGAAGGATAAATTTGATCACTGGATGTTTGGCTGCGATACCTGCCAGGATGTGTGCCCCTGGAACCGTTTTTCCCGTCCTCACAATCATGCGGAACTAGCGCCAATAGCAGCCATTCTGCAACTGGATGAGAAAGGTTGGGATGAATTGACCGAAGAACAATTTAAAATTATCTTTAAGGATTCGCCTATCAAGAGATCAAAATTTTCCGGTATCAAAAGAAACCTACAATTTTTAAAAGATGAATCAGCAGATTGAAAATCTTTACGCACTAGCGGGAAAACCAAGCCGCTGTATTATAGGCCTGATGAGTGGTACGAGCCTCGATGGGTTAGACGTTGCATTATGCAATATTGAAGGTTCCGGAACCAACACTAAAGTAAAAATGAGGGCCTTTGAATCCATCGCATACGACGCAACATTTAAGGCAGAAGTAAGAAGCATATTTTCAGTACGCCAGGTTGATCTTCAGAAGATTTGCTTACTCAATAAATGGATTGGCAGCCGCCATGCGGCTTTCATCAATGACTGCCTTGAGAAATGGGAGGTGAAAGCAGAAAGCATAGATCTTATTGCCAGCCATGGACAAACAATTTATCATGCGCCACTGGCCCTCCATCAACAAACAGCTTTTGGAAATGCAACATTGCAAATAGGTGATGGAGATGAAATTGCAGTTCGCACGGGAATTATCACGATCAGTGATTTCAGGCAAAAACATATATCCGGTGGTGGCGAAGGCGCACCTCTTGCAGCTTATGGTGATTTTCTCCTTTTTAAGGATGATCATGCTGATGTGATCCTATTGAATATCGGGGGCATTTCTAATTTTAGTTTTATTCCTGCGCCAGGTTCTGTAGTGCAGATGTTCTCTACAGATGTGGGGCCCGGAAATACGCTTATGGATGCTTTTGTGAGAAGAAATTTTAACGGGATGCCTTATGACGAAGAGGCAAAAATTGCCAACAGCGGCAAAGTAAATGAAGCGCTTTTATCGGCCTTGCAAGCTGATGAATTTTTCAACGTACCGCTGCCTAAAACGACGGGCCCGGAGTTGTTCAACCTGGATTTTGTAGGAGCTGCCCAGCGAAAAAGTAATACGCTTCGGCTTAATGCAGAAGATATCATGGCTACGCTCAATGCATTGACGGCTACAACTATTGTGAACGCCGTATTACCATTGAAATCCAGTAAGCCTTTGAGGGTTTATATCACCGGGGGCGGCGCCCGTAATCCTTTACTGGTGCGGCAAATTAAAGCTGGATTACCCTGGGCATCTTTTCATGATAGTGCTGAGAAAAATATTGATGCGGATGCCAAGGAGGCCATTCTTTTTGCCATCCTGGCCAATGAGTGTGTAGCCGGCAACCCGGCAAGCTATCCAAAGGGTATTAAAAACTTTCCGGCAATCAGTATGGGTAAAATCAGTTTTCCGTCGTAGGAGGATTTTCTTCAACATATTTCTTCAACGCACCAAGTGCCTGCTCATAGCCGGGACCGGTTATATTGCCTTCAAAAATACCGGCAAATTTCTGCCATGGCCACCAGCCCAATTG
>DGQO01000126.1:0-7254 GCA_002400445.1 Chitinophagaceae bacterium UBA4412
CCCAATGAGGAATCGCTGGCCATGCGGCAGATATATTGGTTTATCGCCGGGGGTATGCTGTTAAATCTCATTACGGTGCTAGGTTTTTTTCTTTTGATACGGTTATTAGTGCATCGTCATAAGACCAGCAAGGCCAGGAATAGTATGCAGGAATGATGATGAACAACCTGCCAGGTCTTATACATTAGCTTACCAGGGCTAAAAATTTGTTTTTAGTAAACAGTTACAAAATCGATTAAGGGTTAGATTTGCCCAAATGGAATGCGGCCCCCGCAGCGCTCGTTATGAAGAAAATTTTTCCGATCATCACCATCCTGATTTCGTTAAGCCTTCTGGGTCTTATCTTTTTCCAGATAAAATGGATTGAAAGTGCCAGGAATTTTAAAGAGCAGCAGTTGAGTGAAAATATTTCCCGGGCCACGGCAGATGCTGCAGAAAAGCTGATGGTGGAAAAAAATATTATCCCCAGCACCCGCCGGAATGACCTGCTTTTTCCGGCTGAAAAAAATTCCCTCGAATTTTTCAGGCATTCTGTATTACAGCGGTTTAATAAACAGGAAATCACTGAAATCGTAAGGCTATCCCTGCGAAAATTTTTGGGTAAAGACGTTCCTTTTGAATTTGCCATAGCGCAAAACAGTATCACTGGCGAGGAAGTACGCACAGAGAATTTTATCCGGTACGCACTGGATACCGTTAATAATATCCAGCATGTAATACCGCTCGTAGCTGCCAGTGGCGGCAATTTAGAAAATCTTTCCAGCGAAGAATTTTTGGTTGTCATTGTGCCCAATGAAGATTCTCTCGTGCTCCGGGAAATTTTCTGGTTCATCGCTGGTTCCATCCTGTTCACTTTGATCATCACCACTGCATTTTATATTACCATCCGCAGCTTGCTGAAGCAAAAAAAATTGAGCGAAATAAAGTCTGATTTCATCAATAATATGACGCATGAATTCAAGACACCGCTCGCTACAATTTCCCTGGCGGTAGATGCGCTTAAAAATGAGAAAGTAGCCGGCGATAAGGAGAAGACTCAATATTTTACAGGGGTGATTAAGGAAGAGAACAAGCGCATGAATAAGCAGGTAGAAGCCATACTGCAGGCTGCTTTACTGGATAAGCAGGAAGTGCAACTAAACCTAAAGCGGCATGAAGCACACCAGCTTATTAAAATTGCCCTGAACAATATGACCTTGCCTATACAGGAGAAAAATGGAACGCTCAATGTGCAGCTTGATGCCAGCAACGATGTGATAATGGCGGATGAAGTGCACTTCATCAATTTCGTAAATAACCTGCTGGATAATGCGGTTAAATACTCAAAAGATAGTGCGCCCATTATAACCCTTACTACGAGTAACGTAGGAAATCTCTTCAGGATAAAAATTGAGGACAATGGTATAGGTATGAACAAGGAAACCCTCAATCGCATTTTTGAAAAGTTTTATCGTGCCCACACGGGCAATATCCACAACGTAAAAGGCTTTGGTCTTGGCCTTACTTATGTAAAAACGATGGTAAATGCACATCGTGGCACCATCAAAGCGGAAAGCACCTTGGGCAAGGGCAGTAGTTTTACCATTACGCTTCCCCTTGCCAGTTAGGTTTTGCACAGCTTATACAAGCTTATCCACAGCTTTCCACATACCTTTGCACATATCAATTCTGCAAAACATACCTCAATGCCACATTGGGTTTGAGCCTCCTTGTTGTGGAAAAAATCTTTTATTTAAAAAAGTGTCCAAGAGTGGGAAAAAGTGTTATTTTGTGTAGATAATACTTAATAATCAACATTTTTCCGCAAATGATCGGGCTTTTGGGCGAATACGAATCCACCATTGATAGTAAAGGAAGATTCCTTTTACCGGGCGGTTTGAAAAAACAACTGCCTTCGGATGCGCCCCTGCGTTTTGTAATTAACCGCGGTTTTGAGAAATGTTTGACCCTATATCCTGTTCAAAGCTGGGAGCCCATTTTTGCCACGGTGAGCCAGTTAAATGATTTCGATCCTAAAGTAAGGGCATTCCGCCGCTACTTTTTAAATGGTGCTACGGAAGTAGAATTAGATTCAGCAGGCCGGTTATTATTGCCAAAAAACCTGCAGGGCCACGCCTCGCTGGAAAAGGATATTGTGCTGGTTTCTGCGCTGAATAAAATTGAGATATGGGATAAAACACATTACTACGAGTTCTTTGAATCATACGACGCAGAAGATTTTAGCACACTTGCAAATGAAGTAATGAATAAGCCGGGTACCTGAAGGGGCTCAAACTTAGATCAGTAATGGCCATAAATAAANNTTATGTGGATTGCACATTTGGTGGAGGCGGGCATAGCCGGGCAATACTGAACCAATTGGATGAAGACGGTAAACTTTTCGTTTTTGACCAGGATCAGGAAGCTGCAGAAAACCTGCCTAAAGACAACCGTATACACTTCATCCCTCAAAATTTTCGGCATCTGCAAAAATTTTTACGGCTGCAAAAAGCAATACCTGTAGATGGTATCCTGGCAGATCTCGGCGTTTCGAGCCATCAATTTGATGAGGCAGAAAGAGGTTTCTCTACCCGGTTTGATGCGGCTTTAGATATGCGCATGGATACACGCCAGGAACTTACAGCAGCAAAACTGCTCAACACTTATCCTGCTGCTACCCTGCACAAAATCTTTGAAAAGTATGGAGAAGTTACCAATTCAAAAACCCTTGCCAGGGCTATTGAAGAAAAAAGACAGTTGAATCCTTTTGACAGTATCAGCGGTTTTAAAACAGCTATACATGAACTGGTAAAAGGAAATCCGAACAAATATTTTGCCCAGGTTTTTCAAGCCCTGCGCATAGAAGTAAATGACGAGATGCATGCGCTTGAAGAAATGCTGGAGCAGGCAAGAGATATCCTTAAACCCGGCGGAAGGCTGGCCATCATCAGCTTTCATTCCCTGGAAGACAGGATTGTAAAAACATTTTTTAAATACGGAAGCGTAACAGTTCCGGAAGCCGATGACGTCTTTGGCACAAAGCCAATAAGCAGCCTGAAGGTCATCACCAAAAAACCAATAACGGCCAGCAAGGAAGAACTGGGCCAGAATAACAGATCCCGCAGTGCGAAACTCCGGGTGGCAGAAAAAAGAGTATCATGACTGAAGCACCGGAGCAGGTAAATAAAAAAACAAGTTTTCCAAAACTGGGTTGGAAAAAAATGTTTAGCCATAAATGGATTGTGATGAACATTCCTTTTTTTCTTTTTCTATCTGCTTTGGCTGTAGGGTACATCTACAACGGTCACATGGCAGATAAACTTGTTCGGAAAATTTCTGTAACAGAAAAAAATATTAAAGAACTGGAGTATGAATACAAATCGGTAAAAGCAGAAGTGATCTATCGCAGCAAAGCCAGCGAACTGGTAAAAGCAGTAGAACCACTTGGCCTTAAAGAAGCCACGCAGCCACCGGTAGTACTTAATCCGCCATCAGCGGAATAAATTATGGAAATACGCAACGACATATTATGGAGGGTTTACCTGTGCTTTATCAGCATCGGTGCACTTGGCCTGTTTATCATCGGGCGTGCATTTTTCATACAACAGGCCGAAGGTGATTATTGGAGAGAGATGGGTAAGAATATGCAGGTGAAAGATCAACCCATAGAAGCAGAGCGGGGGAGTATTTATAGTGAAGATGGAAATATGCTCAGTACTTCTATTCCTGTGTTTGATATCTATGTAGATTTTGCTGCCGATGGCCTTAGAGAAAAACAGGGAAAGCGTTTTAAAGACAATATAGATTCGCTCAGCCTGAGCCTGGCATTACTTTTTAAAGACAAACCTGCTGCGGCTTATAAAAAGCAAATGCAGCTCGCTTATAAAAATAAAGACCGTTATTATCCACTTAAGAAAAAGGTTTCGTTTGACGATTACCGTACCCTGCGCAGTTTTCCGCTGGTGCGCTTAGGCAGGAATAAGAGTGGTTTTATTGTGGACAATCGTGACCGCCGCATCAATCCTTATGTGCTGATGGCAAACCGTACGGTGGGTCTTTCCCGGCCTAATCCCAAAGCGAATGTTGGACTTGAGCTCACTTATGATAGCCTGCTGCGGGGCATGCCAGGGCAGCGTTTGGTGCAATATGTAAGCGGCGCTTATCAGCCGGTAATTGGTTCTGAGATTGATCCGGTAAATGGAAAAGACATCATTACTACATTGGATACTTACATGCAGGATGTGGCAGAAACGGAATTGATGAAAATGATGGTGGGCAATAATTCTTTGCATGGCACCGCCATCATCATGGAAACTGCTACGGGTAAGATTAAGGCCATTGCAAACCTGGGCAAACAGGAAGATGGCAGCTATATCGAAGATCTTAATTATGGAATTGGTAAGGCCACCGAGCCCGGTTCCGTTTTTAAATTGGCTACACTGCTCAGCCTGCTCGAAGATAAATATGTGACCATGAATTCTATCGTGGATTGCAATGGTGGTGTGCAATCTTTTTATGGATTGCGCATTAAAGATTCTCACATGGGTACGGGAAAAATTACCGTGAAGAACGCTTTTCTCCAAAGCAGCAATGTGGCATTTGCCTCACTTGCTGAGCAATTTTACCATACCAATCCAACCCAGTTCACCGATCATTTAAAACGCTTTCGGCTCGACCAGATGACAGGTGTAGATATTGTGGCATCTTCTGCAAAACCTACCATTAAAACACCGGCAAACCGTAGTTGGTCCAGAACAACCTTGCCCTATATGGCACATGGATATGAAGAACTGGTAACGCCCCTGCACATGCTCATGCTGTATAACGCTGTTGCAAATGATGGCAAAATGATGAAGCCTTATTTAGTAGATGCTATACGTGCCTATGGAATTGATCTCAAAAAAATTGCACCTGAAGTGCTCGTAGAAAAAATATGCAGCAGCGAAACACTTGCGCAGGCTAAAGAATGTCTTCGGGCCGTGGTAGATAGTTTGCACGGAACGGGTCACCGGGTATTATTTGATAGCGCATATTCTATCTCTGGTAAAACGGGTACGGCTGTAACAGCACTGGATAACCGGGGCTATAACAAAGGGAATAAAATTTACCAGGCTTCTTTCATTGGTTACTTCCCATCAGAGAAGCCGATATATAGTATGGCTGTTGTCATTCAAAACAGCAGGGAAAGTAAAAAGATTTACGGTGCTGATGTTTCCGGAACCGTTTTTAAAGCGATTGCTGATAAAGTGTATAGCCGTTTTATTGCCAGCCGTCGCACCGTGCCGGTTGCCGTTAATGACACCGGCCTGTATGCGGGCTATGGTTTAGAAGGAGATTATCGTTCCATATTTAGTTTTATGCAACTGCCTTTCAGAGATTCTGCTGCAGGTGGCTACTGGCGCAAGATGCAAATGAAGCAACGAGTGGCTATGCTGCGCAAAACTGCAGACGCTGCGCAAACAAGCCGCATACCAGATGTAACAGGTATGGGGCTAAAAGATGCAGTGTATATGCTGGAAAACAGTGGGCTGATTGTGCAGGCACAAGGCAGGGGAAAAGTGCAGAACCAAAGTCTCGCTGCCGGAACGATGATATCAAAAGGACAAAAAATTTCTTTATTACTTAATTAAAATGATGCTGCAGGATTTATTATACAAAGTGGGTGTGCAAGCGGTGCAAGGTAGCACGGCTATAAGCATTACCGGCTTGTGTACAGACTCCAGGCAAGTGCAACAAGGCAACTGTTTTATTGCGGTAAAAGGTTCGGCCCAGGATGGTCACGAGTTTATAAGTACTGCCATTGCTGCCGGTGCCACGGCCATCATTTGCGAAAGCCTGCCAGCACATTTAGCTGCAGATATTACTTACGTGCAAGTGGCCAATAGTGCTGTTGCTGCAGGCCTGATGGCACATCATTTTTTTGGCTCTCCATCCTTACATTTCAAGCTGGTAGGCGTTACGGGTACCAATGGTAAAACCACTGTGGCTACTTTGTTGTATAAGTTATTTACGGCGCTCGGGCACACCTGTGGATTAATCAGCACCGTGCAAAATCAAATTGGCGACAAAGTGTTGCCTGCCACACATACTACGCCTGATGCGATCAGCCTGAACAAATTGCTGAAGCAAATGACGGATGCAGGCTGCAGTTATGTTTTCATGGAATGCAGTAGCCACGCTATTGCGCAGGACCGCATTGCGGGCTTACAATTTGCCGGGGCGCTGTTTACGAACATTACACATGATCACCTCGATTATCACAACAGCTTTGATGAGTATATCCGGGTAAAAAAATCCTGGTTTGATCAGCTCCCGTCATCTGCATTTGCGGTGAGTAATGCTGATGACAAGCGAGGTGCGGTGATGTTGCAGAATACGGCTGCAAAAAAATTCTATTANNGTATACGCAGCGGCTGTCTTGCTTGGCGCAGATAAGCATGAGACTTTACTGCACCTGAGTAGTACGGATGGTGCAGAAGGAAGATTTGAATACAGCATTAGTCCGGCAGAAAAAGTGGTGGGTATCGTAGACTATGCACATACACCGGATGCATTATTGAATGTATTAGCCACCATCAAAAATCTCAAACAAGGATTTGAAAAAGTAATTACCGTAGTGGGGTGTGGCGGAAACCGGGACAAAACAAAACGCCCCGTAATGGCACAGGTTGCTTGTGAATACAGCGACAAAGTCATTTTTACTTCAGACAATCCAAGAAATGAAGATCCGCTGGAAATCATAAAAGATATGGAAACTGGTGTGAGTGTAGTGGCACGCAAAAAATACATCAGCATTGCAGACAGGAGAGAAGCCATCAAAACGGCCGTGAGTTTAAGCAGCCCGCAGGATATTATTCTCATTGCAGGAAAAGGACACGAAAAATATCAGGAAGTAAACGGCGTAAAAGCAAATTTTGACGATAAACAAGTACTCAAAGAAATGTTTGAGCTATTGGAAAAATAAGCGCAACTAAGAAAAGAAAAGGTAAACATGCTATATCACTTATTTGATTGGTTTACAAAAGAAGACTTCCGGTTTCCGGGTAGTGGTCTTTTCCAATTCATCAGTTTCCGGGTGATGCTGGCCTTGATATTATCTCTCGTGATCACAACAGTTTATGGTAAAAAACTAATTCGCTTTTTACAAAAGAAACAACTTGGCGAAACGGTTAGAGATCTGGGGCTTGCGGGCGAGCAGCAAAAGAAAGGTACCCCAACTATGGGCGGCATTATCATATTGGCAGCCATCATCATTCCTACTTTGCTATTGGCAAA
>DGQO01000126.1:7280-9396 GCA_002400445.1 Chitinophagaceae bacterium UBA4412
GCTGGCCGGTTTAAAATTTTCGGACAGGTGATGCTGGGTATCATTGTAGGTGCCACTTTATATTTCAGCCCAAGCGTGGTAGTAAAAAGAGAAGTGATCTCATCTGCAAAAGATACGGCTACCATGATCCAGGCGCCTGCTGGTATCAAATACGATACACTGACCATGGATGGCAAGAGGCGGGTTTTTGTGGACGCCAAATCAATGATTACAACCATTCCGTTTGTAAAAAGCCACGAATTTAATTATGCCCGGTTTTTACCAAAGAGCCTGGAGGCTTACACCTACATTCTTTACATACTTGTTGTAATATTTATTGTAACAGCAGTGAGCAATGGAGCAAATATTACGGACGGATTAGACGGGCTGGCTACCGGTGTGTGCGCCATCATTGGTATTGGACTTGGCATTTTTGCCTATGTAAGCGGCAACATCCGGTTTGCAGAATACCTGAACATTATGTATATCCCCAACCTGGGCGAGCTCAGCATTTTTATCGCCGCCTTTGTGGGAGCATGCGTGGGTTTCCTTTGGTACAATGCTTACCCTGCGCAGGTATTTATGGGAGATACCGGAAGCCTTGCTTTAGGTGGCATAATCGCATCGCTGGCCATTATTGTGCGCAAAGAATTGCTGATTCCTATTTTCTGCCTGGTGTTCTTTGTAGAGTTGTGCAGCGTAATGATACAGGTGAGTTATTTCAAATATACGAAGCGAAAATATGGAGAAGGGCGAAGGGTGTTCCTCATGAGTCCGCTCCATCATCATTACCAGAAAAAGGGATATCATGAAAGTAAAATTGCTATTCGATTTTGGATTGTAACCATACTCTGTGTAGCCATGGCGATTGTTACACTCAAGTTGCGTTAATAAATGAATTGTTGAAAAACCGCTAATCGTTCTTAACACCTAATCGTTTTTCATCATTCTAAAATCTGATAACCATTTGAAAAATGAAACGATAACACCGGTTAAATGCCATACAGATGAAAAGCCTTTTTTTTTAGAACCGCAGGAGTATCGTTGTCCTGTAATCTAAATACTGTTGAAGAACCAATTTTTAAAAGTCCTGGAAAGCAAAGCCAGGCAACAATTTACGGAGTATGCAAAAGGAAATGGTCATACTGGGAGCAGCCGAGAGTGGCGTAGGTGCGGCCATACTGGCAAAGCAAAACGGGATGGCTGTGTTTGTGAGCGACGGCAGCACCATAAAGGAATCCTTTAAAGCAGAGCTCAATCATTTTAATATTGAGTTTGAAGAAGGAGGCCATTCGGAGAGGAGAATATTGCAGGCCGCCGAGGTCGTAAAAAGTCCCGGAATTGCAGACAGTGTTCCCATGGTTAAAAAAATAAGAGAGGCTAAAATTCCGGTGATCAGTGAAGTGGAACTGGCCTATCGCTTTAAAGGGAATAGCCGGATTGTAGCAGTTACGGGCAGCAATGGAAAAACAACAACCACAACGCTCATCTATCACATGTGCCACACCGCCGGGCTCGATTGCGCCCTCGTAGGAAATGTGGGAATTTCTTTTGCAAAACAGGTAGCCCTGCAGCCAAAGGAATTGTATGTGGCAGAAATTAGTTCTTTTCAATTAGACGATATCATCAGCTTCAGGCCAGATGTAGCGGTACTTACAAACATTACCGAGGATCACCTGGACCGCTATGATTATAAAGTAGAAAATTATATCCGCAGCAAATTTCGCATTGCTGAAAACCAGCAGCCGCAGGATGTATTCATCTACAATGCAGACGATAAAACAACAACTGAATATTTAAATCATTATTCCATAAAAGCATCACTAGCACCCATCACCATGAGTAAAGAATTACCGAAAGGCGCCTACCTCGCCAATGCAGAAATGCATTTGAAATGGAAAAATGAAGAAGTTAAAATGACCGTAGATGACTTCACCCTTAAAGGAAAACACAACCAATATAATAGTATGGCGGCAAGTATGGCGGCAACCGCCTTAGACATCAGGAAGGAAAAAATAAGGGAAGCTTTACAAACTTTTGAAAGCCTGGAACATCGCATGGAAACCGTGGCTACTGTAAAAGCGGTTACGTTTATTAATGATAGTAAGGCAACAAATGTAAACAGCACCTGGTATGC
>DGQO01000126.1:9424-10041 GCA_002400445.1 Chitinophagaceae bacterium UBA4412
GATATTGTATCGCTTATTGTAAATACAGAAACGGCTAAAGATGCAGTGGAAAGTGCTTTTCATTTTGCAAACAAAGGAGATGTAGTATTACTCAGCCCGGCATGCGCAAGCTTCGATCTGTTTAAAAATTATGAAGACAGGGGCACACAATTTAAACAAGCCGTAAAAAATTTATAACGAATTGTACAATGTTGCAATACATACATGGAGGAAATTAAAACCATATTAAAGCAAGTTTTTGGTACGCCACACGGCCAGGATGCAGCCTTGTCTGGCTTGCCCCGCATGGGCAGGGTAGATAGTCTTGTACAAAAAACCCGCGGCGACAGGGTGATATGGGCACTCATCGTATTGCTCACCCTGGCTAGTTTGCTTTTAGTGTATAGCAGTACCGGTTCCCTTGCTTATAGAATGAGCAAGAGCACAGAAAGTTATTTATTTAAGCAGTTTGCATTTATCATCATTGGGCTGGGCGTCATTTATTTTGCACACCGCATTAATTACACTGTGTACTCCAGGCTTGCCAAGTGGTTGTTTTTAATATCCATTCCACTCTTGCTATATACGCTTTTCTTTGGTGTGCAATTAAATGCCGGTAGTCGTTGGATCAAGTTGCC
>DGQO01000178.1:0-5407 GCA_002400445.1 Chitinophagaceae bacterium UBA4412
ATGGCATTGTTTAAAAGGTTGATGGAGTTTGACGAGAAAGAACAAATGCATAACTTGGCTCATGTGTAACTATCTTTATAAAATGCCTGTCCTAACCTGACTAATAAATACATTTTTATGAGAACTCCATTAATCATTTTGTTCTGTTGTTTTACCTATGTATTAACTGCCCAGACTGTTGCAAAGGTGCCGGATTCTGTAAGACGTAAGGTGGATGAGTATAATGGTGTGGGAAAAACATCAACTCCCGGAGTTCCGGATGATGCAGCTATAAAGGCAAAGCTTGTAAAACTCGCCCTTAAAAATGCCGAGTACATAGCTGCAGAAGCTAATGTTGAAATCGCAGAAATATCCCGTAGGAAGGCAGGTAGTACTTTGTTAAGTTCTATCAACGTAGGCGGAAATGTCAATGAATTTGTAATTAATAATTCGCCACAATCAAACTTTTTCCCAAAATACAATGCCGGCGTTTCTATACCGCTCGACCTGTTTGCCAAAGCCC
Organism: Chitinophagaceae bacterium UBA4412; assembly: GCA_002400445.1. GTDB lineage: Bacteria > Bacteroidota > Bacteroidia > Chitinophagales > Chitinophagaceae > Ferruginibacter. The sequence goes on from DGQO01000178.1 coordinate 503, forward strand.
GTGCAGAAAAGAAAACTGCTGACCAAACCATCTTAATTAATCAGGCACATCGGGATATAGTTGCAGCAAATCTTAAGTCCAGGGTATTGGTGCAGTACGAAATTTATAAAGAAAGAAAAACCCAGGTAGAATTGCAAAAAATAGCGATGGAAGATGACCTTGCAGCCTATCAGCGTGCCCAAAAAGATTTTGAGGAAGATGCAATTACACTTGAAGAGCTGAATAAGATTTATAAAGCTTCTGTTACCGAGCAATCATTTCTGGCATCAAAAGAAAAAGATTTTCAGATTGCTATTTTGCAATTGGAGGAGATTATCGGCGTTCCACTTTCCAGCGTACTTCCTAATTAAGTTATTTACTTTTTCTAAGAAGACTGTCTATGATGAGGCTAAACTTCCGGGCTCCGTTACTATTGAGATGATCATCATTTTTGAAATCGTGCACATCGAAACGCTTGCTGTTTTCAAAGTCAAAATACTGGACCAGTGAAGCACTTTTTAAGCTATCTATATAATGCTTTCTTCGTTCATTTTTGGCTGGTATCTCGTTGCGCAAATAAGTGCTGTACATTGGGGTAGAAATAATTACTGTTCTAATGCCGTGGCTATTACAATATCTTATAATGGCATTCAGTTTTGCCGTGTTGTAATGATAGTTTTCTACAGATTCTTTATGGTGTTTATCTTTTAAGCGGTGAGCAGCCGTACTGTTGAGTGCTGCGGTGTCATAATGCAAGTCTTCCATTACCCCGGGAAAATCATTGGTGATAAAACCATATTGATTGAGGTGATAAGTGATTTTTTTTGGATTTAGGTGATCTATAAAAAGCTGGTTAAAGAAGGCCGGGCTTGAGGCATAAACAGATACTTTATTCAACATACTTACGGGGTATAATTCCACGCCAAAAAAGCGGTAATACCAGGGTAATCTGAAATAATCTTCATCATTTTTTTCTTCTAGCGTGTGATAGTCTAATTCCAAAACCACGGTACGCAGCGCCTTTAATTTAGGGAGGGTGTGAAAAAACAGCGCAGAATCCAATTGCACATCTTGTCCCGCATTTGCGAGGTTGATGGCTGGCATAGTAAGATATTCGGGATTCAGCGCATTTTGGTTGTGGGATGAGCCGAATATCGCTGTTTGCACAATTGCTGCATGAGTATGCAGGTATGCTGCTTTCTGATTAAATGTACTTGGGAAGTATAGTACATAAAATTCTCCGAGTAACAGAAGCAGGATTACTGGAGAGCTAAACTTTATGAATTTTATCAGGAAAATCTTCATCACTAGAATTGAAAATAAATAAACTCTTGCTCTTTGCCAGATCCGGCATAATAAACAATAATAAGTACCAGGCTATAATATGCAGCCCAGCGCAGCGGTTTGGCAAGCCTGAGTCCCCAATTCTGGATTGCATATTGATGCTCTCGTCCTAACCATTCTATTATTAGAAAGCTGCCTAATAGCAGCGGCAAAGCAATGCCCACTTCATTGGCAAGAAAATGAGCAGTCATTTTAAAATTTCCGGCATCAAAAAGACCAGTAAACATACTTCCAATATAGGTAAAGGCATGATGCACACTCTCTGCCCTGAAAAAAATCCAGGCGAACACGGTTACCAAAAAAGTGACTAACATTTGGAAAAATTCCTTGAGCCCAGGGAATAGTTTTCCCTGGGCTACAATATCGAGGTTGTTGCGATTTGTATTGAATAGAATGGAAGGCATAATATAAAGTGCATTCAGGAAACCCCACACGATAAACGTCCAGTTAGCGCCATGCCAGAAGCCACTTACCAGGAAGATGATAAATGTGTTGCGCACTTTCATCCAGGTGCCACCACGGCTGCCTCCAAGTGGAATGTAGAGGTAATCTCTAAACCAGGTGGATAGTGAAATATGCCATCTGCGCCAGAATTCAGCAATGTCCCTGGAGAAATAGGGGAATGCAAAGTTGCGAAGCAGATCTACACCAAATAACCTGGCCGTACCTAATGCAATATCTGAATAACCAGAGAAGTCGCAATAGATCTGAAAAGTGAAAAAAAGCGCACCCAGCACCAGCACCCCGCCAGAATAGGAAGCGGAGTCATTAAAAATCATATTTGCAAATTGTGCACAGCTATCTGCAATTACAATTTTTTTAAACAAACCCCACAGAATTTGCCGCATGCCATCAATGCCTCTTGTGAGGTCAAATGTTCTTGTGCGTTGTATCTGCGGAAGCAAGTGTGTAGCCCTTTCGATAGGCCCCGCTACTAGCAGTGGGAAAAAACTTACGAATACCGCATAATCTACAAAATTCTTTTCAGCTTTTATTTTACCGTTAAAAATGTCGATTACATAGGAGAGTCCGTGAAATGTGTAAAAGGAAATACCGACGGGCAAGATCACCTGGAGCGTCCAAAAATGAGATTTTATGCCTACATCAAAAAGAGCCTCGGCCAGAGATTCTGCAAAGAAATTATAATATTTAAAGATTCCCAAAAATCCCAGATTGATAATCACACTAAGCCAGAACCAAAACCTTCGACCATGCTTACTTTCTGAATGATCCATTTTTAATCCAGTGAAGTAGTCGAGCAAGGTGGAAAACATTAGGAGGAACAAAAACCGGTAGTCCCAGCAGGCGTAAAAAAAATAACTGGCTATTAAAAGCAACATATTTTGCCGTTTATAGCTACCGCCCGTGGCAAACCAATAGAGAAGGAAGACCACCGGCAGAAATAGGGCAAAATTGAGGGAATTAAAAAGCATGTTATGAATTGGTTCGTGTATTCAAGGCCAGCTAGATCAATGTGACCTAACACCAAGAGCAAATTATTTCAAAAAAACAAACATAAGAGAAAAAAGATCATTCTATTTCAGGGCATCAAAATTTCCTGAGGAGACCTTGTTCCTTGAAGCACAAGAGGATGAATATTTGTCCATACCCTGTGTATAAGTTAGCAGTACTTTAGGGTGAAAAAAGAGCATACTTTTTTATATTGCGGCCCAAAGAAAACTGTGAGGGCCAAACGGGGTTTTCTAAACCATCGGCAGCCGCCACTTTTGTTCCTACAGCCACAGTTTGCGCTATCCCACTACCGTATCAAGAAACGATTTTGCTGAAAGACCTGCTCTTTTTTAGCAGGCTACAGTAATAAAATTTTTAATCAAACGTTTAAACAAATAACCGTATAGATTTTTTATACTAAAAAAGTGCATAAAACCTATGGTAGATAATTTCTCAGAACCTAAATATCCCAACTTCCAGGAACTGCGCATTGTAAATCAAATTTGGGGTGCTATCCTGTAAAATGAAAAGCCTAATGAAAAACACCTGGCGCAGAGTGTGTGCTGTACACTTTGTTTTATTTTTTCTTGTTTCCCAGTTTCAGGCAGAGGCTCAACAAAGTCTTACCCAAATTAATGGATGGAATGCCTGGGTGCACCTCCCTGCAAATTATAATTCAACAACTACAAAATATCCTACTATTATCTTTTTTCCAGGTATAGGAGAAATTGGCACAAACGCCAATGCAGTAATAGCAAATGGTCCCGGGGCTTATATCAGCCAGGGATGGAATGGGAATGTTACTGTAGATGGAGATACAGTGCAATTTATTATAATCAGCCTGCAGCCACCAGCAGGCTTTCCCACTGAGTACACAATGAATGTGCGCCTGCAAACGATCAAGAGTCTTTACCGTGTTGACCCTGATAGAATCTATCTCACAGGTTTATCACACGGCGGTTGGTGCAGCAGTACTTTTGTTACAGGCGACCCTTATGGCGGTCCTTATAATTATGCTTCACAAATTGCAGCCGTTGTTACAGTGGAAGGAATGATTCCGGATGACAATGCGCCTTACCCAGCATTGTTCGATAATTTTGCATTTTCTGGAGGACGATACCTGGCATTTGAACAAGTGAATGACGGAAGGGATGCTCGCAGAGTAGTAGATCGTATGAATGCAGCAGTACCCAACTCTGGTATCTTTGTGAGTACGAGTTTTGGAAATGGGGGACATTGTTGCTGGGCAAACTTTTATGGTGGAGGCGGCACCCAGCCGGGCATCTTTAACCTGGGAGGGTCTAATCAAAATCTTTATCAATGGCTAGCCAGGCAAAGCCGTGGCAATGCTGCAAACATACCGCCTACAGCAAATGCCGGGCCTGACCAGAGTATTACGCTACCCCAAAATGCAGTTGTGCTCAATGGTAGTGGTGATGATCCCGATGGAAACGTTGCCGTATTTTTATGGGACCAAATTAGCGGCCCGGGAGCAAGTACAATGAGCGACAGGACACAGCCCGTGCTCAACGTAAAAAATCTGATAGAAGGTGTTTACGAGTTTGCACTCACAGTAACTGATAATACAACAGCAAAGACAAGCGACACCCTAACAGTAAGGGTTTACCCTGATCCCGCCACAATGCTATGCAATAATAATGCTCCCGTTACGCATTATCTTAATTATACGACTCCGGGGGAAATATACAGGCCAAACGGATCTGCATGGAAAGGTGGCGATACCGTAAAGATAATGGGCACTAACTATTCGGTTATTGAATTTTACAACATCGCTGGAGATAGGTGCAATCCGATAGTGATTATGCCCATGACAAGGGTGAGCACACCCGCTTTTAGAATAAAAGGAAATTCCCGGTACCTCAAAATCTGGGGAGGCCCTACGCCATACGGTATCAAAGTAACCGGGGGTTCACTAGCCATTACATTGAGCCATCATATTGAAGCTGACAATATCGAATGCTATGGAGGTAGTACGGGGGTTTACTGCAAGCAGGATGTGGTATATGCTGATACAATGACCTGGCATCCCAACTATCGAATGACTAAATTCACTTTCAAGAATATGTGGATTCATGATGTTGATGGAGAAGGGATGTACATTGGAATTAC
>DGQO01000178.1:5451-13682 GCA_002400445.1 Chitinophagaceae bacterium UBA4412
ATATTCAATAATACTGTCCGGAATTTTGGTCTGCTCAATATTAGCACACAACAGGCCGGCATTCTTCTGGGCAGTAATTGCGCCGGCGATGTGTATGGAAATACCATTGTGAATGGCACGGGCAACGGTCTCCAGGTATTTGGTTATGGTACCATCAACGTTTATAATAATACATTGGATAGCTGCGGTCGCAATGGAGCAACAAATTCAAATGGTACACAGGGTTTACAGGCAATATATGCAAGCGATTATTTGATTTCTACGGATTTCAATGCACGGCAGAAAATGAATGTTTACAATAACATCATTAACAGGCCAATGAGTGCTGCTGGCATATTCATTACGGATTATGCGAACAATTCTCTGCCTTCCAGCATTTTAAATAATCAGTTTTGTATTCCGGGTGCACCGGGTAACTGGCAATCCATCTACATTAAGGCAAATGTGCCTGGAAGTATTCTAACTAATAATTTACTTAGTTGCGCAGCGGTGAATTTTCCACCTACTGCTAATGCTGGTGCAAATATTACGATTACGCTCCCTGTAAATCAGGCTATTCTTACTGGTGCAGGTACAGACACTGATGGTACAGTAGCATCCTACCAGTGGAAACAGGTTGCAGGCCCAATAGGCGCAATATTGCTTACACCGGCATTGCCCGTGACAAATGTTACCAGCTTGCTGCAGGGAACTTATCAATTTGAATTATCCGTTACTGATAATCTCGGTGCGATCGGTAGAGATACCGTGATTGTAATCGTAAACGCAGCGGCTAATCAGCTTCCTATTGCAAATGCAGGAAATGACATTAGCATTACGCTGCCCTTAAATTCCGCCACACTAAGCGGCATCGGAACAGATAACGATGGTACCGTTGTTTCATACCAGTGGTCAAAAATTGCTGGTCCTGCTGCAGGAAGTCTGGCAAATGCGAACACCCCGGTTGCCACAGCCAGTGGGTTAACAACAGGAACTTATAGTTTTCAATTAATTGTTACAGATAACAGGGGAGGCGTTGGAAAAGATACCATGCGGGTTATTGTTAATCCGGCGCCAAACCAGGCGCCCACGGTGAACGCTGGCTCAGACATTTCCGTCACATTGCCCACTAATACGGCCTATCTTACGGGCACCGCTACAGATGCAGATGGCACTATCAGTAGTTATGCCTGGACAAAAGTTTCAGGCCCGGCTGGGGGAAATATTACCAGCCCTTCAACCTCGGCCACAACCATAACAAGTCTTTTAGCAGGCGTTTACTACTATCAACTCACAGTAGTGGACAATGCCGGGGGAATCGGCCGAGATAGCGTTAAGATTACCGTAAATCCTGCACCTAACCAGCCACCAACGGCCTACGCCGGAACAGATACCAGTATTACATTACCGACAAATACTGTCTCTCTCACAGGTTTGGGTACAGATGTAGATGGTACCATAAGCAGTTATGCCTGGGCAAAAATTTCCGGGCCTGCGGGAGGAACAATTTCCAGTTCATCAACAGCAGTTACCACAATTAGTGCATTAGTAGCCGGAGTATATCAGTACCAATTCAGCGTTACCGATAATAACGGAGCAAGTGGTAAGGACACTATTAATATAACCGTCATCCCGGCGCCCAACCAGGTACCGGTTGCAAATGCAGGTAATAATATTACACTTACTTTACCTGTAGATTCTGCATTACTCAGTGGAACCGGAACTGATGTTGATGGTACGGTGGTAACCTATGCATGGTCGAAAATTTCCGGGCCGGCAGCAGGTATACTTAATAGTGCCAATTTACCCGTTGCAAGTTTAAGTGGACTCGTTCAAGGTGTATATGCATACCAGTTTATTGTTACAGATAATCTGGGCGCAATGGGTAGGGATACTGTTTGGGTTACCGTGAATCCTGCTGCCAATCTTGCTCCTGTAGCCAATGCAGGTGCAGATGTAAGCATCACCTTACCGATGAACAACTCGGTTCTCAGCGGTAGTGCAACAGATGCTGATGGATATATTGTTTCTTATACCTGGCTTAAAATTTCTGGCCCCGGTGCTGGTTCAATTAACAATGCCGCTACCGCTGTTACAAGTGTAACTGGTTTACAGCAAGGCGTATATCAATTTCAACTGACCGTTACCGATGATGCTGGTGCAATAGCAAGAGATACAATGCAGATTTTAGTGAACGCTGCGCCAAACCAGCCACCTGTGGCAAATGCTGGTAATGATATTAGTATCACTTTGCCAGCAAATAGTGCTACGCTTAATGGCAGCGGCATAGACGCTGATGGTTCAATTGCAGCCTACGCCTGGAGAAAAATTAGCGGTCCGGCTGCAGGGAACATTGTAAACGCTGGCAGTGCGAATGCATCCATCAATAGTCTTGTGCAGGGCACTTACAGTTTTGAGCTCACCGTAACAGATAACTCCGCCGCCACGGCAAAAGATACAATGCAAGTGATGGTAAATGCTGCGCTTAATCAAGCTCCTATAGCGTTTGCTGGAAATAATATCAACATCACTTTGCCCACAAATAGTATAACGCTTAATGGCAGCGGCACAGACGCTGATGGTTCAATTGCATCCTACGCCTGGAGAAAAATTGCAGGCCCCGCTGCGGGAATAATCACTAACCCGGGCAATGCAACCACTTTAGTAACTAGCCTTGTACAGGGTATTTACCAGTTTGAACTGCTAGTGACAGATAACCAGGGTGCCACTGGCAGAGACACGCTGCAGGTAAGTGTGAACCCTGCCTTAAACCAAGCTCCTGTGGCAAATGCAGGAATAGATATTGTGCTTACACTTCCCGTAAATACGGCTGTTTTCAATGGTACAGGTACAGATGCTGATGGTATTATTTCCGGTTATAGCTGGATAAAAATTTCCGGACCGGCTGCTGGCACACTTACGAATGCAAATACGCCGACACCAACTGCAAATGGACTCGCAATTGGTGTGTATCAATATCAACTTACTGTAACTGATAACGCCGGGGCAACAGGAAAAGATACTTTACTCGTTACCGTACTTGCCAGGCCAAACCAGGCGCCAACGGCAAATGCAGGTACCGATGTTATTATTACGCTGCCTACAAACAACAGCATTTTACAAGGCAGTGGTACGGACACTGATGGAACAATAACGAGTTATCTCTGGACGAAAATCTCAGGCCCTGCAGCAGGAACAATTACAAATGCTGCAACTTCAGTAACTGCGGTAAATGGTTTAGTGCAGGGTGTTTATAGTTTTCAACTTACTGTAACTGATAATGCCGGAGCTGTGGGTAGAGATACAATGCTCCTAATCGTACTTGCCAGGCCAAACCAGGCGCCAACGGCAAACGCCGGGGCCGATGTCAATATTACATTACCTACCAACAACTGCATTTTACAAGGTAGTGGTACAGATGTTGACGGAACAATTACAGGTTATCTCTGGACGAAAATCTCGGGGCCTGCTGCAGGAACAATTACAAATGCTGCAACTGCAGTAACCTCCGTATATGGCTTAGTGCAGGGCATTTATCTATTCCAACTTACTGTAACTGATAATGCAGGTGTTATGGCAAAGGACACTCTGCAAGTAGTAGTAAATGCAGCGCCAAATCAAGTGCCCATTGCAAATGCGGGTCAAGACATTGTAATTAATCTACCAGAGAATACAGTGATACTTTCTGGATCTGGAATAGACCCTGATGGCAATATCGTTTCTTATACCTGGGCAAAAATTTCGGGACCTGTAGCAGGTAATATTACCAATGCTGCCGCGGCTATTACAAACGTAACAGGGTTGGTTTCGGGAGTATATCGTTTTCAGTTAAAGGTTACAGATAACCGTGGTGGAGTAGGAACAGATGAAATAGAGATAACCGTAAATCGTGCGCCTAACCAGGCCCCAACAGCTTTTGCAGGAATGGATACATCGCTGTATCTCCCGCAGGATAGTGTAAGGCTTTCTGGAAGTGGAAGTGATGCAGATGGAAATATTGTTGCATACAAATGGCGGGTACTTACTACTGGTGGGGTTTATGCATTCAGTAATGATGCGGCTGCCGCTCCGCTTTTTTATAATTTGCAACAAGGCATATATGCCTTAGAACTTACAGTGACAGATAATGATGGTGCAAGTGCTTCAGATACCCTACGGGTGACTGTAGGCAGTGGGAGGAGCTATGTGTCGGCCAGTGTCAACGTATATCCTAATCCGGTCATGGACATGCTTTACATTAACCTGGAGAGTGGCAAGCCTTATAACTATGTATCCATTGCGCTGTTTGACAGCCGCGGAGCCAGGGTTTACGACAAAGCCATCACCATGCCGTACATTAGCCGACTTGAAAAAATAAGCATGACCCATTTACGCAAGGGCATGTATACACTGTGTGTGAATTTTGGAAATGTGAAGCAAGTATCTACCAAGATAATAAAGCCATAAGACCTTAAGTAGTAAAGTGGCGGTAGTATTTTTCTGTGCCTATTTCCAGCATAGGTTTATCGCCGCTGCTATCTCCGTAGCAATAAATATTTTTGTAGGTATAAAGAGAAAAAGTTTGCTGAATACGGCATACTTTTTCTTTACCGTTGCAGTTTGGCCCGGCTAATTTTCCCGTTACGATTCCCTCCTTAATTTCAAGTTGGGTGCACAGGTATTGCAGTTGAAGTGATCTGCACCAAGGGGCAACCCAGTTTTCTGCAGAGGCGGTTACTACAACTACCTGGATATTATTTTGCTGAAAATTTTTTATTTGTTCAAGTGCAGTTTGCCGGATAAGCCTTGGCAAAATTTCTTCAGAAAATTGCAGGCATATCTCATTAAAGCGCTCAATGCTATACCCCCCAAAAAAATGGGTAAGTAATTTTTCTTTTGCTTTTGTCCTGGAGATGAGGCCTGCTTTCATGGCAATGAGCCAGGGCGATAAATAAAACATTCCTGCATAATAGTTCTTGCTGCCAGTAGCAAACTTGGCCAGCTCCAGCATGGTATCCTTATTAGTAATGGTGCCGTCAAAATCAAAAAATGCAATATCTTTTTCCAAACTATTTAGTTGAAGATGGTTACGTCCTTTGCATACAAGATGAGGTAAAAACTAATGACCCATAAAAGGATGGTAACCTGGATAAACCTGTCTTTATAAAGAATCTTTGTAGGAGATTGAGAATCCTGCTGCACATAAATTAATTGCAGATATCGGAAAATACCTGCCAGAACAAAAAGGCAGGTGTAATACAAACGATAGGTTTGAAGTCTGTCCACAATGGCGGGGGAAGTGGTATACATGAAATAGGCCACAATAATTACAGCGCATGTAAGGGATAGCACAGTATTGATAAAATCAAGATTATATCCTTTTACAGCTTTGCGCATATCATTACCAGAAGAAAGTTTCAATAATACATCATCTCTTCGTTTTGCAATAGCCATAAAAAGTGCAAGCAGAAAAACCATAATAGTGAGCCATTCACTTAGTCCTACAAAGGCTATAACAGCGCCGGCTTTTACCCGCAATACAAAGCCGATACTGATGATAATGATATCCAGGATAGGTATATTCTTCAGGCCAAATGAATAGGCGAGGTTCAATAAAAAATAGATGCTTAATACGAACAGGAATTTATCTCTTATCAACCAGGCTCCGGCCAGTCCAGCTACTAAAAAAACAATTGCTACCATCAATCCTGTACTTTTGTTTACAGTGCCTGAAGCCAAAGGGCGAAGCTTCTTTACCGGGTGTTTTTTATCGTCTTCGATATCCCGGTAATCATTGATGATGTATATAGAACTTGCTACCAGGCTAAAGCACAAAAAGCCACCCAGCAATTGCAGGATTATATCAATCTCGAAAAATCGACCAGCAAAAAATACCGGTATAAAGAGGAACATGTTTTTTGCCCAATCCTTCGGTCTTATCAGTTGTATGTATGGTCTCATGATAAAATGCTTTGCTTACGAAGTGGTTTGTACCACGGTGTTTTGTTGAATTTCTTTTTCAATTTGCCACAGCAACATGGGCAGCATTACTATAACGAAAGGTACCATAAAAAGCCTGGTTTGATATGCCACTACCGAAACGTAATGCACCAAAAACCAAATGGGTACCAAAAACAAAAACCATTTGCGCAAAAGATGGGGAGCTCGTTTAAAACGATACAATAGCATGAGAGGTACAACCGCATAAGTACTCAATAACTCCATGTAAGCTTTTACACCAACGGCACTTGCAAGATTAAGCTTAAGCATTGGCAGGCCGGCCTGGGCCTTCCACACTTGCTGCGGGCGATAACCAAAATACATCCTCAGGCCCACGAAAATGGAGATGAACAACACATACATGGAAGCCGTAAGCAACCATGTTGGTAATTTGGGCCACTGTATTTTTTTAAATCCTGCATTGCTCAATGAGAATGTTGAGAAATCAACTTGTGATATAAAATAGAGGGCCGGTATAAGAATACCCGTTTCCCGGTTAAAGGCTGCAAGGATTGTAATAGGAACAAGGATAAGCGGATTCTTCCGGTACACGATTACGTTTGCTGTTACCAGGTAAAGAATAATATCCATGTAAGTATTGAAAGAAAGATCTGCTACCGCCACAGCATTACCTAAAGAAAGAGCGAGAAAATTGATCCCGAAAAAGATGAGCCACTTACTTTGTACAAAGTAGCTCCAGAGCCGCCAGGCGAGAAAAAAGATAAGCAGGTGTTCTACAAAACGAAAGAAAATAAATATAATCATGTACTTCATGGCACCTGGTGTTTGCATCAGTTTTACAAACTGGTCTGTTTCATTTGTAGTGCCTGTAGTAGCTTCAATAGAGAAATGCATTTTCTCTTCTATAGGATAAACTTTGTCTATCGTGTGATTATAAGTCCAAAGCAAGGCTTCTACGGTATAAGGGCATAGGATGCGGTATTGCCAGGGGTTGTAATACTCAGACCTTTGCTCAATTACAGCCTTATGCCGCTCATAAGTAAGCAGGCCATTGCTGTAATAAAAGTTGCGATAAATAGGCACTACGGAAAGCGCTGCAAAACAAACACAGAGAAACCACTGGGCAATCCGGTTATTTTTTTGCAACGAAGGTATAATGGGGGTAGACATACATTGTTCTTTTTTCCTGTTGTAAAATTTGGAGTCCGTTTGAGGTAAGCATTTCCTTAGCACGATTGAAACTCATTTCATGCCCTATCTCACCGGCAAACACAAGATCGTGCATTTTATTGCAGAGTACCAGCGGACTGTCTGCATTGATATCTTTGAGCACTAACCTGGCGCCGGGCTTCATCCTTGCAATTAAATCCTGCATAAATTTTTCCTGCGATGCCTTTGGAACATGGTGAAAAACATCAATGAGAAAGATAAGGTCCATTTCAGCAAGTTTTGCGGGGAAAACTGCACCATCAAATTGCTCGAAATGATATTTCGCATGTGGGATACTACTAAATAAACGTTGGGCATTATCAATTAATTTATCACTTATTTCTATCCCAAATACTTCTTGCGGCTCAGCAAATTCTGTGAGCAGCAAAAGAAACTGCCCGGAGCCGCAGCCTACATCTCCCACTTTATCTCCAGGCTTTACCATCTGGATGAGGTTGGTAAAGGGGCAGATTAAAGACCGGTATTTTATTTTGAGACCATCAACAAAACCCGCACCGGGGAACTTGCTTTTTAAAAAGCTGATGATTGCTGGATTAGTAACCGTCGTTTGCATAATATTAATAATAGATTTTCTTCAATGCCGGATGATGTTGCCAGGATAGCAGAGCTAACTCTTCGCTGGAAAAACCTTGCCTGCTAGCCACCTGCATCTTCCGTGGAGGATAAAGATGTTGTAATTGGTTTAGTTTTTATAAAAGAAAATTTCTCCTTTAAACGCAGGAATGGAGATTCAAAGTATTTATAGCTTAACCAACTAACGGCAATCGTTATGGCCAGTGAGATTCCTGTTTCTAAAACGAGCACTTGCCATACTGCATTGTTTAGCCCAAGCTTTTTTGTAATACCCATTACAATCGTAATCACCATGAAATGGAGGCAATATAATCCGTAAGTGATTACACCAAATTTTGTTGCATTCTCCATCCCTTTCATTTTATAAAACGAATGGTGTGCATAGCATTGTTCTAAAATAATAAGCAGCATGAGGGATGAGATCAATAATCGCTCAAAAATTCTGATGCCGTGTGTGCCCAATAAAAACTCATCCCGGAAAAGAAATACAAAAGCAAAGGCGAGATAAA
>DGQO01000184.1:0-14653 GCA_002400445.1 Chitinophagaceae bacterium UBA4412
GAATGATCCGGCACTATCATACTTACAGGGAATGGAGAATTCTCCTTTTTTATTCATGAATCCCATTTTACCATTGAACAGTGCAGGAGCCATGCCGTTAGAGAAGAGGCCTGTAAGTAAACCCGGCTTTCCCTGAATAACCGTCTCTCCACGAGTGTTGATATATACGAGTGAAATATTTTCTTTTTTGAATTTTTCACCTTTCGGTGTTTCCTCACTACCGCTTTTCTGCGCTGGTTTAATATATTCTCCTTTTTTGTTGATGTAGTATGCGTCGCCGCTGGCAACCATCGCCTCACCATCGTAAAAATTTTCCGCATTGTCATATTTACAGGGTATCACTAATTGCCCTTTTAGGTTGCAATAGCCATACTTTCCGTCTTTCTTCACCTTGATCATACTATCCTGTATGAGGTATTCTTCGAAATCATTGCCCACTTCTTCATACATACAGGGAATGATCTCTTTCCCTGTCTTATCTATCACCCCGTTTTTATATCCATTTTTAGCTATGCGGGCAAACCCTCCGGAAAAAGCACCGGCTTCTTCGATTCCGCTGCCCACATTAGAAATAACAGATTCACCTTTTGTATTGATATAGATCCATGAGTTCAGCCCGCCTTCCAAAACCGTATTTACGGCGGCCAGGCCTTCGCTGAATGACCTCGCATCTTCATACATCGGGAAAACGACCTCATCTCCCTGTGCATTGATATAACCATACTGATATACATCCGTGCTTATTTCTTTTCTTACAAGGGCAAGTTCTCCGGAAAAGGGTTCAACATATTGGTATATAGGACTGATAAGCATTACACCTTCATTATTGACAAAAGCCCATTTCTCACCAATCTTTACCCAAGCCTTGTTTTCCTGAAAAGTTTGTACTTCATCAAAGCGGGGAGCACTTAGCTGTATGCCCTTTTTATTATACAGCCCAAATTTTTTGTTTTTCAGTACCCATACCAGGTTATCTGATGCCAGACTGAGCCCGTCAAACATACAGGGAATTATTTCTTTGCCAACTTCATTGATACAGCCCAGTCCAGCTTTTATTTTAACAACGCAAATCCCATTCAGAAAATCACCTGTAGAATCATACAGGCAGTCTGCTACCTGTTTCCCGTATTGATTGACAAAACCCCATTTCCCGTTCTGCTGAACTGCCACGACCCCATTATAGAAATAAAAAGTCCCGTCTGTAAAGTCGTTCTTTATGAAATCATACTGAGGAGGAATAATGGTATCACCATTGGTAACATTTATAATTCCATATTTGCCATTTTTTTGCTGATAAACCTGTAAGTGTTCATTTGAGGAAATGCCTTTTACCGGTGACCTGTTGAGCATGAACTCCTCTGCAAATGATTGAGCGGGACTTGAAGATGCCTGCAGCATGGCCCAAAAAGTACAAACAATGATTTTGATTGATGGGCAGTTCATCATTTACCAGTTTCTGTTATTGAAAAGTAGCAGAGGCGGCGGTGTTGACCATTTTGTTTTTCCGGTGCAGTTCTCGGAACAATGGTCAGTATATTTTCTGATGCATTTCTCCAGGCAATCAATTTCACTCATTCTTTGCTCCATTCCCGCAGAGTAAATGGCCACCTGTTTTGCCATTTCCTCATTATCGGCATTCAGTTTTCGGATATGATACCAGCCAAAACAGATTGCGCCGAGATTAGAATATGTTTCACCAATCATTTTAGCCTGTTCAAAATATTCACCCGGCATATTGGTAAGCCCGAATGGTTTTTCCACTTCTTTGAACAGGTTCTCGTAATCTGTTACATGGGCAGTTTCCAGTAAACTGTTCATGAACATCAATACTTTCAGAGTTCTCCCTGCCTGTTCCTTGTTGGTTAGCATTAATTCTCCAAGATCAAAACCAAGGGATAGCCTGTCTGCCACATCCTGAAATTCATCCACCCGGATATTGGTTTTCTTTAATTCTGATGCAAACCATTTTTGAATCTCCGGATTCGGCGAATTGCTTAAGTTACCCGTCCTGGTAAACAGGTCTTTGACATAGCTTCGTTTCAATACTCCCTGCAGTAAATTATACCTGATGAACATGCTTGCCAAATAGCTTTTACTGTCATCCAGTACTTTGTTGTATGCATCATCCACTTCTTTACCCCAATTTTCCAGGTCTGCATTGTTGTTGGCCAAAGATTTGGAAAAGTTTTTTAAGAAACCCTGCGCATGCTTAATGTCTTTTTTAAAGGACTTTATGGCGTCCTGTGCTGCAGAAATTTTTTCTATTATGGCATTCTGGTCCATACGCTCCTGTTCTAAACGGGCCTGTTCCTTTTTTTGCAGTTCCTCTTCCTTTCTTCTCCTTTCTTCCTCCTCCCGTTTCTTCATGTCACGGTATGCCTGGTTTTGCTGCTTTTCTCTTGACAAGGAAGCTTCTGCTTCCTGCAGTTTATTCTTATAGAGCTGGTTAGACGGGTCTTTGCGAATTGCTTTGTTTAGCTGATGGATAGCGTCATCCCAGTTTTTACTATTGCACATCTTCAGAGCCCTTTGATAATGGTCTGTTGCCTCAGCCTGCTTCTGTTCAAATGTTTTTACAAATGGGCTTCTGTACACTCCGCTTCCCGAAGATGACGACACGGTTGGAACAGAATATGAATTGATACTTCTGCCTGCCCATGTTTCTAACTGACCTAAGGCCGATTGCCCGCTTGCAGTGTGATTGAATAAAGAAATTGCTGCAACCCCCATAATGGTGATCAGGTAATTCTTATAAATAAATGAGGTCAGCATCATTGTTGATTGAATTCTTGCCCCCTGATACAATGATTGACAAGTTAGCCATGGTCACCGGCTGTTTCAATGCTCAATTTCACATAAAATAATGATTTTTATCAGGCATTTGCCTAGTGGTTGCTTTTAATTTCATAAGCATCTAAAGATGACGATATGAGGGTCTTATTATTATTGGCCGTATTATTATTCTCTTATTCACCTGTTCAGTTATTGCCCGATAACGGGCGTTGTGACCAGAACAGCAGGGGGATAAAAATTGATACAGACAAAACCGCCCGGCATGCGTTAAAAGATACAACGCCCGTTAGTTCGTGGGAGGTAAAGGGATGCGCAGCAAAAGCTACAAAGGCAGTAACGAAATTTTCCTCACCAGGTGAAAATGTGGATTATCCGGATCTGAGGATGCCCGGCGAAGAGGGTATTACAGCAGCAGCCGATTCTATCATTTATTCAAGATTTGTCAGACACGGTTGCTGCCGAAAAGCCTCGGTCAGCATTCAGCAGCAGGGTAATACGTTAAACTTTGTAGAATATTGGACAGGCAGTATTTGTAAATGCATGTGCAGTTCAACAATTCGGGCGGTGATCAAAAAACTTCCCCCCGGTGAATACAAGGTATTTGCCATAGAAACCGGCACCAATCCACTTGATGATAAGCCCAATAGCGGAAGAGATACGCTGATCCGTCAAAAACTCCTGATCAATAAGTAGCCGCTCCTGTTTTCAGTATTGCAACACCCTAAGTATTTTTCTGGATAATATTGTATAATTCAGCTTGCTGATCATCCATTTTCATGACAATGTTGATTGCTCTTTATTCAGTATTCTTTCTAATTCTTTATAAATGCAATAGGCGGTAAAAGACAAACAAATATGTGCTTTAATTCTATGTTTCAACCTTTGATAGATAGGTCTTATCCTTAGATCTTTTTTTAACTTCCGGAAAGCCTTTTCTATACCCCACAGATTTTTATAGTTTTCTTTAACCTGTTTATCGTTTAGTTTGGTAGTGTTGTAGAGCTTTATTTTTAAAAGTGCAGAAAACAGGAGGGAATCGCATAAAAAAATCCCGGAACTGTGCTCCGGGATCTGATTAAATACAGCTTTTTATTGCCCACCAAGGCTCACGGGGTATTCATATAAACCTTCATAACCTGGATAAAATCCACTGATTGTAATATTCTTTTTATCTGCTGTAGCCTTGCCTATATCTTCCACGCTGGCAACCGCCTGATCATTAATTTTAAGTATAATAAACCCGTCTTTCATGCGGGTTTGATCATTGATCGCACCATCACCTATTTTCTTTACAATCACTCCGCCAGGCACACCATACTCTTTAGCTTTCCGGGCATCTAAAGTGGTGAGTTGCGCACCCAATTTGTCCATGGTGGATGCCGCTTTTACGAGGTCATAGTTGCCTGCACTATTTTTAAGTGTTACCACGGAAGACATCTCGGTATTATTACGGGTAAAAGTAATCGTTACCTTATCGCCCGGCTTGTAGCGGCTCACTTGCTCCTGCATTTCTGCACCGCTGTTTACAGCAATACTATTGATGCTTTTAATGATATCGCCTTTTTTAATGCCTGCTGCTGCAGCACCACCATCTGGAGTGGTTTCCTGCACATAGATTCCAAATGCAGATTCAGGAATACCCGTACGCTTTTTTTCATCTGCACTCATATCGCTTGCATTAGCATACTGGATGCCGATATATGCCCTTTGTACTGTGCCGAATTTGATGATGTCATCTACCACCTTCTTTACAATGTTTACCGGTATAGCATAAGAATAACCTGTGTAATAACCTGTAAGCGATGCAATGGCAGAGTTAATACCAATCAGCTTTCCATCTGTATTTACCAGGGCACCACCGCTGTTGCCGGAGTTTACCGCAGCATCCGTTTGAATATACGAGTCTATGGCATTAGTCTGCCTGCCATCTTTGTCCCGGTTCAGGCCAAGGCTTCTTGCCTTAGCACTTACGATGCCTGCTGTAACCGTAGTTTCAAGATTTAAAGGATAACCAATAGCCAGCACCCACTGCCCAATTTTTACATCATCGGAGTTACCGTATAACAAGTAAGGCAGCGCCTTAGCTTCAATTTTAATTACAGCAAGATCATAAGCCGGATCGCTGCCCACAACTTTTGCAGTATATACCCTTTTATTATTTAAGGTTACCGTTATTTCATCTGCTTTATCCACTACGTGGTTGTTGGTTACGATATATCCGTCGTCACTGATGATAACGCCGGAGCCAGAAGCCCTTTGTTCGGGAATAGATCCGTTTTGCCTGCCAAAAAACTGGTTAAACATATCATCATCAAACAAATCACTGAAAGGATTATTTCTCTGGCGGGGGAGGCTGTTTGTTACTTGTTTTGCATTGATTTTGGTCTTAATGTGCACTACCGTGGGCAGTGCCGCTTCGGCAGGTTGCGTAAAATCAGAAGCCCCTCCAGGATTAGCTCCATCAAATAACCCTGTCAATTTTCCATAATTAGCCGGCACAACACCCGTTTGTTGGCCTCCAAAACTGTTGTCGCCTTTAAAATACTTGCTAAAACCCCATACGACTGCAAGGGTGGTAAAAGCACTGATAAGTACGGTGAATAAAACCTGTTTTAATTTCATGGTATGTCTATTTTTTTTAAGCTGATTTTTTAGCACACCAAATCGGTTCAAAAGATGTGCCTATGGTACAAATTAACGATGCACTGCCAGAATGTATGATACGGTCTGTCATGTTTAACATTAAATTAGTAAGACCTTCGTAGATGCTACAGGCTGAGGAAAAATGCCATCGTGTCTACATCATCGGCATAGGAAAACAACCCCGGTTCCTGCGCCATCCCAAAAGGAATATGCCCCTCCCCAATGATACACTGCAGATCCGGATGATGCTTCAGTAAATTTTCTAATGCTTCAGCATCACTATATCTTTCATAAAATAAATGACTGATAGGTGAAAATAATTGTGCACTCTCCGTAAGCAGCGTGCGGCCATCAGTCATATAAGGCTGGTTATTGAGAAGCGCAATAGAAAGTTGGTAGTCGAAATTATTTTTATACTTATGATTAAGCTCAAACCAGTCGTAGGCTTTAAAAAACCTTAATAGCCGTTCAAAATCAAAATGCGGTGGTACAAAAATTTTACTNNGTAAGCACGGCTACAGATGTTTTATTTCTGCGGATTATGTTTGGATATTTTCCGAAATACTGCTCAAAATAGCGGGATGAATTATTACTTCCGGTAGCTATATAAGCATCGCAGTCTTTAAGTTGCTCTGCTATCTGCACAATAGCTTCCGTCCCGGCATCCCATTCGTGCATTTTTTTTACAAGATGCTTAATCAAAACTGCGTCTTTTGACGAGGGTTTTATCAACTGCCGGTGGCCTGAAATAAAGACTGCCAGGAAATCGTGAAAACCCACAAGGGGTATATTTCCAGCCATCACAACGCCTACTGTTTTAGGCGCAATATTATCATCTATGTGGTAATGGGCTGCCCATTTTACCAACTGCTCTTTATCCAGGTAATTAGAAGTAATCCGCTGGCAGGCGAGTTCCACAAATTCTGGTACAAACCAGCCGTTTTCCCCCCTTGCACGATGTTTTGCCTCAACCCAGTCGGCATCTTGAGACTGCATGTAAAGACGAAGCTGTTCTAACAATTTTTTTCGCTGTTGTAAATTCATCCGATATGATTAAATTTGCTTACAAAAATAACATCATGGCAATTAAGATTACAGACGAATGTATTAACTGCGGAGCTTGCGAGCCCGAATGTCCGAACAACGCTATTTACGAAGGTGGAGTAGAGTGGGCCGTTTCTGACGGAACCACCATTAAAGGAACTTATACACTCCTGGATGGCAGTACAGTGGATGTAGAACAAAGAAATGCGCCCATTGCAACAGACATCTACTACATTGTGCCGAGCAAGTGTACAGAGTGCCAGGGTTTTCATGAAGAACCTCAGTGCGCTGCAGTGTGTCCCGTTGATTGCTGCGTACCAGATGAGGAGTACGTAGAAACTGTGGAGCAATTGATGGCAAAAAAAGAAGTGCTGCACAGCTAGTCATATTTTTTTAGGCCGCAAGGCTTTAAGACGCAGGTGATATTTCCTGCTTAAAAGGCGAATGTATGCACATACTTTCGCCTTTATTTTACACGCTATTTTGTGATTTTTTGCAAACAAACAGGCGCCATGATGAGATGTTTTATATTTATACTGATCCTTGGATTTACCACTGGTTGTAAAGAAAAGAAAACTGGATCCGTGGATGCATCCATAAATGAAAAAGTTCTGCTGATGCAAACGGATAAAGCATTTTCTGCACTGAGCGTAGATAAAGGCATGAAAACCGCTTTCGTAGAATACATTGACAGCAACGGAATTTTGCTAAAGCCCGGTAAGATGCCCATCATTGGTGCCCACGCTATCGATTACCTGATACAACAGGATGATACTTCCTTTGAATTGAACTGGCAGCCCTATAATGCAATGGTGGCTGCGTCAGCCGATCTCGGGTTCACTTATGGCGTGTATGCACTGCATCCCGCAAACATAGACACGGTGCTTTACGGCACTTATGTAACCATTTGGAAAAAGCAAGCTAATGGCACCTGGAAGTTTGTTCTGGATAGTGGCAATGAGGGAATTGACAGAAGTGCTGTCGATAATTTTTAGTGTATCAATAACACGGATCCAACCTCTATTTTCGTTTATTTGATTTTTTATAACCCGTTACAATGACCAAAAAAAATATTGCGCTCGTTACGGGAGGCTACTCCGGCGAAGCAGTGATCTCCTATAAAAGTGCAGAGTCTATTCTTAAGAACCTTGATACTGAACTCTGGAATGTTTACCTGGTTGATATTCATCCCAGCGGTTGGTTTCACCCTTTAGCAAATGGTGAAAAAATTTTTATTGATAAAAATGATTTTAGCCTTACCATCAATCATCAGAAAATAAAATTTGATGCGGTGCTCGTAGCACTGCATGGTACGCCAGGGGAGGATGGAAAGTTACAAGGCTACTTTGACTGCCTCGGTATTCCTTACACATCCTGCGATGCCGCCACCAGCGCACTCACGTTTAATAAGCGCTACACAGTAGCCGTTGCTTCTTTTGCCGGAATGTATGTTGCCAAAAGCCTGCACTTATTTGCGGGGGATGGATTGCAGGCAGAAGATGTGCTGGCGCAATTGAAATTACCCGTATTTGTAAAACCAAATAATGGGGGCAGTAGTATTGGTATGAGTAAGGTTACAGAAGCGCACCTGCTTAAGGCTGCATTGGATAAGGCTTTTAAGGAAGACAACCAGGTACTGGTAGAAGAATTTATTAAAGGCAGAGAATTTACAATAGGCTTGTACAAGTCTAAGGGTAAAGTGATTGCGCTACCCATCACTGAAATCGTTTCCAAAAATGAATTTTTTGATTTCCAGGCAAAGTATGAAGGCGCCAGCGATGAAATTACTCCGGCAGTGGTAGATGAGCGGATAGCGCAACAGGTAAGGGATGCGGCCACTAAAGCTTATCATATCTTTAATTGTAAAGGCATTGTGCGCATTGATTTCATTTACGACGATACCAGGGGATTGCCCTGTATGCTTGAAATCAATACAGTACCCGGCCAGAGTGCAGCCAGTCTTGTGCCACAGCAGGTAATAGCTGCAGGCCAAACTCTCCAGGCATTTTACAGCGCCTTGCTTCACGAGTGTTTTACTTAATTTTACCTGAATGAATACCAGTATTATAAACGTAATTTTTCCGGATGTTTAAATTTATCACCGACAGGCCTTTTTGGGTAAACCTGGTCGTAGTAATTGCACTGAGTTTTGCAATTCTTTTTATCACCCTTAAAATGCTGGGTGCCATTACCCGGCATGGAGATTACCTGACCGTGCCATCTGTAACCGGAAAAAATACGGAAGAAGCCATTAAATTCCTGGAAAGTAAGGGGTTTGAAGTGCAGATCCAGGATTCTGTGTATGTTGACACCGTTAAACGTGGGATTGTGCTCAAGCAATTGCCCGATCCTAACAGCACCGTTAAAATTAATCGCATTATTTTTCTTACGGTGAACAGGGTTACTCTGCCTTTGGTAGAAATGCCGGCCCTGCAGGGCAAAACTTTAAACTATGCGCTTGAAATTTTAAAACGCAGCCATCTTACCCTGGGCGATACCACTTTTAAACCCGACTTTATGATGGGGTCTGTTCTTGAACAAAAATATCGTGGCAATAATATTACTTCCGGCACCACATTACCCTGGGGGAGTAAGGTTGATCTTATCATAGGAAGTGGATTGGCAAATCAAAAAATACTAGTGCCTGATTTGCTCGGGCTTACATTAAGAGAGGCACAAACTGTGCTGGAGCAAACGGGGCTCGGTCTTGCTGCAGTTATTGCTGAGCCGGGCACTTCGGATACATTGGGTGCTTATGTGTTCAAGCAAAATCCACCGAGATATACAGAAGATAGCAAGGCCGTATATATTCAGTCTGGCCAGCTTGTTGATCTTTGGGTTTCCCCGCTCATGAAGACCCTAAAAGACAGTGTTCTGATTGATAACAAGAAAAAATAGTAACACATGACAAACATTACTACAGAAGAATTGAAAGCCCGCCTGGATGCCGGTGAAACCTTAAATCTTGTGGATGTAAGGGAACCTCATGAAGTACAGGAATTTAATATTGGCGGCCAGGCAATCCCGCTGGGCAAAATCCAAACGATGCAAGCGGAAGAGTTGGACGAACTAAGAGATGAAGAAGTGATCTTTTACTGTCGCAGTGGAAACCGCAGTGGCCAGGCCTGTCTTATTTTACAAGCCCTCGGTTTTTCTAATGTAAAAAATCTCGTAGGTGGAATGCTCGATTGGCAGGCTAAATACCCCGCTCGATAAACTTTCTCAAAACAATTAAAGCCTTTTCAACTTTAGGCAAGTCTATTCTATTTCCTACTGTAAACCTGATAAGTTACAAACCTTTTAAAAAGCCAGTCATTGCTTTGCATCTTTCATTAAACACCGCAATGACTGGTAATAAAAATTGTTTTAAACTCCGGCAATTATAGCTTTATGTTTAAACCCAGCGTCCAGTAAACTGGCGACATGGGGAAGTAATAATTTTCCGTTTGTTCTGCACCGCCTGATATATAACTGAATGTATAACCGTTAGGCTCATACAATGTTGAAAAAACATTGTTCACTTGCAAATAAAACATTGCACTGGTTTTCCAGCGGAAAGCTGCACGAAGATCCTGCACATAAAATTCATCAAGCTGTCGTTTTTTATTAGACGTATTATCCAAATATTGTGCGCTCACATATTTACCCATTATATTCAGCTCCAGCTTTTGCACTGGATAAAAATTCAGGCTATAGGCCGCAACGGTATTGGGTGAAAAAGCAATATTCGTTTCCTGGTAGTTTTTTACAACCTGCCCGCCATTGTCATAATCGTCAATGTATTCTGTAAAGTTTTTCACTTTGTTTTTGCTGAAGGAGATATTGCCGGAAGCCGAGAACCATTTTGCAAATTGAGCAGTGGATATAAGTTCTATTCCCGCCCGATAACTATGTGGGATATTGCTGCGGGTATAAGCGCCTACATCATTAATTTTTCCGGTGAGAACAAGTTGATCTTCATAAAGCATGTAATAGGCATTAGCCGCCAGCGAGAAGCCATCTTTTTTAAATTCGTACCCAAATTCAAAGTCATCTAATTTTTCTGGTCTCGCACTCACGGAATTGTTTTCAAAGTCTTCCCGGTTTGGCTCTTTAGCGGCCCGGCCATAAGACAAATAGAGCTTTTGTTTGCCCACTGTATAAGTAAATCCTGCTTTTGGATTGATGAAAAAATAGTTTTCATTCACCTTAAGGGAAGGATTCGTTTTAAAGCCATTGATTTGGTAGTTCACCCTTCTAAACTGGAGATCTGCAAAGCTCTGAAAGTGTTCGCCCAGTATTTGGGTCCATTTGCCGTAGGCATAAAAATCATTTTTTTCGGCCGGGTTATAGTAGTAGCGGTAATGCTGCGGCACTGCAGGTTGCACCTCTGCCCATATGATTTTTCCATAATGATCGCCATCGTACATACTTGCGCCACCACCCAGGATTAATTGTGTTTTTTTGTCATTGTATTGCAAAGAAAAAATACTGCCGTAAAAATAGTTGTCTAACCAGAGTTGCCTTATCAAGTCGGTTTTAGTTACAAGTGTAGAACCATCATTGTAACCGGGTAAGCCATAGCTGCTCAATTTTGCCTTTGCTTTGTATTGCTGATAATAGCCGGCGCCCCGGGTAAAAAAAACGGCAACATTAGCTTTCCATCCACGGGCAAGTTTTTGATTGTAAAACAACTGGTAATGCGTTTGCTGGTAATTGTCCGTTTCGTTGTCATAAGGATCGCCAGGTTTTTCAGTACCTGCGCTGTTATAGGTTCGGTTAGCCTGTAGATTGGCAGCATCCACACCATTCCATGATTGGTAAGTTTTTTCCTTACCAGTAAAGATATTTAGGCGAAGGGAGTTGCTGTTAGTAACATAGGCAAGGCTTCCATAAAAAGATTGCAGTCTGCTCGATGCCCGGTCTACATAACCCTCACTCATAATATTGCTCATTCTTCCGTCAAAAGTAAAATGCCTTTTAAAGATGCCGCTGCTGAACAGCAGGCTATTTTTAAAGGAATGAAAACTGCCGGCTGTGCTATTCAGTTCAAGGGATGGCTTTATTTTCACCTCATTTGTGCTCACATTGATACTTCCACCAAATGCGCCTGCACCATTTGTACTTGTGCCCACTCCCCGTTGCACCTGTATACTTCCCGCAGAGGATGCGATATCCGGAATGTTTACAAAAAAAGTACCCTGGCTTTCTGCATCGTTGTAAGGAATTCCATTTAGCGTTACATTTACCCGGCTGGCATCTGTGCCCCGGATGCGAATTCCTGTATAACCAATTCCATTGCCGCCATCGGCATTTACCACTACTGATGCTGTTTGGTTGAGGATAAAGGGCAGGTCCTGACCAAGATTGTGCTTTGCAATGTCTTCTTTTGACAAATTGGTTTTTGCAACGGGCATTTTATCTGAAGCCCTTACTGCATTCACTTCTACCGGCTGTAGGTAAGCCGTGTCATTAAATTTTTCTGGTTGCTGTCCTGCTGTGCCTAGCATGGCAAGCGCTAAGCCTACGCTTAGAGTTGCGTGTTTTTTCATTTCCAAATTTTAGCTGAACATCCGGGCAGGCACGCCCTTCTTTTTTAATTTCGATCCCTTCGCAGGCATTATCCTGAGCAGGTTTATCGGGTTTGATCTCAGCCTCCATTAAGGAAGCACCCCGGAAATTCAGTAGTGATAAATAAGAACAGGTTGCAAATTTAAGCTATCGGTGCCATAAATTATTTTTTTAAGCTTGTAACTTTTAATCCCAGTACAGCGTAACACAAGAAAGTATAGCCATGAAATTTTTTTATGTCTTTAATGCCCGAATCTTAAGCGTATGAAAAAAATATTAATAGCACTCGCTTTCCTCACAGCAAACTTATGCGCCCAGGCGCAGGAACAAATTGTGTTAGATGCCAATGCGGTCCTGAGGGATGTTGATCCGGGTTTTAGCATTATAAAACTGTCTGGCGCCATCAGGCTTGTACTGAGTCAGTCGGAAGACGTTGTACTGGCAGTGAGCGCTGCCGATGGTAATGTATCAGATATCCAAACCGTGGTTACAGGTAAGGTTTTAAATATTTCCGGGGCTTCCCGTTCCTGGAAAAAACAGGATAAGCGGCTTACCGTATATTTAAGTTTTAAAGATCTGGATAAAATTGACGCTTCCGGCGCATCTGACGTCGCTTTTGCGGGTCCGGCATCTTTACGAGACCTCACCATACATCTTTCTGGTGCAAGCAAACTCAAGGGTTCCCTAAATGCACAAACTCTGCATGTTGTTTTGAGTGGAGCCAGCGAGGTGCACTTGCAAGGGGTTGCAAATAATTTTAATGTAGAATGCGGGGGTGCCAGCGACGCTAAATGTTATGAATTGCTTGCTATGAAATGCAATGCCGATGCCTCTGGTGCATCTGATCTTACATTGAATGTGCAGCAGGAATTAAATGCTACGGCCTCTGGTGCAAGTCATATTTTTTACAAAGGTGAAGTGGTGGCACCAAACCTCAAAATCAGTGGTGTAAGTAAGATTGAGAAGAGGCTCTAATTGCCTTATTTTTAAGAGAATCCCGAATTTCTTTTGGCCGCTAAAGCGCTAAACGCTACATTTGCAGTGCGAAGTAGAGCAGCGGTAGCTCGTCGGGCTCATAACCCGAAGGTCAGAAGTTCGATCCTTCTCTTCGCAACTCAAAAAAGCCCGGGCACCGGGCTTTTATTTTTCTAAACACCGTGGTGTTTGGCATTGATTACCTTCCTTCATTTGGCACTCGTCGTAATCTTTTTCATGCAACACGGTCTTTTCATATATGCATGCAAGTTGGATTCGTAAATATTTTTGGTAAACCCAATGCTGGTAAAAGCACATTGCTCAATACTTTTATGGGCGAAAAGATGGCCATTGTTTCACACAAAGTGCAGACAACGAGGCATCGCATCAAAGCCATCCTGAGTACGGATGATTATCAGATCATTTTTTCAGATACACCTGGCATTATCGATCCCCGTTACAAGTTGCATGAAAAAATGATGGCGGCGGTTAAAGGCAGCCTTGAAGATGCAGATGTGGCTTTGCTCATGGCAGATGCCCGGGAAAGCCCTGAAGAGAGCCATCTTATTTTCGAGAAATTAAAACTAAAAGCACCTGTTATTGTCGTGCTCAATAAAATGGATGCCCAGGCAGACAAGGCTAAATTAAAAGCCACCGAGGAATTCTTTTTGAGCAAGCCGTATTGCAAGGAGGTAGTTCTGATTTCCGCATTAAAAAACCTGGGTGTAGATAAATTGCTGGAGCGGGTGCTGCGTTATTTGCCTGAAGGCGTGCCTTTTTATGATACAGACGACATCAGTGACTTGCCTACTAAATTTTTTGTAAGCGAGCTGATCAGGGAAAAAATATTTCAGTTGTTCCAGGAAGAACTGCCCTATCATACAACAGTATTAGTGCAGGAGTTCAAAGAAAAAACAACACTTACTAAAATTACTGCTGAAATTATAGTGCAGCGGGATACCCAAAAAGGCATTATCCTTGGTGGTGGAGGCAGTATGATTAAAAAATTGGGTACACTTGCCCGGCAAGACATTGAAGCGTTTTTGCAGAGGAAAGTATTCCTGGAACTTTTTGTAAAAGTGCGCCCCAAGTGGAGGGATAATGAAACCCACTTAAGAGAGTACGGATATTAAACAACAAAGAAAATTACAGTCATGAGTTTTACAGTGGCCATAACAGGCCGGCCCAATGTAGGAAAAAGTACCTTTTTTAATCGCATGCTGGAGCAGCGCAAAGCCATCGTGGATGACTTTAGCGGTGTTACCCGAGACAGGCAGTATGGTGTGGCAGAGTGGACAGGCCGAAAATTTAATGTGATTGATACCGGTGGTTTTGTATCCCAGAGCCAGGATATATTTGAAAGAGAAATCCGGAAGCAAGTACATATTGCTATTGATGAGGCAAACCTGGTTATTTTTATGGTGGATGCTGCTACAGGCATTACGAACCTGGACGAGTCCATGGCTGAAGTGCTAAGGCGGAGTACAAAACCAGTGATACTGGTGGTAAATAAAGTGGATAATCACAACCGTATGCTGGAAGCAACCGAGTTTTACAGCCTGGGTTTTGAAAATATTTTCTTTCTCTCCTCTATAAGTGGCAGTGGCACCGGCGAACTGCTGGACGCTATTGTAGAACTTATGCCAGC
>DGQO01000184.1:14664-14823 GCA_002400445.1 Chitinophagaceae bacterium UBA4412
CATCGTAAGCGATATTGCCGGCACCACGAGAGATACGATTCACACGCAATATAATATGTACAATAAGGAATTTATATTGATCGATACGGCTGGAATTCGCCGGAAAAACAAAGTGAATGAAGACCTGGAATTTTACTCTGTAATCCGGGCTATTAAAGC
>DGQO01000179.1 GCA_002400445.1 Chitinophagaceae bacterium UBA4412
TGGGATTTCTCCTCATTATTGGCGGCGTAATGATGATGAAAAAGTTTTAACGCTGGCAGCAACCAGGATATAAAAGTATCAACATGAAAGCAACCTTATTCTTCACCATACTCATTATCATGACCGGATTATATTCATGCTCCACTATACCTAAGGGTGCAGTGGCTGTGCAACCTTTTCACAAAGAAAAATACCTTGGTAAATGGTACGAGATTGCCAGGATGGATTTCAAGTTCGAAAAAAATTTGAACAATACCACTGCAGAATATTCCCTAAAAGAAAATGGAAAAATTAATGTGGTGAACCGGGGCTATAATTATAAAAAAGAAAAGTGGACAGAAGCCACGGGAAAGGCAAAATTTGTGAAAGATGAAAATATTGCGATGCTCAAAGTTTCCTTTTTTGGTCCTTTTTACGCAGGCTATAATGTAATGGCTATTGATCCAGATTATAGATACGCCTTAGTAGCAGGGAAAAATTTAAAATACCTGTGGATACTTTCCCGTGAGACAACAATACCAGTGGAGATAAAATCAAAGTACCTGAAAATAGCCAAGGGGATTGGCTATAATACCGCAGACTTAATTTGGGTGGAGCACACAAAGCTTGTAAAATGAAATGGCCAAAAAATGCCGAGTCGGCATAAAAGAATCGCTCCAAGCGAGGGAGCATAGTAGCATCCTAAGCGCTACAACCCACCCTTTTTAACAGATCTCCGCTACATCATGCATATTATACCTTCTCCGTGCTTAATCATTCTATATTTACATTTCAAACTGGTGTGCATTGAACAAAGTTTTAATTATAGACGACGAAGAGAAACTACGAAATCTTCTTTCCCGCATCATCAGCATCGAAGGGTTCGAAGTGGTGCAGGCGGTAGATTGTAAAACCGGTCTCAAAAGAATAGAAGATCATGATGTGGATGTACTCATCTGCGATGTGAAACTCCCAGACGGGAGTGGCATCTCCCTATCAAAAAAAATTAAAGAAAATCATCCGACAATTGAAATCATTTTATTGACGGCTTACGGCAATATTCCAGACAGTGTACAGGCCATTAAGAACGGCGCTTTTGATTATATCACCAAGGGAGATGACAACAACAAGATCATTCCCTTATTGTATAAAGCAGCCGAGAAAGTGGCTCTCGCTAAAAAGGTCTCGAAACTGGAGAACCAGCTTTACAAAAAATATTCATTCGAAAATATCATTGGCAAATCAAAGCCTCTCACTGTCACTATTGACGCAGCAAGAAGAGTATCAGCCACAGATGCTACAGTTTTACTCACCGGCGAAACTGGCACTGGAAAAGAAGTATTTGCTCAAGCTATTCACTATGCGGGCTCAAGGAGCAAGCAAAGTTTTATAGCTATAAACTGTTCAGCTTTCAGCAAAGAATTATTAGAGAATGAATTATTTGGCCATAAAGCCGGCGCTTTTACGGGTGCTGTAAAGGACAGTATCGGTATTTTTGAAGAAGCCAATAATGGTACCGTGTTCCTGGACGAAATTGGTGAAATGCCCCTGGAACTACAGGCTAAACTTTTACGAGTGCTGGAAAATGGTGAATTCTTAAAAGTTGGCGACAGTAAGGCTACAAAAATAAATGTACGCATCATTGCCGCCACAAACAGGGACCTGCAAAAGGAAATTCTGCTTGGCCATTTTAGAGAAGACCTGTTCTTTAGAATTGCTATATTTCAAATTGCACTCGCTCCGCTGAGAGAAAGGATTTCTGATATCGAAGAACTCGCATCCTTTTTTTTGCAGGTCATCTCCAACAAAATGAATAAGAGAATACTGTCGATAAGCCCGGAATATATCCAGGCTCTTAAAATGCATACGTGGAAAGGCAATATCCGGGAACTAAAAAATGTGATTGAGCGAAGCGTCATCCTCACAGACGGAACAGAACTCAACAGCTCTACACTCCCGCTGGAAATGCAACAGGATCTTACTCTTCCGGATAACGCCAAAATCCTATCTGCTTTTGAACTGGCCAGTGCAGAAAAAATACACATTCAAAAAGTAATGAACTACAGCAACGGAAATAAAACGGAAGCAGCCAGGCTGCTCAATATAGCGCTCACTACGCTTTACCGAAAGCTGGAAGAATACAAAATAAAATAACCTTTTCAAAACGATAGTACAACCCTTTCAAAATGAAAGGGTTTTTTATTTAGGGAAACCGATCCTTAGAGGTTAAATCCTTTACGGACGGCTATTTCCTGCATCTCCGGCATAATGGGCCATCAATTGCAAAAACACTTGCAAACAAATACATTTTTATGCTCGCTATCCTTTTAATCGGCGCTGGGTTGCTCTGCTTCTGGCTATTCTTTAAGACCGTAAACTTTTTTGAAAAAATATAAACCCTTAAACAGAAATATTATGATGACCATCCTTTTTGCCGTAGCAGTGCTGGTATTTATCTACCTGGTTTATGTACTGCTTAAACCTGAAAATTTTTAATCTTAAAATCAACACAAATGAATACTGAAATGACAGGTATTATCGCTTGCTTTTTACTTACGGTTATCATTGCTTTTCCGCTGGGGAAATATATAGCCAAAGTATTTAAGGGCGAAAAAACCTTTACAGATTTTCTTAATCCCCTGGAGCGTTTTATATTTCGCTTTTGTGGTATTGATCCTAAACAGGAAATGAGCTGGAAACAACACTTGGTAGCTTTACTTTCCATTAACATGATCTGGTTTGTTTATGCTTTTATCATTTTAATTTTTCAGGGAAATTTATTTTTAAATCCCGATGGAAATCCGGGTATGTCTCCCGATCTATCTTTTAATACCGCCATCAGTTTTTTAGTGAATTGCAATCTGCAACATTACTCCGGCGAAACGGGCTTAACCTATCTGAGCCAACTGCTGGTAATTGCCTTCTTACAATTTGTTTCTGCGGCAACAGGTATTGCAGCAGTAGTAGTTTTATTCCGTGCCTTTGCCGGAAAAACTACTGATCAGTTAGGAAACTTCTTTGTTTTTTTTACAAAAAGTATTACCAGGATTTTAATACCATTAAGTATTTTGGTTGCTACTATATTAGTTTTTAATGGCACACCTGCAAGTTTTGATGGGAAAGATAGTATTGTAAACTTACAAGGAGACAGCGTGCAAGTTTCGAGGGGGCCGGCTGCAGGAATGATTGCCATCAAACACCTTGGAACCAATGGTGGTGGGTGGTTTGGTGTTAATAGTGCCCATCCTTTAGAGAACCCTAACTACCTTACTAACATGGTGGAAATTATTGCTCAGGTAATTATTCCGGTTGCGCTGATTTTTGCCTTCGGATTTTTTATAAAAAGAAAAAAATTCGCCCACATCGTTTTTGGAGTTATGACGGTGGGCATGCTGGTCTTTATGGTGCCTAACATTATTTCAGAGGCAAGTGGTAGCCCGGCACTGGCCAGCATGAACCTGGCAGATAAAGCAGCCATGGAAGGAAAGGAAGTACGCTTTGGTGTGGCTGCATCTGCCTACTGGCAAGTGATGACAACTATTATATCTACAGGTTCGGTTAACTCCATGCATGATAGTTCTATGCCGCTTTCCGGAGGTATTCAAATGCTGGGCATGATGACAAATAGTTTCTATGGCGGTGTAGGCGTTGGGATATTAAATTATTTCATCTTCATCATAATTGCTGTATTTATATCCGGCTTAATGGTAGGGCGTACGCCGGAATTTATGGGCAGAAAAATTGAAGCCAGAGAAATTAAGATTGCTTCACTAATAGCCTTGCTGCATCCTTTCCTTATTTTGGCAGGAGCTGCCTTATCCTCCTATACCCTGGTAAATAATGGTGATGCAGCATGGGCTGTACCTCCCGGCTCCTGGTTAAACAATCCCGGCAGTCATGGTTTTTCTGAAATGTTGTATGAATATACTTCCGCTGCCGCTAATAATGGATCGGGCTTCGAAGGCCTGGGAGATGGAAATTTTTTCTGGAATGTTACCACAGGGTTTGTATTGATTCTTGGAAGATTCCTTCCAATCATTGGCCCGGTGGCCATTGCAGGATTACTGGCCAGTAAAAAGTTTATCCCGGAATCTGCCGGAACACTAAAAACGGATACAGTAACCTTTGGAATTATGACCTATGCGGTGATTATGATTATAGCTGCCCTTGCATTTTTCCCAGCCTTAACCTTAGGACCAATTGCTGAATTCTTTGGAATGAGGTAGGAATGTAAAATGTGAGGAAGGTGAAATGTGAGAAATTATTCCAAATCTCTTTGGAGGCTTTTTATTAAACCATAAATTAATTTTCCAATGATATCTAATTCATTAATTAAATCAACAGATTTTTCATCAGGCACAAAACCGAGTTCTTTGCTTAAAAGAATAAAGGTATCTAGTTCTGTTAATTAACCAAGTGAAATATGCAGAAATTGGACGAACTCTTTTTAGCTTTTCGGGCAGCACCTTCTGCAATATTTACGGGGATAGAAACAGCTGCTCTGCGCATTTGTGAAACAAGACCAAACTTTTCTTCCGTAGGAAAATCTGAGCTAATGGAGTAAACGCTTTTTACAAATTCAAAACTCTTTATCCAGCAATTTAAATTTTTGTGTGGTTTCATAAAAATTAAATTTATTTCTTAAACAAACACCACTTCAAATTAACTACATCTAACATTTCACTAATAACATTTCACATTTTACCTATTACAATTCACTTAAATAAAATAAAGATGTCTCAAAATAAAAAAAATAAATTGTTTGTTGGGGGCCAGTTAAGAGGCGCATTGCTGCAATCCTTTGTAAAATTAAACCCTAGAAAAATGTTTCGTAATCCGGTAATGTTTGCCGTGGAAGTTGGTACTGCAATAATGTTTGCCGTAACCATTTACATGATACTCAGCGGAGATACCAGGCAAGGTTCCGTAGGTTATAATATTACCGTATCCTTCGTTTTATTACTAACCTTATTATTTGCCAATTTTGCGGAAGCTATTGCCGAGGCAAGAGGAAAAGCGCAAGCTGATTCACTCAGAAAAACACGGGAAGAAACTCCGGCTAAATGGATACAGGTTGTGGGCGATACTTATGTGAATGAAATTAAAATTGTTCCTTCTTCCCAATTAAAAAAAGGCGATATGTTTCTTTGCGAAGCAGGCGATACCATACCTATGGATGGGGAAATCATGAAGGGTATTGCCACCATTGATGAAAGCGCCATTACGGGAGAAAGTGCACCGGTGATAAGAGAAAGCGGTGGCGATAAATCCAGTGTAACGGGTGGCACAAAAGTTTTAAGCGATAGCATAAAAGTAAAAGTAACTACAGAACCGGGTGAAAGTTTTCTTGATAAAATGATTGCCCTGGTAGAAGGTGCCAGCAGGCAAAAAACACCCAACGAAATAGCTTTAACCATTTTGCTGGCAGGCTTTACCCTGGTGTTTGTATTGGTTTGTGTTACCCTTCGGCCCTTCAGTGAATATGCAAATTCACCTATTACCATTGCTGCATTTGTATCCCTTTTTGTTTGCCTTATCCCCACCACAATTGGTGGACTTTTAAGTGCGATCGGCATAGCCGGAATGGATAGATCCTTAAGAGCAAATGTGATTACTAAAAGTGGTAAGGCTGTAGAAACGGCCGGCGATATTGATACTTTGTTATTAGACAAAACCGGTACCATCACCATCGGAAACAGAAAGGCTACCAATTTCTTTGCCGCTCCTGGTATTGATGAAATACATTTTACAAAATCTCTTGTATTGAGCTCAATGGCGGATGAAACACCAGAGGGAAAATCAATTATTGAACTGGCCGGAATCAATCCTTCATCCCTGCAGTTGGAACAGCCTCGCTTTATAAAGTTTACAGCAGA
The DNA here is from genome assembly GCA_002400445.1 of Chitinophagaceae bacterium UBA4412. Taxonomy (GTDB): domain Bacteria; phylum Bacteroidota; class Bacteroidia; order Chitinophagales; family Chitinophagaceae; genus Ferruginibacter. The sequence goes on from DGQO01000179.1 coordinate 5,856, forward strand.
AACCAGGAGTTCAGGAATTGATTTTGGACAAACAAAAATTCGCAAAGGTGCAGCCGATGCTATTAAATCGATAGTAGAAAAAGCCGGTAATTTATATCCTGCAGAAATTGCCGAAAGAGTAAGCATCATATCCCGTGATGGCGGAACACCGCTCGTGGTTTCGGAGAATAGCAAAGTGCTCGGTGTGATAGAATTGCAGGATATTATCAAACCCGGCATACATGAAAGATTCGAACGCCTGAGAAAAATGGGGATTAAAACAGTTATGGTTACAGGCGATAATCCCTTAACGGCAAAATACATTGCAGAAAAAGCAGGTGTAGACGATTTTATTGCAGAAGCAAAACCGGAGGATAAAATGAATTACATCCGCAGAGAACAACAGGAAGGTAAACTGGTTGCGATGATGGGTGATGGCACAAATGATGCGCCGGCACTGGCACAGGCTGATGTGGGCGTAGCCATGAACAGCGGCACGCAGGCTGCAAAAGAAGCAGGCAACATGGTGGACCTGGATAATGACCCTACCAAATTAATTGAGATTGTGGAAATAGGGAAACAACTTTTAATGACAAGAGGAACCCTAACAACTTTTTCTATAGCCAATGATATTGCCAAATATTTTGCCATTGTACCGGCCTTATTTATCGTTTCTATCCCGGCTTTGCAACACCTGAATATTATGAATTTGCATAGTCCTGAAAGTGCCATACTTGCTGCGGTAATTTTTAATGCACTTATTATTCCTGCCCTAATTCCATTGGCTTTGAAAGGCGTTGCTTACAAACCTATTGGCGCAAGCGCTTTACTAAGAAGAAATTTGTTGATATATGGATTGGGTGGCGTTATTGTTCCCTTTATTGGAATTAAATTAATTGATATGGTGCTTGCACTTTTTATGTAAAAACTAAATGAAAATAAAATGAAAAAATTCTTAATGCCTTCAATAAAGTTAACGCTCGTAATGATTGTGTTGTGTTCGGTAATTTATCCCCTGATAGTTGCCGGCATTGCAAAAATGGCTCCGGGGCAGGGTAATGGAGAAACGCTTTCTCAAAATGGCCGGGTTGTAGGTTATGAAAATGTTGGTCAAAAATTTACAGATGATAAATACTTTCAGGGACGACCTTCTGCAGTTGCTTATAATGCAGCAGGTTCAGGTGGGTCCAACAAAGGACCTTCAAATCCAGACTATTTAAAAACAGTTAAGGAGAGAGTGGATAGTTTTTTAATGCACAATCCTGATGTGAGCAAAGAAGAAATTCCTACAGATTTAGTAACAGCAAGTGGTAGTGGGTTAGATCCTGATATTTCTGTAGCTGCAGCAAAAGTACAAGTGAAAAGAATTTCAAAAATCAGGGGTTTGGCGGTGGCAAAAATTGAAAAACTTATTGTTTCACATACAGAAAAACCTTTGGCCGGCTTGTTTGGTCCGGAAAAGATCAATGTGCTTAAACTTAATATTTCTTTAGATAATTTAAAATAAAATACAAAATGAGAAGTACAATTTTTTTAATCCTATTATTTGCCTCCGTTAAAAGTTTTGCGCAAACAGACAGCTCTCAGCCTAAACTTAGTTTTAGTGGTTATGTAGAAACTTATTACACCTACGACTTTGGAAATCCTGCTAATCATAATCGTCCGGGATTTGTATATGCCTTTAACCGGCACAACGAAATAAACCTGGACCTGGGTTTTATAAAAGCAGCTTATGAAACTGACAACCTTAGAGCTAATCTTGCATTAGCAACTGGAACCTATATGAATGCAAATTATGCCGCAGAGCCCGGCGTACTTAAAAATATTTATGAAGCCACGGCCGGATTAAAAATTTCTAAAAATAAAAGTGTATGGATAGATGCTGGTATTATGCCATCTCATATTGGTTTTGAAAGTGCGGTAAGCAAAGATTGCTGGACGCTAACCCGTAGCCTGCTTGCTGATAATAGTCCTTATTTTGAAACAGGTGCGAAGATCTCTTATACCTCTTCTAACGGTAAATGGTTTTTAAGCGGTTTGGTTTTAAACGGATGGCAAAGAATACAGCGTGTTGATGGAAATAATTCAATCTCATTTGGGCATCAGCTTACATATAAACCAGCTAATAATATTACTTTAAACAGCAGTTCTTTTATAGGAAATGATAAACCAGATAGTGTTAAGCAAATGCGCTATTTTCATAATTTTTATGGCATTTTTCAACTCACAGAAAAATTTGCAATTACCACAGGATTTGATATTGGTGCTGAGCAAAAATTTAAAGGAAGCCGTAGTTTTAATGCCTGGTATTCACCCGTTCTAATTGCCAAAATAAGTCCAAACGCAAAAAATAGTTTTGCTTTGCGGGGTGAATATTACAGCGATGAAAAAGGCGTCATCATCGGTACGTCAACTGCTAACGGATTTAAAACCCTTGGTTATTCTATAAATTATGATCGCCTTATCCGGGAAAATGCAATGTTTCGCTTTGAAGTCCGTGGTTTTTCGTCAAGGTATAAACTCTTTATGAAAGAAGGTGTCCCAGAAAATGGGAATTTATTTTTAACTACATCTCTGGCCATATCCCTTTAAGCATGGAAGAATTTAAAAAATCAGCGCAGGAATTTCTTGAGCTTATCAAGAAAGCAAGACGTGGGAAGTTTAAAATTTATATTGGCATGAGTGCCGGTGTAGGTAAAACTTATCGCATGCTGCAAGAAACGCACGCCCTGCTTAGAAATGGAATTGATGTAAAAATCGGTTACATAGAAACGCACAACCGGCAAGAAACTCAAGCCTTACTGGAGGGCTTGCCCGTAATACCAAGAAGAAAGCTTTTCTATAGAGGAAAAGAATTAGAAGAACTGGATGTAGATGCAGTAATCAATTTGCGCCCGGAAGTAGTCGTGATAGACGAACTTGCGCACAGCAATATTCAAGGTAGCAAAAATGAAAAACGCTGGCAGGATATAATGGACATCTTAGACGCAGGCATTAATGTGATCAGCGCTGTTAACATCCAGCATATAGAAAGCCTTAACGACGAAGTGAAAGCCATCACTGGGGTAGAAGTAAAAGAACGCATTCCAGACAGTGTGATTGCGCAGGCAGATGAGGTAGTGAATATCGACTTGACAGCCGATGAACTTATCCTAAGACTTAAAGAAGGCAGGATATACCAGCCAGGAAAAATAGAAATGGCATTACAGAATTTTTTTAAAGGAGACCACATTCTGCAGCTCAGGGAACTCGCTTTAAAAGAAGTGGCTTCGCAAGTGGAAAGGAAGGTAGAAAAAGAAGTAAAAAAAGAATACAATAAAAAGCATGAAAGATTTCTGGCTTGCATCAGTTCCAATGCAAAAACTGCAAAAACAGTAATCCGGAAAACGGCGAGGCTTGCCAACTACTACAATAGCAAGTGGTATATGTTGTATGTGCAAACGCCGGCAGAAAGCGCCGACAAGATCGCCCTGGACAAACAACGACACCTGATCAATAATTTTAAATTGGCAACAGAGTTGGGTGCAGAAATCATAAAAGTGGAAAACAAATATGTGACAGGTGAAATTATGGACCAATGCGAAAAAAGAAAGATTACAACGGTTTGCATTGGCAAACCTCACATGAACTTATTAAAAATTATGTTGGCCACAAACCTGTTTAACAGATTACTGAAAGAACTTACCAACAATGAAATTGACCTTGTAATTTTAAGCTAATGAAAATAAAATCAAAATTGATCCTCGGCATCGGGTTCCTTTTTGCAATGATTATGTTGCTCACCGCCCTAAGCACCATTTATATCAATAAATTGTCTGCAGATACAAAGAATATCCTGGCGGCCAACTACAACTCCCTGCATCATTCCCGGCAGATGATTCTTGCACTAAACAGCGGTATCAGCAACAATTTAGCGCAAAAAACTTTTAGAGAAAATCTTGCCCGCCAGCAACTAAACATTACCGAGGAGGGCGAAGGGGAAATTACGAATCAATTGGCCACGGATTTTAATTTACTGTTGCAGTCGCCAGCCGATACCAGCATTTACAGAGCTGTGCAAAAAGATATTACCGATGTTATGTTTATTAACATGCAGGCAATCCTGCGTAAAAGTGAAGTAGCACAAAAAACAGCAGATTCTTCTATTCTTTGGATTACTGTAACTGGTACAATCTGCCTGTTAATGGCGTTTACCATGTTATTTAACTTGCCAGGAAATATTGCTAATCCCATCAAGGAACTTTCAAGAAGTATCAGGGAAATTGCCGGGCAAAATTATTCGCAGCGGGTGCACTTTGAGCAGCATAATGAGTTTGGACAACTGGCGGCATCATTTAATACCATGGCCGAAAAACTTGAAGAGTACAAAGCCAGCAACCTGGAGAAGCTAATGGTTCAAAAGAAAAGAATTGAAACGCTTATCAATAATATGAATGATCCTGTTATCGGTTTAGATGAAAGTAATCAGATTCTTTTCATGAATGATAATGCGCTCAAAATTGCCGGAATAAGTGCGGAAAATGCAATTGGCAGTAAGGCACAGGATGTAGCCATGCAAAATGATCTTATCAGAACTCTTGTGCAGGAACTTTTTGATGAGCAAAAGCCAGCACAGGGTCATATATCAACGCCAATAACAATATACGCCAATAACAAAGAGAGTTATTTTGAAAAAGATATCATTCCCATTAAAATTATACCCACCGGCGAAAAGAACGAAAAACAAATTGGAAATGTGATTCTCTTAAAAAATGTAACCCCTTATAAAGAACTTGATTTTGCAAAAACAAACTTTATCGCTACGGTATCACACGAATTGAAAACACCAATTGCTTCTATTAAAATGAGTTTGCAACTACTGGAAAATAAAAAGATTGGTACGCTAAATGCAGAACAGACCTACCTCATGGAAAGCATTAAAGAAGATGCCGGGAGGTTGCTAAAAATTACAGGAGAATTATTGAATATGACGCAGATTGAAAGTGGGAGCATCCAAATGAATATTTTACCCTTTGATGCCAGGGAAATTATTGATTACTCCGTTAATGCAAACAAGGCGGCAGCGGAGGATAAGCAAATAAAATTGTTAATTACTGTACCGGCAAATTTACCCATGCTGATGGCAGACCAGGATAAATCTTCCTGGGTGCTCACTAACCTGATCTCTAATGCAATACGATACTCTTATGAGAATTCAGAAGTGGAAATCACAGTTGTACATGAAAATGGTATGCTTAAGTTTTCGGTAATAGATGCTGGTCAGGGTATTGCTCCTCAGTATGTGCATAAAATTTTTGACAGGTATTTTAGAATTCCGGGCACAAAAAAAGAAGGAACCGGCCTCGGGCTCAGTATCAGCAAAGAATTTATAGAAGCGCAGGGAGGGGAAATTACCGTTAAAAGTGATTTTGGAGGAGGAAGTACTTTCTCATTTACGCTTCACCAACTGGCTGCAGAAGCGGGAAATAAATCCTGACGATACACACGGCCCGTTGCTAACGAACATTTCTCCTTTTTTCTCAAAATAATAGGCATTGGAAAATGATATCCACGATTGCTCCTAGGGCTTCACAAAAATACTGTTCGCAAATTTTTCTGATACCGTTGTGGCCTCACCTTCAATTTCTATTTGCAGAGAATCATCAAAAGCCAGTTTATCTTTGATACGAATCTTTGTACCAATGTCTATAGAAAGTTTTTGCAGGTATTGCAAAAACGCAGCAGATGTATCCTTAACGGCTACTACCTGGCAGCGGTCTCCGGCTTTTTTATCAGATAATAAAGTCCTTGCTAGTTTAGGGATGCTGCCATTGGCCTTGGGGATAGGATCTCCATGAGGGTCAAACTGGGGGAAATCTAAGAATGCATCAAGCCGATCTGCCAGGTTATCGTTTTTAATATGCTCCAGTTGCTCAGCCATTTCATGTATTTCATCCCAACTAAATTTCAATTTATCATACAAAAACACTTCCCACAATCTATGCTTGCGCACAATGTTGATGGCTAATGCCTTGCCTTTATTGCTAAGCCGGGCACCATCTTTCTTGTTATAATCAATGAGGCCCTTTTCTGAAAGCTTCTTAAGCATATCAATTACTGAAGCTGCATTTACCGCAAGCTCCTCCGCTATAGCTGTAGGGGTAATCTTTTGCAAACTATCCTGGGATAATCTAAAGATGCCTTTAAGATAATTTTCTTCCGTAAGTGTATGCACGTTCTGGCCTGTTTTTTACAAAACTAAGGAAAGAAAGTTCCTATACAAATTAGATTAGTCTAATTATTAGTATTTGATAGGTCAAGGAATATTTATAAATTTGATAGAATTAAAAAAGTAACATTGACCTTACCTTTACTTTGTTGATCAATCTTTACGCTTTTACGGAGATGAGGATACGGGCGGGCCACCTGGGTTAGGGTTATGCAGGGCAATGAAGTACGGCTGGTTAAAAGACATCAATAAAAAATAGTTATTAAAAAAGATAAGTGAGCAATCCCAAAAAAGCGTGGCGAAAAGAAAAAACGACCGACTCCCTTCCCGAAGTCTTTTCTTCCATCCATGTGCCTATGAACGGAAGCTTCTGGAAAAAGCTGATGGCCTTTGCCGGGCCCGGCCTCCTGGTAGCAGTGGGCTATATGGATCCGGGAAATTGGGCAACGGATATTGCCGGCGGTTCACAATTTGGCTATACGCTGCTCTCCGTGATTCTCATTTCCAACTTTTTTGCTATCGTACTGCAGCATCTTTCTATAAAGCTGGGTGTGGTAGCAGAGAGAGACCTGGCGCAGGCTTGCCGGGATCATTATTCGCCCACTGCAAATTTTATATTATGGATTCTTTGCGAAATAGCTATTGCTGCCTGTGATCTTGCAGAAGTGATCGGATCTGCCATTGCGCTGAATATCCTTTTTGGTCTTCCACTGGCCTGGGGCGTTGTAATTACCGGACTTGATGTGCTGATCATTTTGTTTTTTCAATACAAAGGTTTCAGGTTAATTGAAAGTATTGTTGCAGGCCTCATCTTTGTTATTCTCGTTTGCTTTATTTATGACGTTGTCAAATCAAAACCGGATATTTTCCCGATGCTTGCCGGGCTTATTCCCAGCACAGAAGTAATTACCAATCCATCCATGCTCTATATTGCCATAGGCATTCTGGGTGCCACGGTAATGCCACATAATCTCTATTTGCACAGTAGTATTGTGCAAACCCGCAACTATCCCAGGAATA
>DGQO01000194.1 GCA_002400445.1 Chitinophagaceae bacterium UBA4412
GCAAATAATTTCTCCAGTTTGTTCATGTTCGTTTTATAATTGTTGCATATAAGTTTCCATGTCTTTATCGCCGCGGCCACTAAGGCAAACCACTACCCTATCTGTTTTACGAAATTTAAGATCATGCAATGCAGCGAGTGCATGCGCACTTTCCAGGGCCGGAATAATGCCCTCTGTTCTTGCAAGATGCATGGCAGCTTTCAATGCATCTGCATCTGTAGCACTCACAAATTTTGCCCGCCCGGTCTCAAATAAATTGGCATGCATGGGGCCAATACCCGGGTAATCTAAACCAGCGGAAATACTGTGTGGCTCTACCACCTGCCCATCGTCAGTTTGCATAAGCAGGCTTTTGCTACCATGCAAAATTCCTGCTTTGCCCAGTTGTGTAGTGGCTGCACTTTTTCCAGATGAGATACCACAGCCGGCTGCCTCTACCGCCACAAGTTGCACTGCGGGTTCATTGATAAAATGATAAAAAGCACCAGCGGCATTGCTACCTCCGCCTACGCAGGCAATCACATGCGTGGGCAATGCTTCCCCGGTTTTTTTCTTGATTTGTGCTAAAATTTCTTTGCTGATCACACTCTGAAAACGGGCCACCATATCCGGATAAGGATGCGGCCCCACCACCGAACCAATGATATAATGGGTATCTGTGGCATGGTTTATCCAGTGCCGGATAGCTTCATTGGTTGCATCTTTGAGCGTTTGGCTACCACTCGTAGCGGGCACAACTGTTGCACCCAGCATTTTCATGCGGGCTACATTGGGCGCTTGCCGGGCAATATCTTTTGTACCCATAAACACGATACACTCAAATCCCATGAGCGCACATACAGTGGCCGTGGCCACGCCATGCTGGCCTGCACCGGTTTCGGCAATGATGCGCTTCTTGCCAAGGGCACGGGCGAGTAATGCCTGCCCGATGGTATTGTTGATTTTGTGCGCACCGGTGTGGCACAAATCTTCCCGTTTTAGAAAAACAGATGCACCGGCAGTTGCGCTCAAATGCTCTGAATAATAGAGTGGAGTGGGTCGCCCGGCATAGTCATGCAGCAGGAGATCGAATTCTTTCTTAAACATGCGGCTGCCGATGATTTGTAAATATTGCTGCCGTAATTCTTCCACATTTGGATACAACATTTCCGGAATAAAAGCACCACCAAAATTTCCATAATAACCGTGTTCATCCGGCCCTTGCATTCCAACGCTGGCTAATTTTTTTTGCTGCGGCTTTCTTGTTTTAAGCATAAGACTAAACGCTTTTTTTAAGGTCATGGATAAATTTGAGCACCAGCGCCATATCCTTTACGCCGGGTTCTTTTTCAAAGAGACTGTTGATATCAACGCCAAAAAAATCCGGGTGCCAAAATGCTTTAAGCTTTGCAGCATCCTGCGGACCAATTCCTCCGCTCAGAAAAAATGGCTTCTCAATTTTTGCATTGCCAATAAGCGTCCAGTCAAATTTTTTGCCTGTGCCGCCGGTTGAGCCCGCTTGTTTTGTATCAAACAAATAATAATCACATACCGCATCGTAAGGTGCCACAAGTGCATCGATATCTTTTATGGAATCATCTATGGCAAAGGCTTTAATCACTTCCACTTCACTGGAAAGATCGTCACACATTTCAGGTGTTTCTTCACCATGAAGTTGCACAGCATCTAAGCCGTAAGCATCAATAGCATCCAGCACATCGATAAGTTGTGGATTTACAAATACACCTGTTTTCTTTAAATCCAGGTCCAGATTCTTAACGTCTTCTCCTTCTATTTTATAGGCCATAAACCGCGGCGACCTGGGATCGAATATGAAACCAGCGAAATCAATATCCAGGCCTTCCAGTTGCTGTAATTGTTTCACGCTGGTTATTCCACATACTTTAATATTCATACTTGTTTTATTTAAATTTTGCTAAGCATTTAATGTTGTAATAAAATTGGCCAGGGCTGTTCCGGGATTGGTTTGTTTCATAAAATATTCTCCCATTAAAAATCCGGAGAAGCCTGCCTGCCGCAAGCGATGCACCGTATCTATACTGTGTATGCCACTTTCAGCAATTTTAATTTTATCCGCCGGGATTTTTGAAGCCAACCTGAGAGATATATTGATATCTGATGTAAACGTTTTTAAGTCCCGATTGTTTACGCCTACGAGGTCTACATAACTGCACACATGATTCAATTCCGTTTCATCATGAATTTCCAGCAGCACTTCCATACCGAGGTCTTTGGCTAAACCCGCCAACATATTGGTTTGTCCGGGTGTAAGGCAGGCGGCAATAAGTAAGATTACATCGGCACCCATGGCCCGTGTAGCAAGCACCTGGTAGGGATCGATAATAAAATCTTTACGGAGAATAGGAAGTTTGCATTCCCTGGCCGTAACCAGGTCTTCTGTGCTGCCACCAAAGAAAATATGATCCGTTAAAACAGAGAGGCCACTTGCACCGCCTGCGGCATAGCCGCTCGTTACTTTTTCCACATCAGCAAACTCATGGATCCAGCCAAGGCTTGGAGATTTTCTTTTAAACTCTGCTATAATACCATTTGCCCCCGGCATGGTTAAGCGATCAACAAGGGAAATGGTGGGTTGAGAAAAAAGTGCACTATCCATTAAGTCCTGGTCGGGCACCAGTTCTTTACGCACTTTTAATTCTTCTTTTTTTTGAAAAACGATTTTGTCAAGAGTGTTCATGGAGCGGCGATTAAGGTGGTGAAACAATGGTATGCTTTGCCTTGCTCCAGGCTTTGTACAGCAGCCTGGTAGCAGTCCTCGTAAGTCTTAAACTTTCCTGTGCAATATAAGGCCATTGCGGCATTTGCAATAACCACTGCATTCTGTGCCCAGGTACCATTTCCTTTAATAATTTTTAAAAATACGGCGGCAGCGTCCTCCACACTGTTTCCTCCATAAATATCTGCAGCACTTACCGTGCGCTTACCAAGCTGCATGGGATTGAGGATTGCTTCGCCACTGGTGCTGATAATTTTCGCATCGCCAGTGAGCGATATTTCGTCGTAGCCATCCAGGCTATGCACGATGGTAAAACTGGTTCCTGATTCCTGGAACATGTAGTTATAAATTCTACCCATCTCGGCATTATACACACCAACTAATTGTGCGGCAGGCCTTGCAGGATTTACGAGCGGACCCAGCATATTAAAAAAAGTGCGCACACCCAAACTCTTGCGCACATTAGCCACTGCTTTAAGCGCCGGGTGAAACAAGGGCGCATGCAAAAAACAAATGTTGGCACTATCAAGCTGCCGGGAAAGTGTAGTAATATCTGTAGAAAATTTATACCCAAGCTGTTCCATCACATTGGATGAACCACTCACAGAACTGGCGCCATAATTACCATGCTTGGCCACCTTTTGCCCTGTGCCGGCTACAATAAAACTGCTAAGGGTTGATATGTTGAAGGTGTTCTTTCCATCTCCACCTGTGCCTACGATATCTATCAGGTGATATTTGCTGAGATCGAGTGGCAGCGCAAGTTCCAGTAGGGCGTCTCTAAAACCCTGGAGTTCTTCGATGGTAATGGTGCGCATCAGGTAAACAGTAGTGAAGGCTGCAATTTCCGTATCGGAGAATTTGCCTTCGGCCACCTGCATCATCACTTCCCTGGCTTGTACCCGGCTCAGCGTTTTGTATTCAAATAAAAGTTGTAATATCTTTCTCATAAATGCTTTTCCTCTTTTGTGTTATGCATTATTGCTTCAGCCAGTTGCGCATCAGGGTTTCTCCGCAGGGCGTTAAAATACTCTCAGGGTGAAACTGCACACCCTGCACATCAAATTGTGTATGCTGCATAGCCATCACATATCCGTTTTCATCTACAGCGGTAACTTGTAACTCTGCCGGCAATGTTTCTCTATCTACAATCCAGCTATGGTAGCGCCCCACAAGAGGATTATCATCAATGCCGGCAAAAATAGGCGCAGTTTTTTCCAGCAGTTCAATGGGAGTGGCCACTCCGTGAAATACCGTTTGCAAATTGATCAGTGAAGCACCGAATGCTTCACCTATCGCCTGGTGTCCAAGACATACCCCCAGGATGGATTTGCTTGCAGCATACTCTTGTATCAATGGCAACAATAATCCTGCTTCTGCAGGCAGGCCGGGGCCCGGCGATAAAATGATTTTATCGTACTGCGCAACAGCCTCCAGCGAGAGCTGATCATTGCGAAAAACTTCTACTTTTTGATGCGTAATTTTCTCTACCAGGTGCACCAGGTTGTAGGTAAACGAATCGTAATTATCAAAAACCAATATTTTCATCTTCAAATTTTTATACGCTAAATAGTTCTGCACCAAGGGCAATAGCTTTTTTTAGAGCACCCAATTTATTTTGCACTTCCTGCAACTCAGATGTAGGATCGCTATTGATAACAACACCAGCGCCGGCCTGGTAAAGCAAGGTGTTTTGCCTGCTTAAAAAGGTGCGGATCATGATAGCATGATTGCATGATCCATTGAGCCCGATAAAACCAATGGCTCCTCCGTAATACCCGCGGGCGGTAGGTTCCAGCTCATCAATGATTTGCATGGCCTTATATTTAGGTGCGCCGCTCAGCGTTCCTGCAGGAAAAGTGGCAGACAGTATTTCAAAAGGTTTATAGGCCTCGGGCAACTTGCCCTGCACTTCACTCACCAGGTGAATGACATGGGAATAATAATGCACTTTTTTAAAACTTGACACTTCTACACCACTGCTCACCCTACTCAGATCATTACGGGCAAGGTCTACAAGCATTACATGTTCAGCCGTTTCTTTAGGATTTTCTTCCAGTGCAATAGCAAGCTGCTTATCCGTCTCATCATCGCCACTGCGCTTAAATGTACCTGCAATAGGATGTACAATGGCTTTACCATTTTTGATGATTACCTGGCTTTCTGGCGAGGAACCAAATAGGTGGTAATCTCCATAATCAAAGTAAAAAAGATAAGGGCTGGGATTTACGCTTCGCAGTGCACGGTACACATTAAAATCGTCTCCGGTGTAGGCTTGTGAAAACCTGCGGCTCAGTACAATCTGGAACACATCTCCCCTGGCACAGGCGGCGATCCCTTTTTTTACCATGCCTTCATAATCCGCATCCGTCATGTTTGCTTCTTCTGCAGCTTTTATGGCAAAGGGAAATGATGGTACATCTTTACTGCGTATAAGTTGCTCCACATCCTGCACCCTACTTTCCACCTGCGCAAAATGATTCTCACATAAGTATAGTTCATCTTTATAATGATCAAGGATGATCACATATTGGTAAAGACGGTAACGCATCAGCGGAATTTCTGAAAGATCTGCCGGCTTTTTTGCAAAGCGGATATTTTCAAAAAAAGGTAACGCATCATAGGCTGTATAACCAAATACGCCCTGGGCAATATTGATGGGATGCTGTGCCGGTGCATCGAGTTCAAAACTCTCCAGGAAAGACTGCAGCAATGCAGTAACTGCGCCAGTTCCTACGGCCACTTCTTTTGGCTCAGCCGCAGGAAATTTCATCTCTGCCTTCCCGGTTTTTCTCACTTCTATACCAGCTACAGCATTGATACCGATGATAGAAAAATTATTGTCGCCGGCATGAAAATCCGTGCTCTCCAGCAGAATGGTATCTCTGAATTTATCTCTTAGTCGCAAGTAAATTCCCACAGGGGTAAATACATCTGCAAGCATTTTACGACAGGTTGTTTTAAGTGCTATTTTTTTCATAACAGGATTTAAAAAGCCCCGACAGGTTGCCGGGGCTAATATTGTTTCAAACAAAACAAAGAAGTGCTTGCACCGGTCAGGAACTGATCAGATGCCACCACCATGTTTTGTTATTTAAGTTGTAATTTGTCATTGCGTTGCAAAGATGGAGGAGAAAATGCATTTTGCAAAATTTCATTTTAATTTTCATTGCTGCGGACGCACAGTCATTTAGCAATAATGTAAAAATAATATTATGATCGTCACTGTATTTGGCGCTACCGGCATGGTGGGCCAGCAATTGGTAAAACAGGCTTTATATATGGGTTTTACCGTTAAAGCTTTTGGAAGAAATGTGTTTACTACCGAACTCCCGGATACAAAAAACCTGGAACTTGTGCAAGGGGCATTGTTCGATGAAAAAGAAGTTCGGAATGCTATCAAAGGCAGCGACGCTGTGCTTTCCGCACTAGGCGGTGCCACTGACGGTGCGGATAAAACCCGATCCCTGGGCATGAAAAATATTGTAGGCCAAATGGAGAAAGCAGGCGTGAACCGCATCGTAGCCGTTGGTGGACTCGGCGTACTAACAGATGCAAGCGGACGGTTGCTTATGGATGACGAGAATTATCCTGCAGAGTACAAGGCGGTTGGCCTTGAACATCTTAAAGCCTTTCGTGCCCTGGAAGCATCTGCGCTGCGCTGGACCTTTGTGTGCCCACCAAACATCAAACCTGCTGATGTAACCGGGCTGTACACTACGGCAGGCAATGAACCCCCAATTGACAACAAGTATTACATCAATAGTGGTGATCTCGCCATGTTTATGCTGAAGGAACTTACCGACAATAAATACATCCAACAGCGGGT
>DGQO01000139.1:0-2339 GCA_002400445.1 Chitinophagaceae bacterium UBA4412
CGCCGCTTTGAATACATCATCAGGAATGATGCGCAAGTGATGATAGATGACTATGCACATCATCCCGAAGAATTGCGTGCCCTCATCAATAGCGCCCGATCTTTATTTCCAGGTCGCCCGTGCACGGTTGTTTTTCAGCCACACTTGTATAGCAGAACGAATGACCTGGCAGATGCTTTTGCAGAAGTGCTCAGCCTGGCAGATGAAACGATTTTGCTACCTATTTATCCGGCAAGAGAATTGCCTGTTGCAGGCGTAAGCAGTCAAATGATTTTAGATAAAATGACCAATGCAAAAAAATCTCTAAAGGGAAAAGATGAATTATTGGTATGGATGAAAAAGGAGAAGCCCTCATTTTTGATTACTTGTGGCGCTGGTGATATTGATGCGCTGGTGGCGCCTATCCGGGAGATACTGAATACATGAGCCTAAAGAAGAACCATATTAAACATTTGCTATTTAGCTTCATGTGGCTTGCAATTGCTGCGTGTGGAATCGTGCTGCTCGTTGCTGCCATGCGCACTAAAGATCAGTCCCGATGCAGAGGTATTGAAATCGAGATTAGTGGTGTGAGCAATAACTTTTTTATTGACAAGGCTGATGTGCGCCAGGTACTCACAGATTACTGCGGTGGAAAACTGGAGGGAGTGCCTATCCGGCAATTTGATTTGGCGGCGATTGAAAACCGGCTGAAAAAAAATGTATGGATTAAAAACGCTGAACTCTTCTTTGACGGTAATGATTTTCTGCGGGTAAGCATTGACGAGAGAGAACCCGCTGCCCGCATCTTTTCTGTGAGCGGCGAAAGTTTTTACATTGATAGCAGTCGGCATATTTTACCCCTGAGTGATAAATTTTCTGCCCGCCTGCCGGTATTCACCGGGTTTAGAAGTAGCCCCGGTTTATTAAGCAAAGCAGATAGTGCTTTGCTGCTGCAGGTGAAAGATATCAGCGAAGCGCTGCAGGCAGATTCATTTCTTATGGCGATGATAGACCAGGTGGACATCACGCCCCAACGCAATTTTGAAATGATTCCTAAAATTGGTAATCAGGTTATTCTTTTTGGAAATGCCGATCGTATTGATGAAAAATGCCGCAAGCTGAAAATATTTTATAAAGAAGTTATTGCAAAAGCCGGCTGGAATAAATACAGCCAGGTGAATTTGCAATTTAAAAACCAGGTGGTAGCAAAGCTGCGTGATGCTGCGGATAAATCTTCTGATTCTCTGCGTGCCTTGCAAATGATGCAAACTATTGCTGAACGTGCAGAGCAACTTGCATCCGATTCTATGCAATACCTGCAGCAAAATGCTGAGCGGCAGGAAGCAGACAGCAGCATTATTGAGAAGAGCCTGCAGCGTGATGAAGATGAGGCAGAGAGTGAGACCCGGGAAACGATTGCTCCATCCCCGGTAAAAGCAAACACACCTCCTGCCATTGCACCAAAACCCGTGGTTACAAAGCCGGTTGTAAAGATTGCGCCGAAGCCTGCTCCGAAGCCAATGACAAAACCTGAAAAAAAACCAGGGGCAAAGCCAGCAGCAAAGCCGCCAGTTCAAAAACCAAAAGCCGTGATGGGAGGAAACAATTAAATAAAATTAAACGTACAAACACACAAACATACAAACACACAAAAATCTCAAAGTTATGAATCAGGAACAACCCATTATTGTTGGCTTGGATATAGGAACCACTAAAATTGCCGTTATTGCCGGGCGCAAAAATGAATTCGGAAAGTTGGAAATCCTTGGCTTTGGCCGTGCCAATAGCAATGGTGTTAAACACGGGATGGTTTTAAATATTGACCTTACCATTAAAGCCATAGAAACGGCGCTGGAAAATTGTTATGCATCCAATCCAAACCTCCAGGTGAGCGAGGTATATGTAGGCATTGCAGGCCACCATATTAAAAGCCTGCAAACCCGTGGAGATATTGTACGCCAGTCTCTGGATGATGAAATTTCGCAGGCAGAGATTGATCGTCTTGTGGCAGATCAATACCGCACCTACATCCCTGCCGGCGATAAAATCATCGACGTAATTCCACAGGAATTCACGGTAGATAATTTTCAGAATATTCCCAATCCCATCGGCTACAGCGGTGTTAAGGTGGGCGCAAACTTTCACATCATTACCGGCGATAAAAATGCTATTCGCAATATTAACCGGGCAGTAGAAAGAGCAAATCTTATTACCAAAGACCTGGTATTGCAGCCTTTGGCCTCTGCCGCTGCAGTGATGTGCGATCAGGATCTCGAAGCTGGTGTAGCTATTGTAGATATTGGTGGTGGCACTACAGACCTTGCCGTATTCTATGAAGGCATTTTAAAACATACTGC
>DGQO01000139.1:2469-19220 GCA_002400445.1 Chitinophagaceae bacterium UBA4412
CTTGATAATCGTATGCTCAATGGCGGCATCATCCTCACAGGTGGAGGCTCACAATTAAAGCATCTTATTCAACTTACAGAATATGTTACCGGCTTGAATGCCCGTATTGGTTTTCCAAATGAGCACTTGAGCGGTGGTCATATTGATGAGCTGGCTAAGCCAATGTACAGCACTTGTATCGGTCTTATCCTCAAAGGCTATAATGATTACGAGAATAAGAATAAGCAAATGGCACCCAACTTTAGAAAAGTGGAATTCCCTAAAGAAGAAGTAGTGGCAGAAAGCGTAGAAGCTACTCCGGAGCCAGTAAAAATAAAGCCCCGGAAAACTTTGCAGGGATTTATGGACAGGTTTAAGACAAACCTGATCGAATTGTTCAAAGAAGAAGAGGATACTAAATTTTAAAAGTCATTTTGTAATGAACCGAACCCCTAAGGATTCACCGGCTTACTTATAAACACACATACTTACTAACACAAAACATACAAACATGATTCAATTTGATTTGCCCAAAGACCAGTCCTCCATCATCAAGGTGATTGGCGTGGGCGGCGGCGGCAGCAATGCAGTAAACCACATGTTTTCGCAAAATATAGAAGGCGTAAACTTTATTATATGTAACACAGATGCGCAGGCGATTGCGCAAAGTAAAGTGCCTAATAAAATTCAGCTTGGGCCACACCTCACACAAGGTCTGGGCGCTGGCGCAAATCCTGCTATTGGCCGGCAGGCTACCGAAGAAAGCCTTGAAGAAATTAAGCGTATCCTTGAAGTGAATACGAAGATGGCCTTTATCACCGCTGGAATGGGTGGTGGTACCGGAACAGGCGGAGCGCCCATANNATCATGTATTTAAAAAATCATGTAGATACTTTGCTGGTCATCAGCAATGATAAACTGCGCCACCAGTTTGGAAATCTGAAAATGAAGGAAGCATTTGCAAAAGCAGATAATGTATTGGCCACTGCAGCAAAATGTATCACTGATGTAATCAACAGTACCGGGCAGATCAATGTAGACTTTGCAGATGTGTGCACCGTGATGAGTAACGGCGGTGTTGCCATTTTAGGAAGTGGTGTGGCAGAAGGCGAACAGCGTGCACAGCAGGCTATTGAAGCTGCATTGAATTCTCCTTTATTGAATGACAATGATATCAAGGGTGCAAAATGGATTCTTATTAATATCAATTCTGCCGAAGGAGAACATGAGTTTACCATGGATGAAGTCGAAATTATACAGCAGCATTTACTTACCAAGGCTGGTGAAGATTCTGATGTAATTCTCGGACTGGGCTATGATAATACACTGGGCAGCCAGATAAGTATCACCCTTATTGCCACAGGCTTTGAGCACAAAGATCCGTTTAAGAAAACACCAAGTGCCGAAGAACTTAAAGCGAAAAGTCCGGACAAAATTGTATTGGAGCTTGAAATGCCAAAAGCACATATTAGCCAACAGCCTACTTTGCAATTCGATTTGATCGAAGACAAGCATGCCGTACCTCCAGCCAAAGAAGAAGATACCGTTCCTGTAATGACAACCGCAGCGCTTGTAGAAGATCCGATGATGCCTACGCTGCAGGAAATGCCTGAAGAAGCGCCGCAGCAAACACTGCCCGCTGCCGGAGGAGTTGAAAATGAAAAGCCAGAATACTTTGATATCGCACCCGTAGAGGAAAGGCCTTCCATTATACATTTTGATCTTGTGCCCACAGCACCTGAACCAAAAGAGCCACTGCGTAGTCCCGTACGCCATATGATGCCGGAACCTGAACAAAAAAATGAAGAAGCTAGCAATAACGGAAAACCCCTTTCGTCGGGGGGATTCCTGGCAAAGCCGAAGCACATTTATGCAGAAGCCAAGCCTTCAAATCCAGAGTCCAAACCAAAAGATGAACCACTGCCAATGCAGAAACCAGTACAGGCAGACGAACCTGTTATTGAAATGCAACTGGTAGTTAAAGAGTCCAGTAAAGCGGCGGAGGAAGAGCCCCTTGTACAACAAACTCAGCCCATCATGATGTCAACTGTTGAGGAGCCTGCAATGCAGGACGAAACGGAAGAACTCAGGCGCCGGGCTATGGAACGCATTGCGAAGCTGCGTAATTTGTCATTCAACATCAACGCAGCTGATCCGAATAATGAGTTTGAAACGGTGCCGGCTTACCTTCGCCGCAATATGGAAATGCACAACCAGATTGCAGATGTAGAAAGTTTTTACAGCAACTATACTGTAAAAACAAATGATAAAAACGAAGTAGAAATAAGTACCATTAATACTTTTCTCGAAGGAAAAAAACCCGATTAACAAACGTAAGCCTCGCCTTACGAAAAATTTGTGTTTGTAATACCGTTTGTATGTAGCCCCTCTGCTTTTAAGAGGGGCTTCTTTATTATGGAAGCTGGCATTTTTGGAATGAAAAGCATTGCAATGCACTGTGCCACGGTTCGGATATATAGTTTATACGATGTGGTATAATATCCAAAAAATTTTACATCTCCAGGTAAATCTAACTTTTACAAATACCGGTTTTTACGATTTCAGGAGAAAGCAAACATTTAGAGCCTTGGTCTATATAAAAGGTGGTAGCTTTATCGCCTCTTAGAAACAAAAATTTATTATCATGAAAAGAATCTTTTTTGCCCCGGCATTTGTAGCAGTAATATCTTTAGCCGCTTGCAATGGGGGAAATGAAAACAAAGGAGCTACTACTCCTACAGTAGACAATACAACAGCAACCACCCCAACTGTTTCAACGCCGGGATCGGATATTCCTGGAATTGATGCAGTAGCTGTAACCGATGATATTGCCCTCACTGGCGATGATCAAATGAAGTACGACAAAACCTTGTTTAAGGTTAAAGCCGGGAAGGAAGTAAAATTATCTTTAAAAAATATTGGTAAACTCCCCGCTGCTTCAATGGCGCATAACGTAGTCATTTTAAAACCAGGAACCGACCTGCAGGCATTTGGATTGGCAGCAGCTACTTCAAAAGAAACTGAACATATTCCAGCAGCCATGGCAGGTGACGTGTTAGCTAAAACTAAATTGTTAGGCCCCGGCGAAAGTGATAACATTACTTTTAAACTTGACACGCCAGGCGTGTATGAATTCCTTTGCACTTTTCCAGGTCACTTCGGTACCATGAAAGGGAAGATTGTAGCTGAATAATAAAATACACAGCATTTCTTTTGAGCAGCTTTTTTTAAAGCTGCTTTTTTTTTCACATTTCAGCAATGTCTTCCCCACAACTCTTCGGAGATTTTCCTTGTGGCTGATGAATTTGGTTTAAGCCTGAAAGGCTGACTTTGTTCTAGAGAATTTGTTAGTGTAAATTAAAAATCCCAAAGAGATGATATTAAAAAAATGTCACCCCTCCGGGGCTTTAAAAATATTTAATGCCCTGTGCTATAATTATTTCATTCCTTCGGGATTTTAGAAGTGATCCATAACCAACCGAACACTAATGGTTTCTTCGAGAACCACACACTAACACCCCAAAATATTTCCTTCACTGCTGTTCCCATTCTTTCGGGAAGCCAATATTTGCGCCTTCAATCTTAATAAGGCTGCCGCTGCCTGGCCTCCCGGCCAGCAGCATTTGTACAGGCTCCCAGTAATTCCTGCAGTAAAGGGTTAATAAACCAAACTCACCCTCACCCCTTCCGTCCTGGATCGTGTCTTCACGAACCAGTTCCGTCTTGGTCGATGCCTTCAACACAACTATTCGGAAGATTTTCTTTGTGGCTGATATTTTCGTAGAAAATTTGGTAGTGAAAAATAAAAATCCCGAAGCGATGGTATAAAAAAATGTCACCCCTGCGGAGCTGTGCAATTCAATGCACCAAGGTTAGGATATATAGTACCCATGCTAATTCTTGCAAGCGCTCCGCTTCCAGGCAAATGCATCGCCTGTCATGTTTTTTAATGATAGTTGTCATTCGCCTCCAGTACATGGGATAGTACTTTTGAGATGCCAAATGCTGGTACAGCCAGCTATTTCAGATTGCTTTAATACTCGCTATATGTACAACAATGCCACACCCGGCCCATCGCCCAGGATTCGTAAGGTAAAGGGCAGGGTAGAAATCAATATTCAGCAATGTAAAGGATGTTCTCTCTGTATTACAGAATGTAAAGAACATGCACTTACCTTATCCCAGGAAATAAATAAAAAGGGCTATCGCTACGCTATTGCTCACAATGAGCTTTGCACCGGTTGCGTAAACTGTGCGCTCGTTTGTCCGGATGCTGTCATTAGTGTTTATCGTACTAAAGTGCAGAAAACATCTCCTGCTTCACCACAAAATATTGAACAGCCATGAGTAACGAAATAAGATTGATGAAAGGGAATGAGGCTATGGCCGAAGCAGCAATAAGAGCTGGCTGCGATGCCTACTTTGGTTATCCCATTACGCCCCAAAGTGAAGTACTCGAATACCTTGCACGGGAAATGCCAAAACATGGCCGGGTAGTGCTGCAGGCAGAAAGTGAAGTGGCCAGTATTAATATGGTCTATGGTGCAGCAGGAGCGGGTTTCCGGGCAATGACTTCCTCTTCCTCTCCGGGGATAAGTCTTATGCAGGAAGGCATCAGTTATATCGCCGGTGCAGAGTTGCCCTGTCTTATTGCCAATGTAAATCGTGCCGGTCCTGGTCTTGGTACCATCCAACCCGGGCAGGGAGATTATTTTCAAAGTGTAAAGGGTGGCGGCCATGGCGATTATCGCCTCATTGTACTGGCACCATCAAGCGTGCAGGAAATGGCAGACCATGTATTCCTCGGCTTTGACCTTGCTGATAAATACCGGAACCCTGTAATGATTCTAAGTGATGGAGCTGTGGGGCAGATGATGGAAAAAGTGGAGTTCAAACCTTATACAAATCCGGCAGTAGATAAAAGCGGATGGGCTACCGTAGGTAAACCAAAAGACAGGCAGCGGCATTACATCACTTCATTACACATTAAGCCGGAGAAAATGGAAGAACACAACCTGCACCTCCAGGAAAAATACCGCCGTATAGCTGAAGCAGAAGTGCGCTTTGAAGAAATTAAAACGGCTGATGCAGAATTGCTTTTCGTGGCTTATGGCCTTAGTGCCCGCATTTGCCAGAAAGCGGTAGACTTGCTAAGGGAAGCCGGCCATAAAGTGGGCCTTTTAAGGCCGATTAGTTTGTTTCCTTTTCCAGAAAAAAGACTTGCACAATTAGCCGGGCAGGTAAAGCAAATGCTTTGCGTAGAGTTGAATGCCGGCCAGATGGTAGAAGATGTGAGGCTGGCAGTAAATGGAAAAGTGCCGGTATCTTTTTATGGCCGCATGGGCGGTATGATGCCCACACCAGAAAGTATTGTAGCACATGCAGAAACTTTAATATTAACACGCCATGATTCTTGAAGAAACATATAATACCAAAACCACAGACAGCGCCGAAGAAGTTTATGATACCGTGTATGAGCCGCCATGTACCTTGCTGGATACGCCCATGCATTACTGCCCCGGATGCTACCATAGCCTCGTGCACAAATTGATGATGGAGGTGGTAGATGAAATGCAAATACAAGAGCAGGTAGTGGGTGTAGCGCCAGTGGGCTGTGCAGTATTTGCGTATGAGTATATGGATATAGACATGCAGGAAGCTGCACATGGCCGGGCCTGCGCCGTGGCTACCGCTGTAAAAAGATTAATGCCAGAGAAATACGTGTTCACTTACCAGGGCGATGGCGACCTTGCTGCCATTGGTATTGCTGAAACCATTCACGCCATTAACCGTGGTGAAAATTTTCTCATTGTTTTTGTAAATAACGCCGTGTATGGTATGACGAGCGGACAAATGGCACCCACCACTTTGCCAGGGATGCTTAGCACAACTACACCCACCGGCCGGGACACATCGTTTTACGGACAACCCATTAAAGTGGCAGAATTGATGGCGCAGTTGCCAGGCGCTTATTACGTAACAAGGCAAGCCGTAAACTCTGCCAATGCCGTGCGTAAAACAAAAAAAGCTTTGCTTAAAGCATTTCAATACCAGCAGGAGAATAAAGGTACTTGCCTTGTAGAAATTGTGAGCAATTGCCCAAGTAACTGGAAGATGACGCCTGTAGAATGCATTTCGTTTATCAATGAACAAATGCTACCTGTTTTTCCTGTGGGAGATATTAAAGTTCCAAAATTGTAAAAACTCTACTGATGACTGAAGAAATTATTATAGCCGGTTTTGGCGGACAAGGTGTACTCTCGCTCGGTATGACACTCGCTTATGCTGCCATGATAGAAAATAAAGAAATTTCCTGGATGCCCTCTTATGGGCCGGAAATGCGGGGCGGTACGGCCAATTGTATGACCATTTTGAGTGACGAGAAAATAAGTTCACCCATCATTTCGAGATTTGATGCAGCAATAGTACTAAACCAGCCTTCCATGGAAAAATTTGCTGATGCGGTGAAGCCAGGTGGACTGTTGCTCTACGAAACATCCAGTATTACTGCCTGTAGCAAAAGAACAGATATTGATATTGTGGGCATTCCTGCAATGAAAAAAGCGCTTGAAGTTTCCAGTGCAAAAGTGATGAACATGATTATGCTTGGAGCATACCTGCACCTCCGTCCAATCGTAGCCTTAGAGTCCATCATGGAGGCGCTGAAAAAAGTGCTGCCAGAAAAATACCATCATACCCTTATCCATAATGAAGCCGCATTAATGGCAGGAGAAGAGCTTATTCATACCGAAAACGAAGGAGTGATGATGGTGGTTTAATAACGCATTGTATCATCAAGATTGCGCTGCTTGTTTTTGTAAGTACCTGCAGATGCAGGGGATAAAGTCATACTGCATTGGCGGCAGAAGGCTTCTTTTATTTTGAAGGAAAAACTTTCCGCCAGGCATTCATTCCGCCAGCGAGGTTAAGGAGATTTTGGAAACCAAATCGCTGCTCAAGGCGCTGGATAATGATACCGCTCCGGATACCTTTCTCACAATAGAATACCACCCGTTTGTCTTTTGGAATTGCAGGCACTTGTTGCATGATATCATCCATCGGTATCAACTGCCCGCCAATATTAAAAGCGGTATGCTCCCAGGGCTCACGTACATCGATGAGCACAACCTGCTGTTTTTGAAGAAGCGCTTGCAAGTGTTCAGGTGATATGGATTCCAAGAATTTTTTTTATATCGGATGTCTTATTCATTATCGTCGTGGATGCGGTTGAGGCGCAGCGAACTTACGGGTGCTACTACCAGTGGAAATTTTTCCACCGTTACATTACTTTGTTCCAGGCCAAAACTCCGCTCTTCACTCAGCGCAATCCGTTTAAAGATGAAATACGCCTTCATGATCATTTCTTCAAAGAAGGGTAATTCGTTATCCTGGCTCATAAATTTCTCCAATACAATAAACTGGAAATCGCCCACCATATTATTCCGCTGCTGACTTTCATAACGGCTCATGATATTCACTTCACGATTAGCCACCAGGTCTTCCACTACTTTTTTAAACATCAGGTTGAGCCGGGGCTGCATGCGGAATCCGAGCCTGAATTCTACCCGGATAATATCATTGGGAATAATGTGTTCTACGGTGTATTCGCTTGTATACGGATCATCCAGGGTATCTACATGCACAAACCAATAAATGTCAGCTCGTTTGGGCATACCACTCAGGATGCTGTACATAATTTTATGTTCAATCTCTTTGTGGTTATTGGCACTCGTAAGGTACACCAGGTGTGTAGCATATTTAGGAACGCTATTATCATTACTCAATTCTTCCAGCTTGGGCACATATTCATCAATGCGCACAAACTCTACATAGCGGTTTTTAATTTTGCGTGCACGGTACCATACATACATGATGGAAAAGAGCATACCACCAATCATCAATGTGATATAACCACCATGCACAAATTTATCCATCAATGCCACTAAGTAGGC
The DNA here is from genome assembly GCA_002400445.1 of Chitinophagaceae bacterium UBA4412. Lineage (GTDB taxonomy): Bacteria > Bacteroidota > Bacteroidia > Chitinophagales > Chitinophagaceae > Ferruginibacter. The sequence continues at coordinate 10,401 of DGQO01000139.1, forward strand.
GATTTCAATACTGAGATAGGCCAGCAGAAACAGGTAAATAAAAATGCGGTTCACCCGGTGCAGCACCATATAGTTTGCAAACAGGATAGTGGTCATTGTCATTGTGGTGATGATGGCCAGGCCATAGGCCGCCTCCATCCTGGAAGATTCCTTAAAATAAAGTACCACGCCCACACAGCCGGCAAACAGCAGAATATTAATGCCAGGAATAAATAACTGCCCCTTGGCTTCACTCGGAAATTTAATACGCATTTTTGGCCAGAGATTCAGGCGTATAGCCTCACTGATAAGGGTAAACGATCCGGATACCATGGCCTGGCTGGCAATGATGGCTGCAGAAGTGGCAATGATTACACCAGGCACAATAAACCATTGTGGCATGAGGTCGTAAAATGCGTTAATGCCCACTAAATCCCTGGTGGCTTTATCTATCATTTGACCGGTATGATGACTGAGCAAACTGGCGCCCTGGCCAAAATAGTTAAGGAGAAGGCATACTTTTACAAACATCCAGGATACCCGGATATTGCCCCGTCCGCAATGCCCAAGATCACTATACAGCGCCTCTGCACCCGTTGTACAAAGGAATACCGCACCGAGCAACCAAAAACCTTCGTGGTAATTAAACAAAAAGTGAATACCATAGGCCGGGTTAAGCGCCTCAATAATACTCAAATCATCTTTGATATGCATGATTCCCAGCGCTGCAAGCATTAAGAACCAAACCCCCATGAAGGGGCCGAATAATTTTCCAATTTTAGATGTGCCAAATTGCTGGGTAAAGAAAAACATAGTGAGTATACCCAGTACAATAAACATTACTGTATTCTTAGAAAGGGCTTCCATTTGTGGAAGTTCCTTAAGCCCTTCAATGGCAGAAGTAATAGAAATGGGTGGTGTGATAATGCCATCTGCTAAAAGTGCTGCACCACCCAGCATAGCAGGAATGACCAGCCATTTTTTTCGGCGCCGCACCAGGGCAAACAAAGAAAAGATTCCACCCTCTCCACGGTTGTCTGCCCGCAAAACCAGGATCACATACTTAATGGTGGTTTGCAGCGTGATGGTCCAAATGATAAGAGAAAGTGTACCGAGAATCAGTTCCCGGGAAATTACCCTGTCTGTAATAATTGAATTAAAAACATAGAGCGGCGAGGTACCGATATCTCCGTAAATAATTCCAAGCGCAATCAATAAACCTGCTGCACTTACTTTGTTGAGCTGTTTTCCCACTAAAATTAGTTTTCAATGATCCGCCAGGATGCAGCGGATTGTCTGCAAATGTAAGGATACAAATAAATACTATACTACGCTTTAAATACGGGGCAGGAAAGTTCATTTTTTTTCTTCTGCAAGGCATTTAGGTAAAAAATGAGCTCCGTAGTTCAACAAAGCAGTTACAGGCTTAATGGCACTTAGGCAGCCTCGGGTACTGATGAGCTTAAAAGGCTAAGCAGGTTTTAGCATTTACGTTTTACCTGGAGGGCTTAATTTTAGGATATGAAATGGCTGATCATATTATTGCTCATCTGCTTTTGTTTTGGCACTATTACGCAAGCCCAAAACTATACAAGGGCGGATGCTGTGGGCAGTAGCGTGCCGGCACATTACAGTTCCGGCGTAGACTCGCTGGCTATTTACCTGCAGCACATATTGCAAAATGATGAGGAAAGGGTACGGGCTGCTTACCGCTGGGTTACACAAAACATCCGCTACGATAAAGACAGCATGCTGTATATTAACTGGAGCCTGGATGCTGCCGCAAAACTGGAAGCTACCATGCGCCGCAGAAAAGGCGTGTGCGATAATTTTGCAACAGTGTTTACCGCCTTGCTGCACAAAATGCAGATTCCTTCTTTTATAGTAAATGGCCTTACGCATGGCCATCCACAAATAGCGCATAGCTGGAACGCTGTGCAGTTGGGCCATAGCTGGCTGCTTTGCGATCCCACCTGGGATATTAATTATCGGAACGAAACCAGTTACTTCCTTTTGTCTCCTTCGCAATTTTTAGAAAATCATTGGCCTTTTGATCCTATGTGGCAGCTCAAAGAACAACCTCTAAGCCTGAATGCTTTTGAGCGCCGGGGCAGGGGAGACCCGGCAGCCATATCTTTTCCTGCGGTACAGGATACCATTACCCGTTTTTTAGGTATGGATAGCTTGCAGCAATTAGAAGCTACCGCAGCACGCATTGCTAAGATGCAGGATGGCCGGGAAATATTGCGCATTTGGGGCGCTTATAACGAAATGAATATTGCCATCATTTATGGAGAGCGGGATATGCTGGCTTATAACGCAGCCGTGGAAAAACTGAATGCCGCCAATCGGCTGCTGAACCGTTTTATTGCGTTTAGAAATGCAATGTTTATTCCGGCAAAGGCTGATGCTGAGGTTGCGGAAATGTTACATCCCGTGGCTCCTTTGCTTAGCGCAGCGAGAGATACAATGGCCGGTATTGGTGTGGTAAGAGAAAATTTTCAGTATGATGAAGAAGGTTTGAAACAGCGCATAAGTTCGGCAGAAAAAAAGCTTAAACAATGCAAAGCATTTTTAGAAACCTACCTGCGCACTTCTCTTGCCGGGCGCCCTGCATTATTTTATGAATAGCAGGTAAAGGCGAATGCTGGGCTTATTCTCTATCTTCATACAAACAAAGCTTGTAAGATGAAAACGCTGCTTCATATCTTTCCAAAAACACTTACACTTCTCATCCTCTTGCTCATGAGCGTATGTAGCCATGCGCAAGACAGTACTGCAATGGCTTCTGGCGGAGGCTGGTACAGTAATACCTCTTTGTGGCTGGTGGGTGGCAGCATTACGGCTTTAGTTATTATCGTACTCATCCGGAGAACTACAGGCAAGAAAGATATTATGTAAACGTCATTGCTGCGGGGCATAGCGCTATTGCCCAATGCTTACGCCCGATTGTAGCGGATACCCCGGTGATGGCTTGTGGGGGGGTAGTGCCGGAGTAGCAGCGAAAAGCGGGACCAAGGCTGAAATAACTTTGAATGCCGGCGTACCAATATTTATTTTCAAAATACTTTTTGTGAATCAAACGCTGCTCTACATCATTGGAGGTTACCTGGCGCTGATCATCATCGTGTACCTGGTACAAGAGCGTTTTATTTTTAAACCGGAAAAGCTGCACAAAGATTTTGCCTACAAATATGATGTGCCTTTTAAAGAGTTATTTTTTGAAACAGCGCCCGGGGTAAGTATCAATGGGCTTCACTTTACCGTAAAAGACCCGCTGGGCCTCGTGCTTTATTTTCATGGTAACACAAGGAGTATAAAAGGATGGGCCAAATATGCAAAAGATTTTGCCCGCTACAGATATGACGTGGTGCTGGTAGACTACCGGGGTTTTGGAAAAAGCACAGGCCGCCGGGGTGAGCATGATATGCTAAAGGATATGCAGTTCGTGTACGATACTTTGGCTGTTCAATATACGGAGCACCACATCGTGGTGTATGGACGCAGCCTGGGCAGTGGTTTTGCGGCAAAAATTGCCAGTGATAATAAGCCGAGGTATTTAATATTGGATGCGCCTTATTTTAATTTTGCCGATGCGATTAAAAGATTTTTGCCCATACTGCCCGTGCGTTTTTTGCTGCGCTATCACCTGCGTACAGACAAATGGATACGGCATGTGAACTGCCACACTTACATCCTGCATGGCACAAAAGACCGCTTGCTGCCCATTAGGAACAGTGAACAATTGCAGGCGCTTAATCCATCAAAAATTACCCTGATCCGCATTCATGGCGGTGGGCATAACAACCTGCCTAAGTTTTACGAATACCATAATTTTCTGCGGGATATTTTGCAATATTGATGTGCAGTGCCAACTTGCAACCTGAAATGGAAAAGAAAAACAGCATACCACTTAGCAAAAGGCAGCGCTGGCTGCGCCGCCTGCAATGGTTCGTCATTGTTTATTGCCTCATCGGCATTGGGCTTTATCATTTCCAGGATGAAATCCTGCTGCACCCTACTGTACTGGCCGGAGATTATACTTTTAAATTTGCTGGTAAATGGGAAGAAGTGCAGATCCCTTTTAATAAGGAAGAAGTGACAAATATGGTAAAGTTCTACCCGGATGATACGGTGCGGCGGGGAGTGGTACTTTACTTTCACGGCAATAAGGATAATATAGAGCACTACGCTGGTTTTGTGCCTGCATTCACCCGTAAGGGATACGAAGTATGGATGCCGGATTACCCGGGCTTTGGAAAAAGTACCGGTGAGTTCTCAGAAAAAAGCTTGTATGATCTGGGCTTTGCCTTGCAGCAAATGGCCATAGCACAATATGGCAAAGACAGCATTGTGATTTATGGTAAATCATTGGGCACAGCAGTGGCAGCATATACCGCATCTGTAAACCCATTTCATCGCCTCATTCTTGAAACGCCCTATTATAGCATCCCGGCATTGTTTAGCTATTATGCACCTATCTATCCGGCATCCTCTATGAGTAAGTATAAATTTCCTACCTATGCATTTTTACAGGAAGTAAAATGCCCTGTCACTATTTTTCATGGTACAGGAGATTGGGTGGTGCCGTATGGTGCAGGTGTTCGGCTGAAACAATTTTTAAAACCCGGTGACCAGTTTATTAAAATCCCTGGTGGAAGCCACAACAATCTTGCAGAGAGCGCTACCTACCAGAAGTCTCTTGACTCTTTATTGTCTCACTAGTTTATAATTCTTTGAGCTTTACACTGTCTTTGCTCACCGTAAGTTGGTGTTCTACGCCAATCTTCAGTGCAAAGTTTTCCCGCTCGTGACTCACCGGAAAGTTGAAGCACACCGGTACATCGAGGGCATTTGAAAATTGACTCAGTATTTCATTAATGTTTTGTCCGAATGGCCGGGTAGTATCTTTTAGATCTGTAAAGCCGCCAAAGATGAGACCGCTGATATTTTTGAGCTTTCCACTGCGCTTTAATTGATACATCATCCTGTCTATATTGTACAAATACTCCCCAATGTCTTCTAAAAAAAGAATAGCATTTTTAGTGTCAAAATCTGAAGGGGTACCAATAACGTGGGCAAGCAAAGCAAGGTTTCCCCCTATGAGCCTGCCGGTTGCTTTTCCTTTTTTATTCAATGGATGTGCAGCACAACTGTAATTGGATTTTTTACCAGCCAATGTTTTCCTGAGCGACAAAACATATTCCGATGTAGCTCCGCCATCATTAAAGGCTGCCGCCATGGGCGCATGGAGAGAGGCCATTTTTATTTTGCTGAACAGGTGGGTGTGCATCACCGTGATATCACTAAAGCCAATAATCCATTTTGGATTTTTTTTGAGCTGCCTCAAATCAAGCTGATCAATGATGCGGCCCATACCATAGCCTCCACGGCCAAATAAAATGGCTTTTATACGATCATCATCCAGCATGGCTTGCAATTCCTGCAGGCGATCTTCATCTGCTGCGCTGAAATAATTCTGCGAATCGCTGCCCAGGGTTTTGCCCACCTTTACTTCGTAACCCCATTGCTTAAGGGTATTGATACAAGTTTGGGCTTGCTCTGCAGCCATATAGCCAGCGGGGCAGGTAATGCCAATTGTATCGCCTTTTTGCAGGGGAGTTGGAATAATCATTTTGCTTATATTTGGTTTTCTAGTCCTGATAAAGCTATTAAATCTTTCCCTCTCCTATTTAATTTTTGACTTGAAGCCGGCTCACCTCTATCTGACAAATATTATGATGAGATTATTTTTACTTGCATGTTTTTCACTGTTTTCCTGCTACAGCTTTGCACAGCCCTGCAGTGCGCCCGGCAGAACACCGGAAACCGGTATTGCCGTGTGTGGTACTCTTGTGTTTCCGCAGGCCTTTGTGCCCAACTGTACAGGTCCGGATCTTCCCTATTCGGGTTGTGCGGATAGAAGCAGTACCAGCAATTCCGTATGGTATAAATTTCATTGCTACCAGGCGGGAACACTGGGATTTTTAATTTCTCCGGCATCTTCTGCAGATGATTACGATTGGCAAGTTATGGATATCACCGGCCGGCAGCCTGCAGATGTGCTCACGACTAATTTATCCATTTCTGTAAACCTGAGCGGTATTACCGGCAATACAGGTTGTACGCCCACAGGCACGCTTAACATGCATTGCGCAGGCGGTTCCAATGGTAGCCAGTTTAACCAAATGCCCAATCTGGTGGCAGGGCACGATTATTTGCTCATGGTTACCAACTGGTCTGCTTCAGGCCTTGGTTATAATTTAAGTTTTACAGGCGGCACTGCTGTGCTTACAGATAACCAGGCACCAAAAATCACGAATGTGAGACCGGCGGGTTGCAATACCAGCTTACTTAATGTTAGTTTTTCTGAAGACCTTCTATGTAGCAGTCTTAGCACTGCAGGTACTGAATTTTCAATCACTAACGGAACACATGTGATCACTGCTGTAAGTTCTGTATGCAACACAGGAAACAATGCATTTACGCAATTGCAAATTTCTTTGCAAGATCCGCTTACGCCTGGCAATTATCAATTGGTAATTAATAACGGCACAGATGCGAATACCCTGCTGGACGTATGTGAAACTGAACTTGTAGCCGGTAGTAGTTTTCCTTTTACGATAGTAGCGCAAAGTCCGCTCACGATAACCAATGTTAACTATGCGGTTTGTGCGCCTACGACTGTTGTTGTGCGTTTTAGTAAGCCGGTATTATGTAGTTCTATCAGCAGTACCGGTTCTGAGTTTAGTCTTTCGGGTAATACTGTTTTGTCTGCTTCGCCAGCCTGTAATCCCAGTGGAATCTATGCTGATTCCTTGCTGCTGCAACTGCAAAATCCTTTGCCTTATGGTAACTACCAACTCATGATAAATGCCGGGTCTGATGCCAATACTTTTATGGATACCTGTGGTGTTTTGCTGCCTGCCGGTACCGCTGTTCCTTTCATCATTAACCAAACCACCATTGCGCCAGCTATACAGTCCGTAAATTTTGATGAGTGCAAGCCTTTTCAATTACTCGTAAATTTTGACAAGGCTTTTACCTGCAGCAGTCTTACGGCTACAGGTAGTGAATTTACCCTGCAGCCTTCATCCCTTACCGTGACCAATGCAAGCCCGGTTTGTGATGCCAATGGTCTCACAAAACAGATCTTGCTTAGTTTTTCTGGAAACTTGCCGGCAGGTACTTTTGATTTGCTCCTGAATGCGGGAAGCGATGGGAACACACTTTCAGACAGTTGCCTTGTGTTTATACCTGTAAATACCATTTTTCCATTTACCAGTACGCAGTCTCCTGCGCCGGTATATGACTCTGTGCAATATGATCGTTGTGCGCCTGCGCAGATAAAAGTTTTTTACAGCAAACCCATTTTGTGCAGCAGCGTGGCACCATCTGCCAATGAATTCAGCATTACCGGACCTGCACCGGTAAGTATTATCTCCGTAAATGGAGATGTAACCTGCGGTATCGGATACACAGGCTGGCTCACACTTACGCTGGCACAACCTATTACCCAGTTTGGTAATTACGTACTGCACAATATGGCAGGCGCAGATGGAAACAGTGTGATGGATACCTGCTATGCTACGCAAAAAACCACTGAGACCATTTCATTTGCCGTGCTGGGAAAACCTTCGGCTATTTTTAATGACCAGGTAAAATTGGGTTGCGTAAAAGATACGATTGTTCTGAGCCATCCGGGTGGGAATGGTATTAATAGCTGGCAATGGAATTTTAGTGATGGTTCCACGGCGTCTGGCGCAACAGCATCTCCTGTTTTTCCGGCATCTACCAGCACAGCCACGGTACAATTGATTGTGAGCAATGGCATTTGCAGTGACACTTTACTTCGCTCTTATCCATTGGGCAATGCTTTTTCTGTAGCATTTTCTAAGAGCGCAGATACGGCTTGTGTAAAGGCACCCATCAGTTTTACAAATACTTCTACTGGCAATAACCTTCAATACCAATGGACTTTTGGGGATGCTTCCGCATTTGCCGGGCAGTCTCCTGCGCCGCATGTGTACACCGCAAATGGAAACTATACGATCACCCTCATTGGCACCAATAACCTGGGATGTAAGGATACCGCCGCACAACCTGTGGTTGTAACCGCCGCTCCTTCTGTGCATTTTACCGGGCTCCATGCAAAATATTGTAGTGGAGAACAGGTAAATCTTACTGCACAAATTACGGGCAGCGTAGAAGCTTATACATGGACAAATGGAAATGCGGTCTCCTTGCAGAATCAACCCAATGCGAATTTTTCCTACGCTAGCCAGGGCAACTATGCTATCATTCTTGCAGCACAAGATCGCTTCTGCGGCAATGTTTCAGATACGGGGATAGCTATTGTGTACCAGGTGCCGGTTTTTACTTTAGGAGATGATAAAACGTTTTGCCCCGGCCTGAGTGGCATCATTGGCGTGCCGCCACAGCCAGGCGTAAGTTATGTGTGGAGTACAGGAGAAAGAACGGCACAGATCACCACCGGTCCCGCTTCAAATACTTATTTGCTCACAGCAGACAATAATGGCTGCGTGGGCACAGATGATATTTATGTAAAAGTGCTGGATAATTGCCTGATTAAAGTGGCGGGTGCATTTACACCAAATGGAGACGGGCTGAATGATTACCTGCGTGCCATTAATGCCGAACTGGCTACCCATTTTTCACTGATCGTTTTTAATCGCTTTGGCGAAAAGATTTTTGCTACTAATGATCCGCTCAAGGGCTGGGATGGCCGTTACAAAGGCGTAGATGCGCCCACCGGTACTTATGTCTGGATTTTGTCTTTTAAACACCCGGTAACTGGCGTGCAGGTAAATGATAAAGGAA
>DGQO01000139.1:19233-24854 GCA_002400445.1 Chitinophagaceae bacterium UBA4412
CCTGTTTTAAGTGCCACATTATATTTTTGATGTCCCACAGGAAAATCAAAACAAACAGGGTATTTAAATCTGCTCACTTTTTCCATCACAATTTCTTCCAGGGCTTTGCCGAAAGCTTCCCCTTCATCGTCTTTTTTAATTTTAAAGCCGCCCACGATGAGGCCTGCCAGCTTTTCTAATTTTCCACTGCGAAGCAAATTCCAAAACATGCGATCGATACTGTACAGGTATTCGCCGGTATCTTCTACAAATAAAATTTTGTGTTTTGTACAAAGGTCTGTGCTGCTGCCAGCAAGGCTTTCCAGCGTTTTTAAATTTCCGCCTACCAGGTGGCCNNGCCAGGCATTGGCGAATACTCTCAATACTTATTCGCTGCACATCATCTGCTTTACTCCAGTCTGCCGGAAAACTGTTACACATTTTAGAATGAATACCCGCCATCTTTACTTTTACATCCAGGGCGCTGAGGAGTACCGTAATATCGCTAAAGCCAATAATCCATTTCGGATACTTTTTTAGCAATGAAAAATTTAATTGATCTACAATACGTACCGCTCCATATCCACCCCGGGCGCACATGATGGCTTTTATATTTTTATCATCCAGCATATTTTGCAAATCATCCCGGCGCTCTTCATCGGTGCCGCCATAAGTGAAGTCTCGCTTGCCAATGGTTTTCCCGATTTTCAATTTGTAGCCCCATTCTTCCATTTTTTTTACGGCGGGTTCAATTTCTTCCAGGCTGATGTATCCCGCCGGAGCAGTAATACCAATGAGATCTCCCGGTTGTAAATAGGGGGGAAGTAAATTGGCACCTTCACCCATGGGTAGCCCGGCGGCACTTAAGGCCGAAGGCAGCAACCCTGCTGCCGCTAAAGGCAATGAAGCTTGTAAAAAATCTCTTCTTTTCATGAATGCTGAGGGCATCATTAATAAAACAATATCGGAAAGTTAAGGCAAAGCAGGTGCCGGCCAATGCTTCCGGTTTGGGAGATGCTGTCAATTCAGGTATTTTTGCACACCTAAAACAAATGAATTCGCCGCCTGGCGAAGAAAAAATGTATGAATAATCCATCAAGATACCTGGTAACTGCGGCACTTCCTTACGCTAATGGGCCTGTGCATATCGGTCATTTGGCCGGTTGCTACCTGCCTGCAGATGTTTATGTGCGCTACCTGCGGGCACAAAAAAGAGACGTTTTATTTATTGGCGGAAGCGATGAACATGGTGTGCCCATTACGATCCGGGCTATGAAGGAAGGCATTACGCCACAGCAAGTGGTAGATAAATTTCATGCCCTCATAAAAGAGAGCATGGCCCAAATGAATATTTCTTTTGATGTGTATTCCCGCACTTCAAATCCTATTCACCATGAAACTGCCTCGGCCTTTTTTACAAAATTGTATGATGCAGGTTTGTTTGAAGAAAAAGAAACGGAGCAATATTTTGATGAAAAGACCAACACATTCCTGGCCGATCGCTACATCACCGGCACCTGCCCNNAATCCCAAGAGTGCGCTGAGTGATGCTGTGCCGGTAAAAAGAAAAACAAAACACTGGTATTTTCCTTTGCAGAATTATGAGCCCTGGCTAAAGCAATGGATCCTGGAGGAACATAAAGAATGGAAGAATAATGTGTATGGCCAATGCAAGAGTTGGCTGGACAGTGGCCTGCAAAGCCGGGCTATGACAAGAGACAGNNAACTGGGGCATAAAAGTTCCCTTGCCCGATGCAGAAGGCAAAGTATTGTATGTATGGTTTGATGCGCCCATCGGTTATATTTCTGCCACGAAAGAACTCACGCCAAAATGGGCTGATTACTGGTGTAAAGAAGATACCAAACTGGTACATTTTATTGGCAAAGACAATATCGTTTTTCATTGCATCATTTTTCCGGCAATGCTTAAGGCGCATGGTGGTTTTGTATTGCCAGATAGTGTGCCGGCAAATGAATTCCTGAACATTGAAGGGGAGAAAGTGAGTACCAGCCGAAACTGGGCAGTATGGGTACATGAGTACCTCAAAGATTTTCCTGGCTGCCAGGATGTAATGAGATATGTACTTTGTGCCAATGCCCCCGAAACAAAAGACAACGATTTTACCTGGAAGGATTTCCAGGATAGGAATAACAGTGAATTGGTAAACATCTTCGGCAATTTTATCAATCGCACCTGGGTACTCATGCACAAACTTTGTAAAGGCAAAGTGCCAAGACTGCATGATCATTTGCTGGATGAAAAAGACAAAGCGCTTATTGAAACCATTCAAAGTGCGAAAAGTAAAGTTGAACAACTGCTGGAAGAATTCAGGTTCCGGGATGCATTGTTTGAGGTTATTGATTTATCCCGCAGCGGAAATAAATACATGCAGGAAAAAGAACCCTGGATACTGGCTAAAAAAATAACGGGTACGGATGATGCCGTGTCTGTAGAAGCCCAGCAGCGCATTGATAACTGCCTGCATCTTTGTCTTCAGCTCAGTGCAAACCTGGCTATTTTGATCAACCCGTTTTTGCCCGATACGGCCAAAAAGATGATCGGTATGATGAAGGTGGTAGAGAAAATGCTGGATTGGGAAAATGCCGGTAAAATTAAATTACTCAGCGTGGGCTATAGCCTTCGGGAGCCACAGTTACTTTTTAGAAAAATGGAAGATGAAGAAATAAAAGCACAGGTAGATAAGCTTCACCAGGCAGCCATTACGCCGGGCAATACTCCGGCAATTACCGTAGAAGAAACGGTGAAAGCAGTGGAATTGAAACCAGAAATTCAATACGACGATTTTGCAAAACTCGATTTGAAAGTGGGTACCATTATCGCTGCGCATAAAGTGGAAAAAGCAGATAAGCTATTAAAGCTTGAAATAGATCTTGGCTTCGAAAAACGGACTGTAGTAAGTGGCATCGCTTTGCATTTTGATGCGGCATCTATCATAGGAAAGCAAGTTGTGCTTGTAGCTAATCTTGCGCCCCGCAAAATGCGTGGCATTGAAAGCAACGGTATGATCCTGATGGCGGAAGATGCGGATGGAAAATTACAATTTGTAAACCCAGACACAGCGGTAAACAATGGCAGCGGTGTAAGCTAAGGACGCTGCACATGAGAAGCTGTTTGTAAAAAGGCTTCCATAAACTTTTGTAAATATTGAAGGTTTGCAGCACTGTCCGTCGCAATGTTTTTTTGCAGCAGCGGATCTGCCTGCAAGTCGTAAGCATATTTTACAGCACCAGCCACTGCATCAAAACCCAGTACATATTTTTTATCTATTGCCTGGTATAGTGCGGCATTTATCCGGGTGATCACTATGCGTTTTTCTTTTGCAGAAGATTCGAGTAAATTTTCTCCATAACTCATAAAGGGTTTGTTATATCCTGCATAAGCCAATACGGTATTTGCAATATCCAGTTGGCTCACCAGGGAGCTGTTCCATTTGCCAACGGGCTGCTGCGGATCGTAGATAAAAAGCGGAATGTGGAAACTATTCACCGGGTGAATAGCGGCGTTGTTATCACCGGGTTCTACCCAATGATCTGCGCAAAAAATAAATACACTGTTTGCAAACCAGGGCTCATGCACCGCTGCTTTAAAAAACACAGAGAGGCAGGAATCATAATACTCCATTGATCGCATGGGGCCGGTGCTATTCTGCGCAAATTGGGTACGGTATCCCGGCGGTAAATCATTAGGAAAGTGCGTACTGATATTGTATTGTACGGCAAAAAACGGCTGCTGCAGCCTGGCTATTTTTTGCTGCATAAAATGCAGCACATACTCGTCATGCAGTCCCATGGTATGCATGGCCATCGTATCGTGCCCCGGTATTTGATCCATGGAAAAATATTGCTGAATACCCAACCAGCTACAACATTTTGCAAAGCCAAAATCATCGTAGCGGTCGCCAATGAAGAATGCACTTTCATAGCCTTTATCCGCAAGCAAACTGCCAAGCGCTGTGTGTGGTAGCTGCACAAATGGAGAGTGATATACCGGAATATCTGTAATGGTGGGCATGCCGGCAAGAATGGCCGTGATACCCTTGTTAGAACTATACGAATAGCTGTAAGCCTGGCTGAAAAACTGGCTTTGCCTTACGATGCTATCCAGGAAGGGCATGCGCACTTTGTATTGATGGGTACTCTCAAAAAAATCGAAGGGCACGCTCTCCATGATAAACAGCACAATATTTTTTGCAGGCCGCAGTACTGTGTTTTGCTTCTCTATCGGAAATATTTGCTGGCGCACACTGTCTGGCATGTATTGCCGCTGGGGCAGGATCATATCATTACGACGGTACCAGGAATATACAAAACTGTGCAGCGAGTTTTGCGCCAAAGGCAATTGCACTGTTTTTACTTTGGTAAGTGGATAAGAAGGCAATAGTTTATTAGTGCCTGCGCTTGAAAAGAGAATGGCAGCAAATACAATTCCTGCAATCGTTTTTACAGGTGCGCCAAGAGATTGCCGGCGGGCTATTACCCGCCGAAAGCTTTGTGCCAGCAGGCTGCTGAGCAAAATAAAAACAGCCAGTACTACTATCGCCAGCATTAATGTTTTCCATTGAGCACTTGCCGGGTTTCGCAGCACAAAAAATAAGTCTGCATCTGCACGCTGCTGATGAAAGCGGTAATAGAAAATGTCAATGATGTTCAGGAGGAGCGCAAAGCTATTCATAACACCAAATACAATGCTGATGAGTGCGGATACCCATGTTTTTTCGTATGCTTTTTTTGGCAGTAGCCAAAGCAGAAGAAAGAAAGGCAGGTTTATGAAGATGACGACAGCAGTATCATAAAATATACTCCAGTACATCACCGTCAGTCCTTCTTTAATGCCATGGATCTGCCAGCCGCCAGCCATTCCGCTATTGAAAAAAAAGAAAGTAACTTTGAGCAATCCCATTAAAAGGATAAGCTTGAGTAAGAGCAGCAAAGGTTTTTTTTCTTTCGGGTTCAAAGTAGAATTGTTGTAAAAAAACTGCGAAAGTTTACATGAAATTGAAGTCGATTTTCACAAACAAATATACGCTCTCCGTCATCATCCTGCTGACTGTGTTGGGTATTGATGTTCTATTGCACAAAGGCATGAGCCGTGTGCTTATTCCAGATTCATTTACAAGCCAGCGTGGGCCTCTTAATTACAACCGCTGCAAAAGTTTTTTGCAAAGCAGTAACAAGCACTGGCAAAAAGCAGTGAACAACCTGGAAAAGGCGGCACTGGCAGATACTACCCTCGGCGGGATTGAAATTGATGTCTATTTTGACACCGCAAAAAACCGCTTCCTGGTTTACCACGATACCGCAGGTTATACTCAACTTACATTGCAAGACCTGCTGACTGCTGCACTTAAAAAACATCCCAAACTTTCTGTATGGCTAGATTTCAAAAATCTTTCGGCAGGTAATGAATCCCAGTCCCTGGCCCGGTTACAATATTTGCAAAAAGCAAATGCTTTGCGGCAAAGAATTATCGTAGAATCATCTTCGCCGCAATACCTTCAAAGCTTTTGTAGTGCAGGTTTTTATACCAGCTTTTATGCACCTTATTTTAATCCTTATGTTGAAGATGAAAATCAGCTCATTGCTCACCTGGATTCCATCAGCAATGCGTTAAAGAATTACCC
>DGQO01000139.1:24944-29093 GCA_002400445.1 Chitinophagaceae bacterium UBA4412
AAGGATAGTTCATTATAAAGGAAAAGTTGTGTTTGGTGAGAGGTTTGCATAGTACAACCTGAAACAATGCATAATACTATGAAACGATTTTTTTTAGCCGTGCTGCTTTTTTCAGCACTTTCTCCCGAAATTTTTGCGCAGCAAATTGATATGTCTCTTATCCCGTATCGGCAAGGGGATAAGTGGGGTTATGCTTCTCCGGATCGTAAAGTGGTGATTGCACCAAAATATGCGGAAGCCAATTGGTTTTCTGAGGGCTATGCAGCCGTAAAACTGGGAAGCAAATATGGGTATATTAACAAAGATGGAAAGATGGTGATTCCGGCAAAATTTACTGTGGCCAAATCCTTTCGCAGGGGTTTTGTTCCAAGAGAGGGTAAAGAAGGAGGAGATTCTGTTTTGTTTGCAGGCGCATCGTTGCGCAGCGATAAATATGAAGTTTGCATCAACACAAAAGGAGCTACNNTGATTAAAGATGACTACAAAATGACGAATAGCGATGAGACGTATTATGTCGCAATAAAAAATGGCCAGTATGGTGTATTCAACTCAAAATTTGAAACGATCGTTCCCTTTCAGTTTGACAGCATCCATGTGGTACGGACAGCTAACCCTTATCTCGAAGTTAGAAAAGCAGGAATGTACGGTATCATCAGTGGTATTGGCCAAATGAGGATTCAGCCAGAATATGCAAAGGTATTTTCCGTGAAGGCTGCAGATGGTAAGGATTACATTATTGTAAAAAAAGATGGTAAAACTTATATCAAAGACCCCGAGAATAATGATATTATCCCGGATGGATACTCAGATATTGTATATGATGGTCATGATGGATTTATTTTAACGGGTACCGACAACAATCGTGGATTTCTTTATTTAGACAAACGCAGGATTGAACCCAGGTACAGCGATATACAAGCCGTAAATGGTACAAATAGTTACCTGCTCATTAAAAACTTTGATGGAAAAGTGGGTTATATCAATGCTGCCGGTAGCGAATATTTTGTGGAATAAGTTACTGAGCCAGCGCTTGATAATTAAGCCCGACAGCCGTTAAGCTGCCGGGCTTTTTTAAGGTGTGCAGCCAGAGCAGGGGTCCATTTACTGTACAGGCAAATACTCTTCTCTGCAAACGCATAATTTTTTTTGTTCGCTGCATAATTATACTACCTTCGAAATCTAAATAGTTGTTTAACTAACTAATTTTTTGCCATGTTGAAAAGAACGATAAAAAAAGTTGCTGTGCTGGGTAGTGGCGTAATGGGAAGCCGCATTGCCTGCCATTTCGCAGGTGTTGGTTTGCAGGTTTTATTGCTGGATATTTTGCCAAAGGATATTGCAGAGGATGCACCGATTGCTGCCCGTAATAAAATTGTGAATGACGCCCTGGCTGCTGCTTTGAAATCGAATCCTTCGCCGGTATACGATAAGGATGTAGTCAAATATATTAAGACAGGGAATTTTACGGACAATATGCAGGACATAGCATCTGCAGACTGGATTATTGAAGTAGTGATAGAAAGACTGGATATCAAGCAGTCTGTTTTTACCGAAGTGGAGAAATACCGTCGGCAAGGAACCCTCATCACTTCAAATACTTCAGGCATTCCAATACATCTGATGGCGGAAGGAAGAACGGAAGATTTTAAAAAACATTTTTGCGGCACGCACTTTTTTAATCCGCCACGCTACCTGCGGCTGCTGGAAATTATTCCAACAGTGTACACCGATCCTGCCGTGGTGGATTTCCTGATGCATTATGGTGATTTATACCTTGGCAAAACAACAGTATTGGCCAAAGACACACCTGCCTTTATTGCCAATCGGATTGGCGTATTTGGTATGATGGCCATCATGAACAGTATGGAAAAACTTGGGCTAAGTATCGATGAAATAGAAGCCCTCACTGGCCCGGTGATCGGAAGACCCAAGTCTGCGACCTTTCGTACAGCGGATGTAGTGGGCATCGATACATTAGTAAAAGTGGCCAATGGTGTGGCAGAAAATTGTGCAGCAGATGAGGCTAAAGCACTCTTTGCTATTCCTGCCTGGCTGGAAAAAATGCTGGAGCAAAAATGGCTTGGCGATAAAACCGGGCAGGGCTTTTTCAAAAAAACAAAAGGGGCCGATGGAAAAAGNNCTTGCATCAGGTACGGATAAAGCAGGCGAGTTTTACCGCCAGTTTCATTATGCTTTATTCTCCTATATTTCTAATCGGATTCCAGAAATAAGTGATGAAATATATCGCCTGGATGACGCAATGATGGCAGGCTTCGGCTGGGAAATCGGCGCATTTGAAAGTTGGGATGCACTGGGTGTGCCCAAAACGCTGGAAGCCATGAAGGCGGCTGGCTATACTGTAGCGCCCTGGGTAGAAGAAATGCTTGCTGCCGGCATCAAAAGTTTTTATAAAGTAGAGAACGGTAAACGACTGTATTACGATTTGTCTTCCAAATCCTACAAGGCACTGCCAGGAGGAGAAGCATTTATTGTAATGAAAAACTTTGCCAATGAAACCGTGTGGAAGAACAGTGCCTGCCGCACTTATCATTTAGGAGACGATGTTCTTGGCCTGGAGTGGTACACCAAGATGGGCAGCATTGGCGGCGAAGTGCTGGAGGGCATTCAGAAATCAATAGGCCTTGCAGAAGAAAAATATAAAGGATTAGTCATTGCCAATGAAGGACAAAACTTTAGTGCCGGTGCAAATGTGGCCATGATATTTATGCTGGCCATTGAGCAGGATTATGATGAAATTGATATGGCTATTCGGATGTTTCAAAATACCATGATGCGGGTTCGTTATTCTTCTATACCAGTAGTAGTAGCACCGCATGGTCTTGCCCTGGGCGGTGCCTGTGAGCTGAGCCTGCATGCGGATAAAGTGATTCCTGCTGCCGAAACTTATACCGGCCTGGTAGAAGTAGGTATCGGCGTTATTCCTGGTGGTGGCGGTACCAAAGAATTTGTTTTGCGGGCTTCAGATGAAATGCATCCTGGGGAGCCCGAGACCATCACTTTGCAAAATCGTTTTCTTACTATCGCAACAGCAAAGGTGGCCACATCTGCGCAGGAAGCTTTTGATATGGGAATCTATCGTAAAGGGAGAGATATTATTTCCATTAATCCTGCCCGGCGCATTGCAGAAGCTAAGCAGGCCGTAATCAATTTATATGAAGATGGTTATGTGATACCGGTAGAGAGAAGCGATATTAAAGTACTGGGTCGCACAGGCCTGGGTGCTATGTACGCCGGTATTAATGGTATGTGGCGGGCACGCTACGCCACGGATCATGATGTAACCGTAGCAAAGAAACTGGCCTATGTAATGTGTGGCGGAGATTTGAGTGAGCAATCTCTGGTGAGTGAGCAATATTTATTGAACTTAGAGCGGGAAGCATTTTTAAGCCTTACGGCAGAAAAGAAAACACTGGAGCGCATACAAAGCGTGCTCAAATCCGGTAAGCCATTACGGAACTAAAAAATTGAAACCGTTTATCCTATTATGGGAGTAGCAGAACTAGATGAGGAAGCGCAAATCCTATGGATAAGAGCGCAACTCTTTTTTTATGGGGATGCTGCTTCCGAGGCATTAAGCACGGCCCTTGCAGAGGATATTGCGCAGCATTGGAACGAACCCGATGCTACCGTACGCATTGGCAGAAATACGTACAAGGTTCGGTTTGATCTTAAAGGTTTTTATACACCTGGTCTTCAGCCGGAAGAAGTATATGAAAACGATAATCCACTGTTTAATTATTTCCGCATAGAAGAATATGCTGCACCAGATATTTCTTTTGTAGATGGCCTGGGCAGCAATACCGGTTATTTCAAACTGGCTAACGTTTTGGATCATTCCACCACGGCCGCTCATGAATTTGGTCATACGCTTGGCTTGGAGCACCCCACTCATTTAGATATCCGGAACATGGGCACTCCCGGCATCATGTATCCACGGGGAACAATAACAGATATTCATTTTCAATACGATCCCGCTGCAAGCCCCGGGGAAAAAGGCGGTACACTTAATCCCATACATCGGCAGGTGCTCCAGGCAGATATTGATTTACTGCAATTACATCGGCTTCATTTTAAGCGTCCACCCGCCATCGTGGGTGATTTTAGTTCTTTGTGGCATCCCAAACATAT
>DGQO01000149.1 GCA_002400445.1 Chitinophagaceae bacterium UBA4412
AAAGCTTCTGGCAAGGTCGATGAGATTTTTATGCATGACGACCTGGTAGAAATTGCCGCAACAGATTTAGATCGTTTATCTGCAGTGATTGCAAATCTGCCCGGGCTTTTAAAGCAACAAAAGGAAGGTGCCTACCTGCAATTAAATTTGCCCGTGGGCACCGCAAGACTCGATCAGATAAATGCTTTTTGTTTCAAAGAAGGTATCACGCTTAGTCATTTGCAAATGAAGAAGCGCAGTCTGGAAAGCAAATTTATTGAACTGACCCATTAATTATTTTTCGTTTTTTTAACCAGAACATACAATGAAATCACTCTTAGGTGTAGAATGGATGAAGATCAAAAACTATGGTGCTTTTAAAGTACTTGCTATTTTTTTTGTGATTGGTATTGGCTTATCCAATTATATCGTGTACAGTGTAAATAAAAACATTGTGGGCAATATTAATACGGCAGGCCTGGTATCTTTTAGTCCATACAACTTTTCAAATACATGGCAAACTACCAGCTACGCCACAGGATACCTGCTGATGTTGCCGGCCTTGCTCATCATCATTTTGGTAACGAATGAGTTTAGCTTTCGTACCAGTCGCCAAAATATTATAGACGGTTGGAGCCGAAATGAATTTATCAGCGTAAAGATGATGATTGCTTTAATTATAGCCGTTATCTCCACCGTTCTCGTAATCCTTACTGGTGGCATTTTCGGATTCGCTTCAGGCACTGAATTTTCGTTGAATGGTTTTAGTCATGTAGGATATTTCTTTTTAAAAGCCCTGTCCTATAACATGATTGCCATCCTCATTTCGGTATGGATTAAACGCACAGGATTTGCCATCGGCCTTTACTTTATCTATTTAGGCGCAGAAAATATCGTGTCTCAGTTACTGGATGTAGGCAGCATGAAGCTACGGTCCGAACAGGGAATTGATTTGGGAAGCCTGGGCGATTACCTGCCGATGAACGCTTCTGATGGCCTGCTTACTTTCCCGGATAATCCACTTAAATCAATGGCTAAATCGGCACTGCCTACAGATTATTACTGGCTGGTGCTTGCGCTCACCCTGATATACCTTGCCTTATTTGTTTTCCTGAGCAGGAGAAAATTTCTCAGGACTGATTTGTAGTGCTTTGTTTTTCCTTTCTCACAATTTCACTTAATGCAGCATCAATAGAGGGGAATATAAAAGTAAAACCTGTTCCCTTGATTTTTGCGCAACTCACCGTAGTGCTTTTAAGCACTTCTGCACTTCTCTGCCCCATCATCAGTTTGAGCACAAAGCTGGGTACGTGCACGGCCATGAAACTTTTACCTCTTTTTCGTTTAGCCAGGTGAAGTGTGAGGGTTTTGTTGCTGATGGGCTGTGGCGCTACAGCATTGTAGCTTCCATGCATCACGGAGTTTTCAATGGCATGAATATACATGCGGCATATATCTGTGAGATGTATCCAGCTCACCATTTGTTCTCCACTGCCCAGGATGGCGGCAATACCAAACTGCAAAGGTTTTTCAAATTCTGCTAAAGCGCCGCCTTTATCACCCAATACAATACCGGTTCTTAGTTTGCACACCCTGATGCCCAGCGTTTCGGCTTTATCTGCGGCGTCTTCCCAGCGTTTGCAGGTTTCGCCTAAAAAATCTTTTGCGGCAGGGTCGTCCTCCGTAAATGCAAAGCCAGGTTTTGTATCCGGCCCATACCAGCCAATGGCAGATGCACTTACCAGCGTTTTTACATGGTGGTTGTGTTCTGCCAGGTTCTCTATCAGCAGCCCGATACTTTCTGTGCGGCTATCCAGTATTTTTTGTTGGTACGATTTCGTCCAGGCTTTATCTACCACGCCGGCTCCGGCCAGGTGCACAATATGATCTGCCCGCAGTAATGCTGGGATATCTACCTCTTTCTTTTCAATATCCCACAGCGCATATTCTACCCTTTCTATCTTCTGAGTGGCTGCTGGTTGCTTTCGGGTAAGCACAATTACATCATAGCCCTGCTTGAGCAAAAACGTTGTAAGCGCCCTGCCCACAAGGCCTGTGCCGCCGGTGATAAGTACTGTACTCATCTAATAAGAATTTAGGGTTTATATTTAACGAATCTAATCAATAGTAACGCTGCATTTCTGCGTAAATTTATCTAAATGTATCACCACATGAAACGCCTGAAACTTATCATTTGTTTAGTAATACCCATTGTTTTTTCCAGCACACTGTATGCGCAAAAAATCGTTTACTCTACAACACATAATGAGCCCGCCAATGACGTCAATTTTGAAATCCTTGGAAAGATAGGTTCAAACTACATTGTTTTTAAAAATATTAACTGGCGAAATCTTTTCCAGGTTTTTGACCAGGATATGAAAGAAATAAGTAATGAGCGGATTAAATTTTTACCAGAAAAATTGATCAATGCAGACTTTGTATCCTACCCGGACCACTTCATTATGATCTACCAATATAAGCGCAATGGTATTCTCTATTGTGACGCTGTAGATATGGATGCCAATGCAAATCCGATTGGCGATATTCTCACAGTGGATACAACAAGGATAGGTATGCAAAGCGGGAGTGATGTGTACAGTACCATTTACAGTGAAGACAAATCAAATATCCTGGTGTACAAAATGCACGAAAAGAACAACAAGGTAAATATTGTAACCAAGCGTTTCAGCGCTAAACTTCGATTGCTGGACAGTACCCGCTCTGTAATTGCGTTTGATGACAGGCGTGAAATTTACAGTCCTTTCCAGTTGGCCAACGACGGTACGATCTTTTTTACAAAAGAAACCAAGGAGGGCAACAGGGAAAATATTGCACAGCTTGAAGTAGTAACCAGCAAGCCTGCTTCTAACACTTTCGTTGCTGTGCCCATCAATCTTCAAAAAAAATATATTGATGGCGTACAAATTAAAATTGATAACCTGAACAACAACTACCTCATCAATTCATTCTATTATTCCGAAAAGAGGGGAGGCGCTGTTGAAGGTTTATTTTCCGCAATCATGAACCGGGATACGGATTCTGTAAAAGTCGTTTTCAATATACTGAATGATACTCTTCGCCAGGCACTTGCCGGCTCGGGTAATTTTCGCAATGCTTTTGACAACCTGTTTCTGCGGAATACTCTCGTAAAGAGGAATGGCAGTTATGTACTCGTGGCAGAAGAGTTTTCCAGCCAAAGTATGGGCAATCCAAACAGTTGGAATCGCTGGGATTACTTGTATGGCAATCCATACAGTTATTATAACGATTATTATTATTGGAACAGCCCTTACTACCGCTATAACCGTTTTGACAATTATAACACTAACAGGAGCACCCGTTATTTCTATAATAATATTTTTGTGCTGAGCCTGGATAGTGCGCTGAATATTGAGTGGGGAAATGTGATTTTAAAAAACCAGTCGAATGACAATGATGACAGTTATCTCTCCTTCGGTCTCATGAACTCCGGTGCCGAATTAAATTTTCTGTACATCGAAAAAGAACGCAATGCACAGATCGTAAGTAATCAAAGTGTTTCTACTTACGGGAAACTCTATCGTTATCCCACACTCAAGACAAGGGAATCAGGTTACCAGTTTATGCCAAGGCTTGCCAAGCAAGTGGGGCAGCGCAGGTTAATTGTACCTGTAGTGAAGCGGGGAAATCTTGGGTTTGCTAAACTTGATTTTTAAGTTCAATTTATAGCACTGACTGTAATTTGTTTTACGGGCATTATTGCGCACATTTGCACACGGAGAGTTTCTCATAAAACTTAATACGCTTACTGTGACAGGCATTTTTAAAGCCAATAATCCATCAAATAATTTTTTTCTGCTGCTTTACGGGCTGGCCATTAAGCTATACCTTTTTTTGCAGCCACCGGGTGCACAATTGCATCCTTCCGATGCACCACTTTTTAGCTCCATGGTTTTGTGGTTGCAAAAATTGTTTCCGCAGGGCACACTCATCTTTAGCTTGCTGGCGTTTATTCTTATTTTTATCCAGGCCATGTTGCTTAATAAAGCAGTGAATGATCAGCGAATGTTGAGTAAGCTCAACTATTTGCCCGCAATGGCTTACCTGCTCATTACATCTCTTTTCCCGGAATGGTATGCATTTTCATCTGCGCTTGTAGCCAATACTTTTTTAATATGGGTATGGGCCAGGTTGTGTACGATGCATAACAATCCACATGCAAAATCTGGTATTTTTAATATTGGACTTGCCATCGGGCTGGCATCCTTTTTTTATTATCCCGCCATCATTTTTACCATCCTGTTCATTGCAGGCATTGCCATCACCCGTGCTTTCCGGCTCAATGAATGGCTGATTGGTCTTATTGGCATTCTCACGCCTTTTTATTTCTTTGGAGCCTGGCTGTTTTTGTCTGGGCAATGGGAAATGTATCGCCTGCCGATTGTGCTTTTTACCGTGCCCGTTTTTATCCAGTCTGCCTGGGATTGGGCAGCGCTTATCCTCATAGCCCTCACGCTTATGCTGGGTTTTTACTTTGTACAACATCATTTTCGCCGGCAGGTAGTGCAAACACGGAAAAGCTGGCAATTGCTCACCCTCTATTTGGTGGTGGCGGCATTAGTGCCATTTGTAAATGCAAAAAATAGTTTTGGTAGCTGGATTCTTATGGCAGTGCCTATTTCCGTATTTGCTGCGGCAGCCTTCTTTTATCCTGAAAGGAAATGGTTTGCTACGATTATCCACTGGGGCATGGTAGCCATTATCGTGGCTGTAGCCTATTTCGTTTCATAAGTGAGGCACAGTTTGTACTTTTGCGCTTCAGAAATAAACTCCTTTACATGAAATTTGGCGTTGTAATTTTTCCGGGGTCTAATTGTGACCGGGATATGATTGAAGCCTTGCAGCAGGATATGAACCAGGAAGTGATCCCGCTTTGGCACAAAGACAAAGACCTCAGTATGTTTTCTTCTGAAGATTGTATTGTGCTCCCCGGTGGCTTTAGTTATGGGGATTATCTACGCTGTGGCGCTATAGCCCGCTTTAGCCCAATGATGCAAAGTGTAATTGCTTTTGCCAATGCTGGCGGAAAAGTGCTTGGCGTATGTAATGGATTTCAAATTCTTTGCGAAAGTGGTCTGCTCCCCGGCGTCTTACTTAGAAATGCGGATCAAAAGTTTACTTGTAAAAATGTCCATATCAGCAGTGGAAAAGGAGAAGCACTCAAGATTCCAATTGCGCATGGAGAGGGCCGTTATTATGCCAGTGAAGAAGTACTTCAACAATTGCAGGCCAATAACCAGGTATTGTATAGGTATTGCGAAGATTCCGGTGCAGTGAGCGATGCAGCAAATCCTAATGGAACAACAATGAATATCGCCGGCATTTGCAACGAAAAACGTAATGTGTTTGGCATGATGCCACACCCCGAAAGGGCTTGTAGTCCCTTACTCAACAATACCGACGGAAGAAAAGTATTTGAGCATTTATTTGGCATTTCATAAGCTGGATTATTAACATCAATTAACAGCAAAAGGCTGGATGATACAATAAATTTGCAGGATACGATTTAAATACGATCTCATATGAAAAAAATTTCCATACTCTTTTTATCCTTGTTTGCAGTGCTTGTTGTTTCTGCGCAAATTGAAAACCCTGTGAAGTGGTCTTACACTGCCAAAAAGGTTTCTGATAAGGTTTATGATGTTTATGTAACGGCTACACTAGATCCGCAATGGCATATTTATGCGCAGGATGCTGGCGAAGGACCTGAGCCTACAACGCTTAGTTTTTTGAAAAATCCGCTGGTAACTGTGGATGGTAAAACCCGTGAAGTAGGTCAACTTGAAAAGCAGTTTGATAAAAACTTTAATTCCACGCTTAAGTTTTACAGCAATACCGTGAGTTTTGTACAAAGGGTTAAAACAAAATCTGCTGTGGCAACGGTGCTTAAAGGTGCAGTAAATTATATGGTGTGCAACGACAGAAAATGCCTGCCGCCGCGGTCGGTTGACTTTACGGTTAAGCTCGCTGCCAAATGATCATCTCATTTTAATGACAATTAATCCCGACCTTGCTCGGGATTTTTTATAAAAAAGTACTTCATGCGTTTTCTTTTTAAGCCCCTTATTTCAGCCCTCTTTTTACTATTTTTCATGCAGGCGGATGCCCAGGATTCTGCATTGGTAAAGTGGCAGCTCACTGCACAACAACAAGCTGCAAACAGTTTCAATTTTATTCTGCAGGCCACAGTGAGCAATGGATGGCATGTTTATGCGGGGCCGGATGCAGTGGATGGCCTTAGTGGCCTTGTTATTAAAACATCTTCTGCTGAAGTAAAGCTGGGCGAACCAGTATTTTCCCCGGCGGCTGTGGCTATTAAAGATCCCATTTTTGAAAGCCGGGCCAAGAGCGTTTTTAGTGATTCCTTTACCATAACCATTCCCGTTAGCATCACCGGAACGGTACCGCCCCTTGTAAAACTCAACCTGAGTTATGAAGTGGCCAACCAGGAAAATTTCATTCCCGAAGAAGCAGAACTCGAAGTAAATCCCGCGGGTGGCACTATCGTTAAATCTACGGCCCGCATTCGCATTCCTACAATTGACTTGAAAAATCCAATCGTAAATTTTTCATTGTCTTCAGCCTCTGCATCACCACAGGATGCGCAAAAAAGTAATTTGTGGACCCTGTTTGCCCTCGGCTTTTTCGGTGGTCTCATTGCATTGCTTACGCCTTGCGTGTTTCCCATGATACCGCTCACCGTTTCGTTCTTCACAAAAAAATCCGGTACACGCAAATCTGGTGTGCGTAATGCTGTTTTCTACGGATTTTTTATCTTCTTAATTTATGTGCTGCTCAGCCTGCCATTCCATTTTTTAGATTCCCTTAACCCGGAAATTCTAAATAATATTTCTACAAATGTTTACCTCAATGTTTTCTTTTTTGTGGTCTTCATCGTGTTTGCACTTTCGTTTTTCGGTTTGTTTGAAATTACCTTGCCCGCAAGTTTTAGCACAGGTGCGGATAGTAAGGCAAGCGCCGGAAATTTGTTAGGTATTTTCTTTATGGCCCTTACGCTCGCATTGGTTTCCTTCTCCTGCACTGGTCCTATTTTAGGTTCTCTGCTCGCCGGTTCACTGTCTTCTAATGGCGGAGCAATGCAACTTACATCGGGCATGGCTGGGTTCGGACTGGCGCTGGCGCTGCCTTTTGCCTTGTTCGCCTTATTTCCGCAATGGCTTAATTCTTTACCAAAAAGTGGTGGCTGGCTCACTACGGTTAAAATCGTTCTTGGTTTTGCAGAAGTGGCGCTTGCGTTTAAATTTTTATCCAATGCGGATTTGGTGATGCATTGGGGTTTGCTCAAGCGGGAGATATTTATTGGAATTTGGNNGGCTTGTTTACCTTATATCTTGTGCCGGGGCTTACCAATACCCGGTATGCAAACCTAAAGCTCATTAGCGGTTTTCCTCCGCCATTGTATTATAGTATCTATCATACGAATTCGGATTGTATTCTTTCTCTTACCTGCACCCATGATTATGAAGAAGGGCTCAGGCTTTCTAAAGCGCAAAACAAACCTATGCTTATAGACTTTACGGGATATGCCTGCGTAAACTGCCGGCGCATGGAAGAAAATGTGTGGAGTACTGAAGAAGTCTATCCACTGCTGCGGGATAGTTTTATTGTAGTGTCTTTATATGTGGATGATAAAAGAGAATTGCCGCTGCAGGAGCAATTTGTATTTATCAGCAAAGATGGTTCTAAGAAAAAAATTGAAAGCGTAGGAGATAAATGGGCTGCATTTGAAACAGAGAATTTTGCCAATAATGCCCAGCCCTGGTATGCTTTGTTAAACAGCGATGAATTATTGCTTACGCATCCCGTGGGTTATGTTCCAGATAAAGAGGAGTATGCAGCCTGGCTTCGGGCTGGCCTAAAAGGGTTTTACAAAAAGTAATTCAAACAAAAAACTCATCCGCAGTGGATGAGTTTTTTTTTCTTTGGGGGGTATAGAACTTTTTATAATGCAATTTGTTTTTCAGTCATCATCTTGCGCAGGTTGATCAACCCGTAACGCATACGGCCAAGTGCCGTATTAATGCTGCATTTGGTGAGCGCAGAAATTTCTTTGAAACTGAGGTCTGCATAATGACGCATGATAATTACTTCACGCTGATCTTCCGGAAGCATGTCAATCATCTTTCTTACTTTATCATGCGTTTGCTCTGCCATCATTTTTTGATCGGCGCCAGCTTCGCTGAAATTAAGTACTTCAAAGATGTCACGATCGTCGCTGGTTTTAATAGACGGACTGCGTTTTACTTTGCGGAAATGATCTACACAAAGGTTGTGTGCAATGCGCATTGCCCAGGGTAAAAATTTTCCCTCGTCCGTATAACGACCGCCACGAAGCGTATCGATAATGCGGATGAACACATCCTGGAAAATGTCTTCTGCCAGGTATTTATCTTTTACAAGAAGATAAATGGATGTGTAAATTTTGTCTTTGTAACGGGTTACTAAGGTGGAAAGGGCATCGGCGTCACCGTTCATATACAGGTGCACCAATTGTTGGTCTGTGAGATGGATAAGGCATTTCATAAACTTCTACAGTTTTGATGGTTTAGGACTTAAGTTTGATAAGTAACCAATAAGAGGAAAGAAAACGTAGAAGTCTGTGAGAATAGGCTCTAGCGGCTTTTCACTTTTACTGGATATTGGACTGTGAAAATAGATATAAAATTGGAACGGCAACGCAATATTCAAAAATCGAGTACTTGTACCAAGGTATAGGAAAAGTACGATCGTAGTTTTCCGTATGTTACGGAATTAGTAATAATTTCACCCTTAGACAGATGCATAAAAACATGCAATAATTTTTTACAAATGAGTAGAACAATCGCTACAAAAAAACAGGACAAACCAAAATCACATCAGGATAATAATAATATTTCCATTCACGGTGCAAGAGTGCATAATTTAAAAAATGTAACGGTATCTATACCACGAAATAAATTAGTGGTAGTTACTGGTGTTTCCGGCTCCGGAAAATCTTCTCTTACTATTGACACTCTATTTGCCGAAGGCCAACGACGCTATGCAGAAAGCCTGAGCGCTTATGCCAGGCAGTTTATGCAACGCATGAATAAGCCCGATGTAGATTATATCAAAGGCTTGTGCCCTGCCATTGCAATTGAGCAAAAGGTGATTACCCGTACGCCTAGAAGTACGGTGGGAAGCATGACAGAGATTTATGATTACTTGCGTTTGCTTTTTGCCCGGGCAGGTAAAACGATTTCTCCTGTGAGTGGCAGGGAGGTAAAAAAAGATGATGTGCCCGATGTGATTGCTGCTATCAAAAATCAAAAGGAAGGCGATAAGATTTTAATTCTTTCTGCTTTTAAAAGTCATGCAAACAGGAACATGCAGGAAGAGCTGAACATTCTTTTGCAAAAAGGATTTTCACGCATTTACGAAGAAGGTACGATTACCCGTATTGAAGATCTGCTGGAACAGCCAGGAACTTCCGCTGCAAAACCGAACACTTACATTCTTGTAGATCGCCTGGTGAAAAAAGATTTTGATGAAGATGATTTACATCGTATTGCCGATTCCGTTTCCCTTGCTTTTTATGAAGGCGAAGGAACGATGCTGCTTGAAATTAATGGTAAGAAGAAATTGCCCTTCAGCAATAAATTTGAGCTGGACGGAATGAGCTTTGAAGAGCCGGTACCCAATTTATTTTCTTTCAATAATCCATTTGGCGCCTGCCCCACCTGCGAAGGTTTTTCGCAGATACTTGGTCTTGATCCAGACCTGATTATTCCAGACAAGCGCCTAAGCGTTTACGAGAGCGCCGTTGCTCCGTGGAAGGGTGAAAAAATGAGTGAATGGAAGGAAGCATTTATAAGGGCCGCCCGCAAATTTGATTTCCCTGTGCATAAACCCATCATGGATCTTACCAGCCAGCAATTGAGCGATTTGTGGGAAGGGAATCAGTATGTAAATGGCATCAATGATTTCTTTAAAGAAGTAGAGCAAAATCTTTACAAGGTGCAGTATCGTGTAATGCTGAGTCGCTATCGTGGCCGCACACTTTGCCCGGATTGTAAAGGTTTTCGCTTGCGCAAAGAAGCATTGTATGTAAAAGTGGCCGATCGCCATATTGGTGAGCTTTGTGAAATGCCCGTGAAGGATCTGCAAGTTTGGTTTCAAAATCTTAAACTGAGTAAATATGATGAGCAGGTGGCTAAAAGAATTTTACTGGAGATACATCACCGCCTTAAAACTTTGATTGATGTTGGCCTGGGATATTTAACCCTGAACCGTTTAGCCAATTCTCTGAGTGGCGGCGAAAGCCAGCGCATACAACTTACCAGGAGCCTGGGCAGCAACCTCACCAATTCATTATACATTTTAGACGAGCCTTCTATCGGCTTGCACAGCAGGGATACGCAGCGGCTTATTACGGTGCTCAAGGAATTAAGAGACCTGGGCAATACCGTGGTTGTTGTAGAGCATGATGAACTCATGATGCGGGAGGCCGATCATATTATCGATATGGGCCCTCTTGCAAGTCACCTGGGTGGCGAGGTAATTGCCGAAGGAGATTATGAGGCAATTGTAGCCAATAAGGAAAGTCTTACCGGCAAATATTTATCTGGCGTATTGCATATTGATGCGCCAAAAACCGTACGTAAATGGGTGCGTTACCTTACCGTAGAAGGAGCCAGGCAAAATAACCTGAAAGATATTACCGTGCAATTTCCACTCAATGTATTATGCGTGGTAAGCGGTGTAAGTGGCAGTGGTAAAACAACGCTGGTAAAGCAGATTTTGTATCCAGCCATTCAAAAACATTTAGGTGAGGCTGCACCAAAGCCTGGTCTTTTTCGTGGGCTTAGTGGAGATTTGGATTACCTGAGCCAGGTGGAAATGATTGATCAGAATCCGATTGGTAAAAGTAGCCGTAGCAATCCGGTAACCTATATTAAAGCATACGATGAAATAAGGGAATTGTTTTCAAAACAACCGCTGAGTAAAATGCGGGGTTTTCAACCGAAACATTTTTCTTTTAACGTAGATGGTGGCCGCTGCGATACCTGCAAAGGTGAAGGTGAACAGGTAGTAGAAATGCAGTTTCTTGCCGATGTGCACCTGGTGTGCGATGCCTGCGGTGGTAAGCGGTTTAAGGATGAAATCCTGGACGTTAAGTTTCATGATAAAAACATATTTGATGTGCTGGAAATGTCGGTAGATGAAGCCATTGAATTCTTTAGTGCCGATAAAGATTCCGCAGATGTGGCTAAAAAAATACAACCGCTAAGCAATGTTGGGTTGGGTTATGTAAAACTTGGGCAAAGTTCTGATACCCTCAGCGGTGGCGAAGCGCAGCGGGTTAAGCTGGCATCTTTTCTTGGTAAAGGTCGTGCACAAGGCCACATTCTTTTTATTTTTGATGAACCCACTACCGGATTGCATTTTCATGATATTAAAAAACTACTGGCATCTTTCAATGCGCTTGTTGAGCAGGGCCATTCCATTCTTGTAATTGAGCATAATACAGACGTTTTAAAAAGTGCAGACTGGATAATTGATCTTGGACCCGGCGCAGGTGATGAAGGAGGAAACCTCGTGTTTGAAGGCAAGCCAGCAGATTTAAAGAAAGTAAAAGGAAGTTATACGGGGAAGTATTTGTGAGGGGTGAATAACTTAATAGAGATTGAGAAAATATAAAAGATGGGAATGACTATGTCTGGTTATTTAAGAGACTAAAAATTCTAAAAATGCTTCCAGCATTTCACGGCTTTCCTTCATAAAACAATACCA
>DGQO01000156.1:0-141 GCA_002400445.1 Chitinophagaceae bacterium UBA4412
CTGGCGATAACAACATCATACATATTATTGGCCTTGCTGAATTCCTTGAGCATGTAATTTGCATCCGCAGCCCGCAGGTAAGCGTCTTGTGCTAATGGAGAAGATGCAGCACTTACAGATTTTGTAACGGCCTCAAATGCA
>DGQO01000156.1:216-1238 GCA_002400445.1 Chitinophagaceae bacterium UBA4412
ATGCTCCCAGACAGGTTGTTTGAAATTACCTGACTCAGCAACTGATCGGCAGGCAGGAGTTCCTGGTCGTTAATATATTCTATGGCCCGGCCGTACAAAATACGGGGAAATGCTTTTTGCATTGAAGCAGTGGGCTGTGTAAAACTTTGATACAGCGCAAGTGCATCCTGGAAATTGCTGGTGTTCGTAAGCAGGTTTACCAAAATCTCTTTAGCTTCCACATCATAAGCAGAATTAGGATAATCCCTGATGTAATTTTTCATTTCCTTGAGCGCCACATCCTGGTAACCGAGTTCGTAGGATAGTTTGGCATAGTTAAAGCGGGAAACTCTTTGCTGCACTGGGTTCGAGCTATTGAAAGCACTGTATTGAAAGGCATTTCTCGCATTGGCTTTCTCCCCAATCTTTAAGTATAAATCACCCAGCAGGTACATACTGTTTTGGCCCATTGAATCCCTTTCATTACTCAATTGTTTAAACCCTGCAATGGCTTCCTGCGTCATGCCTTCTTTGTAATAGCAAAAGCTCAGTTCGTAAAGAACTTCCTTGCTCACTTTATCTGCGCTTTTTACATAATCAGCTAAAAGCGGAAGCGCTTTCTTGTAATCCTGTTTTTCAAAATAAAGCTGACCCATCAATAGCTTTAACTGCTTTTCATAAAAGAAATTTCCACCCCGTTTCAGTACCGTTTCGCCATAAGATAATGCCAGGTCTTTCTTTCCCTGGAAGTAATATATTTCAGCAATATAGTAGGGTACTACAGATTGATAATCTGCATGCGTTTCTACAAGTTTAAAAGATTTGAGCGCCTCTTCGTATTGCTTATCATAGTAAGCAATAAACCCGTAATAGTAATTTGCCGCCATGTAATATTTATTATCCGGCAATTGGTGTATTTCATTAAAGAGCGGCTTAGCTTCAGAAAAACGTTTAAGATTGAAATAAGCATAAGCTTTCTCAAACTTTGCATCGGCAATCTGGTCATTGGAAAGATTATCGTAACCCGCTTCATCAAAGTAAGC
>DGQO01000156.1:1249-8676 GCA_002400445.1 Chitinophagaceae bacterium UBA4412
AAATAATATTCTACATCATCATTAATATAGGTGTGATCTGTCCTGGTGGCTGGAGGATAGTCTTTTTTAAGTTCACGCAATATGGGGTATGCATGTGCATATTGCTCCTGTACAAAAAAGTCTTTTGCTTCTTTATACTTTTTTTCCGCATCAGTAAAAACGTGGGTGGGCTGGGCAAAGGAAGAAAATGCAACTGTGAGCAACAGCAGCAAAGAAAAAAAATGTCGGTTCATTGTGTAGATTGTTGATGTATGTCCGCTTGCAAAAGTAAATCTTTGCTTCCTTATCAAACTTTATTCCAATGCAAAAATGCAGCGGATGTAAACAAAGCGAAACATATCCCTAATGCCTGTTAAAGGATTGATAAATGCACTTTTTATTTATGCAGGCCTGTGGATTACTTCTCGTTCCAGTTTTCCTATTTTTGCCGCCATATTAAAATGTACAACATCCAATGAAAAAATTTCTGTCTATTCGCTACAGTGCCGGTGCATTCAATTTTGCCACGCTATTTCTCCGTATTGGGGCTGGTATTTTATTAATGAATCACGGTTATCAAAAGCTCATCAACTTTGCCAGTCTTAAAACTCAATTCATCGATTTCCTGGGTATTGGAAGTACCACTTCCCTCTCCCTTGCCATCTTTGCAGAATTTTTCTGCGGCTTATTCATTGTCATTGGTCTCTTTACCCGCTTAGCTGCTATCCCCATCATCATCACCATGTGCGTGGCACTATTTAAAGTGCATCATGCAGATTTTTTTGGCAAAGGAGAGCTGCCTGCACTTTATCTTGCCATGTACGTAGCATTGCTCTTTGTGGGCCCAGGCCGCATCAGCGTAGATGGCATGATCAATAAATAGGTATTTTAAATCTCCAACAGCACTCATTTTTTACAGATACATGTACACGACAGAAACACAAATACGCATTCATTATGCCCTTACGGATCAGATGGGTGTGGTGTACCATGGCCATTATGCGCAGTTTTATGAAATTGGTCGTGGAGAAGCAATCCGGGTATTGGGATATACTTACAAAGACATTGAAAACATGGGTATCATTATGCCTGTTGTAGATATTCATAGCAAATTTTTGCGTCCCGCAAAATATGATGACCTCATTACAGTAAAAACTACGCTGAGAGACTTACCCACGGGGCATCGCATTATTTTTCATAGCGAAATTTATAATGAGAAAGATGAATTACTTAATGTGGGTGACGTAACACTTTACTTTATGGATGCCAAAAGCATGCAGCGCTGCGGAATGCCCGATGCGCTTTACCAAAAACTGAAAGATTATTTTCCTTCCACTGGCTAAGCTTTTATTTCAGCAAATCAAGCAGCTTCCACATTTTATCTCTTACAGCTATTGAACTGCCAGAGAAATTATTGATCACGAAAGCAAAGCTGTAAGTCGCACCTGTGCTTGAGGTCGTATAACCGGTATAGGCCCGCACGCCATTGATGTAACCACTTTTCATTTTCACGCCATTCATTTTGGGAAGCGCTTCAAGAAAAGCCGAAAACCAGGGCTGCCGTCTTGCATATTGCATCAGCTCCAGCAAAGCATGGGTAGTCACTCTGTTTGCCGGAGACAAACCACTGCCATCCTGCATATTGAACGCAGTAATATCCATTCCTTTTTTCTTCCAGAATTCCTTTACAACGCTCAGCCCTTCTGTGGTGGAACCCATTTGCCCTGATGAAAAAGCCATCGTTTTTAAGAAAGCCTCTCCATACAAGTTGATGCTTTTTTGCTCAAACCAATATATCATACTATCCAGTGCCGGCGACTGCAAGAGGAGTATAGTATCTAACCCAGCATTTGTACTACGGCCTGATTCTACTTTTACCTTGCCTGAAAATCCAATACCGTTGTCTTTTAAAATGGCATCAAGAAATGCCCCCATTTGCTGCGGTGCATTGGCAAAAGATCCTTTCACTACATATTCTTTTACTCCTGCGGGCACGGTGCCTCTCACAACGGGTACCTGGCTATTTTCCCCCAAATAAATAATGGACTGATCACCGCTTCCGGGCTTGCCCGTGCGAAGTTCATTTACGAATGCAGCGGCCAGTAATTGCGGCTCTGTTTTTACAATTTTTACCGGGTCGCCTTCCTTAGAGCCTGGCTGCAATACAAGATCATATTGGTTTTCGTTCCAATTGATACCCCCGGCGCCTGCCCCATAATAATTGCCCACATCGTCCCATATCCACCCGCCGGGAGTAGCCTGGGTATCCCAGCCAGATGTATTTAAAATAATATCTCCTTCAATATTCCGGATACCCTTAGCTTGCAAAGAGGCCAGCAGTTTCTGCGTAATTTCGTTTATGGAAGTGCTTGCCCAGCGGCCGCTTCCCAGCGTAGGATCTCCACTGGCTACGATGTACAAATTCCCTTTGAGTATTCCGTTACCTACCCCGCCATCACATCCCACAACAGTTCGGTATACGAAATCCCGGCCCAGGATTTCAAATGCCGTAACAGCAGTAATTACTTTTTGCGTACTGGCCGGCGCTACACCAAGCTGCGAATTTTTCTCAAATATTATTTTCCCGCTACTGGCATCTGCCACAGAAAAAGCAATCGTAGCATGCGCAAACTGAGCGTCTTCCTGTAGTGTAGCAAATGCTTTTGATAATTTTGCAGGCATGGTTTGCGCAGCAGCAATAATGGGGAACAGCATTATGGCCACTAAAAAAGAATTCATTTTCATAAGGCCAAAACTAAAAGATTTAATTTTGAAAATTAGCCGAAGAAAAATTTCTCTTTTACCTGAATTCCGGCTTTCAATTTCAGATTATGATTGATATTTCAATTGTTACCATCGGCGATGAACTCCTGATTGGTCAAGTGATAGACACCAACAGTGCCTGGATGGCACAAGCATTAAACAAGGCTGGGTTTGCGGTAAAACGTCGTGTGGCGGTGGGTGATAGCTGGGATGATATTTGGAAAGTGCTCGATGAAGAGCGTGCATGCAGCAGTGTAATCCTCATCACTGGCGGGCTTGGCCCAACGGCCGACGATATTACCAAGCCACTGCTTTGCGAATACTTTGGCGGTAAGCTGGTACAGGATATTGCTGCGCTAAAAAACGTTGAATATTTATTTGCACAGATTTTTAACCGGCCTGTTACCGAACGAAACGTAAGGCAGGCAGATGTGCCCGATGTGTGTACCGTGCTCCAAAACAAGGGGGGCACAGCACCCGGAATGCAGTTTGAAAAAGACGGAAAGATTTTTATAAGCTTGCCGGGTGTGCCACATGAAATGCAAGGCCTGATGCAGGATGAAGTGATACCACTTTTACAAAAAAGATTTTCACCGGGAATCATTGCGCATCGCACTTTGCTCACTTTTGGCATTGGAGAGAGCATGCTGGCAGATCTTATAGAAGACTTTGAAAACGCATTGCCGAAAGATATTAAACTTGCCTACTTGCCCAATCATGGCATGGTACGATTAAGACTTACTGCCCGTGGAACTGATGAAGCATATATACAACAAAGTTTAGATGAGAACTTTACCCAGCTTAAAACAGCAGTAGAAGCATTTCTCGTTACAGATAAAGATGAGCCGATGGAAGCCGCAGTTAGATCATTGTTGATTGCGCAGCAGAAAACGTTGAGTACGGCAGAAAGTTGTACAGGTGGTTATATTGCCCACCTGCTTACGGCGATGCCGGGGGCTTCTGCTATTTTTGAAGGCAGTATTGTGAGTTATTCTAACCAGATGAAACAAAACCTCCTGGGCGTAAAAGCAGAAACGCTGGAAAAAGAAGGCGCTGTGAGCGAGGCCTCGGTAAATGAGATGCTGCAGGGCCTGCTGAGAGCAACCAACACTAATTATGGCATTGCAGTATCCGGTATTATGGGACCAGATGGTGGCAATGCCGAAAAACCCGTGGGCACTGTATGGATTGCCGTGGGCGACAAGACGAACCAGGTGAGGAAAAGATTTCATTTTCGTTTTAACCGGCAAAGAAATATTGAACTTACCGCCGTGAATGCCCTCAATATGCTTCGCCAGTTTGCGCTGGATGCAGGCAAAAAGAACTAAACTGCTTTTACTTACATTTGCCATTCATAAACCATTCACTAAATAACCTAAAGCCATATGAGTTTAGTAGACCTGGTAATGCCCAAGTTGGGTGAAAGTATCATGGAAGCCACTATTTTAAAGTGGCATAAACAACCGGGAGACAAGGTGGAACTCGAAGAAACCCTGCTGGACATTGCTACAGATAAAGTAGACAGTGAAGTGCCCTCTTCTGCAGAAGGTACCGTAGCAGAAATTTTGTTCAAAGAAAATGATGTAGTACCCATTGGTGCTGTAATTGCCCGCATTGAAACTGGCGCTGCAAGCCAGCAAAGTTTTGCGGCTCCTGTTCAAAATGATGAAGAAGAGTTTGAAGAGGCCAATGTGGTAGAAGCCATCCCTTATCAGCCAGCAGCACAGGTAGCAGCCACTACAAATAACGGCGTACGCTTTTACTCTCCACTGGTATTGAATATTGCACAAAGTGAAGGCGTGAGTATGCAGGAACTGGAAACCATGCCGGGCACAGGGCAAGATGGCCGGGTGAGCAAGAAAGACATCCTGGCTTATGTAGCCAGCAAAAAAGCAGGCGGAACTACTCATGTATCCACTCCTGCGCAACCACAAATGCCTGCCAGGGTACAACAACCGCCGGTACAGGCCGCAGCACAAAACGCACCGGAGAGAGATGAGGCACAAATGCCCACAGTTTACCAGGGCAATGTGGAAATTATAGAAATGGATCGTATGCGCAAGATGATTGCAAAGCATATGACAGATAGCAAGCATACCAGTGCGCACGTGACCAGTTTTGCAGAATGTGATGTAACGTCGCTGGTAATGTGGCGAAACAAAGTGAAGAAAGATTTTGAAAAACGAGAAGGTGAAAGAATCACGTTCACTCCATTATTTATTGAGGCCATTGTAAAATGCATTAAAAAATATCCCTGGCTGAGCAGTTCTGTGGATGGCGATAAAATTATTGTAAAGAAGGATCTCAACATTGGAATGGCCACTGCCCTACCCTCCGGCAACCTGATTGTGCCTGTCATCAAAAATGCTGATCAGCTTAATCTTGTAGGCCTTACAAAACAGGTTAATAGCCTGGCCAATGCGGCCCGCACAGGCAAACTGAAACCTGACGATACTACTGGCGGCACTTTTACGCTCACAAATGTGGGCACTTTCGGAAGTATCATGGGCACACCCATCATCAACCAACCGCAGGTGGCCATCATGGCGGTAGGCGCAATTAAAAAACGCCCCATGGTAATTGAAACAGCACAGGGTGACACCATTGGAATTCGCCACATGATGTATATTTCTTTAAGCTACGATCATCGCATTATTGATGGAGCTTTAGGATCTACATTCTTAAATGCGGTAGCCCGGGAACTGGAAAATTTTGATGAAGACAGGTCGATCTGATGACGTTGAATAATAGAAGAAACGGCTGCCTGGTAATGGCAGCCGTTTTTATGTAAGTTTCATTTGCTGCACAGCAGCATTCTTTGGTTACAGGTATGGCTCCCCTTAATGAACTTTTTGCATTTGTTTTTGCAAAGCCCCTAATTTGTCTGCAAACTCGTGCAAAGATGCCCTTAATGAAACGTTCTCCCTCTTTAGTATATCTATTTCTTGCTGTTGCTCCTGCATGCCCTTTGTAAGAACCGGTATAAAACTCGAATAGGATAACATCTTTACATTTTCTTTTGTTGTCATTACAAATTGGGGAAAAACCTTTTCAACGTCCTGTGAGATAAAACCAAACTGATCGGCATTACCCTCTTTTTCTGAAATCATTTGATAATTTGCGGGCTTCAATTGTTGAATTTTATCCAGCATATTTTCTGAAGCCAGATAGTGTATATTTTTCTTCTCCTTTAAGTCTGATAGCTGGTAATATGCACCGTTATTAGCTATTGCTGCTAATCCTCCACTGTTACTTTGAAAAAAAAGTGGGTTATAATAAAACGTATTTCCTGTTAAATACTGGCCTTCTGCGGCCCAAATATTCCAGGACGAAAGACCATAGGTCGGGTCCGTATATTCAAGGCGTATTCCTGCAGATGGATCATCTGCCGTTTGTACAATATGCAGATCAGTGAGCGGATCACTTGTTCCCAAACCAATTTTCCCAAACCTGCTTATAAAAAGGCGTACTGTAGCAGAGGCAGAATTCAATGTGGCATTTGGTATAGCAGCAAAAGGCCAACTTGCAAAATAAAAATTTCCATTGTTCTGGTCCAATGCCAATTGTGCACTATATCCCTGCGAAATGGACTTACTGTTTGCTCCATCGTACCAATGATTAAAGCCTATAGCCGGGTAATTCTTTTGAAGTGAAATTCCGGATCCGTCTCCACCAAAAATAGCTGCTGTAGTTCCCACACTTCCTTGTTGTTCGAACCCAGCCCTGGAAAAGTTGATATTGCCATTTCCCAGGAAAAGATGTCCATCACTGCGCAAGGCCATACGGGAAGTATTACTCATAAGCTGAGATGCAGAGGTAGCAACATCTCCAAAACAAAAGTCGAACCACTGCGGGTTTGCCTGGTGCAAAGTAATATTACCCGTAGCACCTGCTACCATCGACTTAATTCCGCCATTAAAATAGCTATTGAAAAACACCCCGGGATAACTGGCTACTAAACTAATTCCTTGCAGGTCTTCCCCAAACTCAGCCAGGGTATTGCCAATCATGCCCCTCGTTTGCAATGGGGCAAATTGACCAATAGAAAAAGCATGGGGCGAATCATAATTAATTCCGGTATAAGCTCCTGCTGGTGCATAGATATATTTGAAATAGCGCTTCCATAAATTATCTTCTCCATAAGAAATTTTTTCCCAGTTTAAATTTCTCATGGTATAGTAGCTTGAGTCGCTTATGTTATAAACCACCAATCCCGGTGCCGGAGCAGGCACGGCATACATTTGCACAGCGGTCATGCGGGGTATAAGCAATCCTTTTGTACTACTGCTCACGTCTAATTGAGCAGAAGAGGCTGGACTTGCTGTTCCAATACCAACATTCTGACCAATACTAAAATGGGACGTGAAAAAATCCAATGACAATAGTATTATTAGCTTCTTCATGAAATATTTTTTAGCATTCCCAAGTTATCTAATCCGGGTTTACATGGCTATCATGATTCCGTAGATGGCGACTATGAGTCCGTAGATGGCAAGGGAAATTGAAAAATCAGTACTTAGAAACCAAAAACCTGCCAGGCACATAGAGAGAAAACCATCTACTTAAAAAAGCCAGCCGTTTACAAACCCGGCAGATACTGTTAAGCAATTCGCAAGGAAAGGACGGATAAATGCGATAAGTTTAGAAATGGAAGGTTTATCATAGCTTTATTCATCAGGATTGCA
>DGQO01000156.1:8737-16202 GCA_002400445.1 Chitinophagaceae bacterium UBA4412
TTCCTTGCTTTTCGCAACCGTTTCCTGATTTACAATTTGAACATCTCACCATCAAAGACGGGTTAAGCAGCGATGCGGTGAATGGCATAACGGAAGATAAAACCGGCTTTTTATGGGTAGGTACTTCTAATGGTTTAAACCGTTATAATGGTTATGGCTTTAAAAAATANNTCACTTATCCATAACAGCATTCAATCCATTTATTGTGATTCCAGGAACAGGCTATGGATATGCACTGTGGATGGCGTAAGTTGCTTTTTACCCAAAGAAAATCGTTTTATAAATTACCACACCCGCTTCTCCGATGCTCATAAAATAAAAAACAATAATAGCGTAACGCTCTATGAAGATGAGACAGGTACAGACTGGATTTGTAACCAGGGGGAATACATCTTCAAGGTAAAAGATGATCTGTCGCTGGAAAGATTCAGCTTGAGGGGTACTCAATTTACTACCGCAAAAATTAAATACAGTGGCTATTCTTCTGTGTTTAGAGACAGGCATGGCGATGAATGGGGCTACATGTTCAACCACATTTACAAGTTGAACAAAAAGACAAAGCAACCGGAGAAAAGTTTTATTGTGAATACGGGCCTCGGAGTAATTCTCCAAATGATGCAAGATGAGGATGGAGCATACCGGCTGGGAACCTGGGGATACGGAGCATATATTTTTAATCCTGAAAAGGGCGATGTGCAAATGACGGCCAACCTGCCGAAAAATAAAATCATCAGTAATATCCTGGAATGGGGCTACCACGGCAATAAATGGAGAATTTTTCTGGAACGAAACGGTGGAGTATATCTTGCAAATGCCCACACGGCTGCAATAAGGAATTATAGTTTCATCGCTGATGATCCAACATCATTGCGAGGCAACATATTCAGCAGCGTTTTTAAAGACCGCCACAATAATGTATGGATCGGTTCAAATATGGGAATCCAAAAAATAACAGCACAACAAAATAGTTTCACCATTTACCCGGTTACAGATCCCGGCTCTAACAATTATGAATTTTTGAAATCAGGCGTTGTTTTCAGTTATTTGGAGACCGATAGCAGTATCTGGCTGGCAAAAAGATTTGTTTCAACTTTTCGCTATGACACAAATTTCGTTCTCAGAGATTTCTATCCTACGCTTTACCCATTATCTAAAAAGGCAAATGCAGAAAAATCAGTTGCTTACTATTTTCTTAAAAATAAAGACAACTTACTTATTTCCGTTGATGGTGGCCTGGTAATACTCCAGCCAAGACATCAAAAATCCACGCTATACTTCCCGCCAGCTTTTTCAAAAACTGTTGATTTTAGAACGATCATTCCACTTGGAGGTGATGAAGTACTCATCCGTTCTTACAGTTTTGGTTTATTTACTTTTAACTGCTCTACACTTAAATTCACAAAGTGGTACAGCAACAAGGATACATGTACAGCATGCCTGCCGGTAAACAATAACTATCTTTTTAAATCCCGGGGAAACGGGATTTATGTGAGTACCGGAGGCAAAGGCCTGTTTCAATATCATAAGGCTATTGATAAATTTTTACCTGTTGTTGTAGAGAATGGTGCTACAGATCTTTTTCAAAAGGCATTTCTATATGGTATAGATGAAGACAAACAAGGTAAGTTATGGATATTGAGTACGAATGGCATTTACATTTATAATGCACAGACTGCAAGTGTGGAAAAGCATATCACAGAAAAAGGCAAGCTTGGAGCTTTACAAAGAATTTGTTTTGATGATGATGATAACGCCTGGGTAACGGGGGCTTCGGGCATTTGGTGTTACCTGCGTAACAAAGATAAATGGATTAACTTCAATGAGGGAGATGGCCTGCCAGGCAGCGACTTTGAAACGATCATTGCCAAAAGAAAAAATGGGGATATCGTAGCGGGACTGGAAGGAGCTATCGCTGTTTTTCATCCACAGCAAATGCTGAAAGCTCCCATTGAAACGCCAACAATCATCACAGAGGTTTTTGTGGGAAACCGTGAATTTCCATTGTCTCTTCAAACAAATACTAACAAGCAAATAAAAACCAGGCCGGGAGAAACTTCTATCTCTGTTGACTTTGTATTGCTCAACTACCTCAACCCCGCATCCAATCGATATTATTACAGGATAGAGCCCTTAATGACTGAATTCCTGGAGAACAAAGACGGACATTTGAATTTTACCGGCCTATCCCCGGGCATGTACACCCTTCATGTAAAAGGTGGCGATAAGGCAGGCAACTTTTTTGTAAATGAAGATATGCTCAGGATTTATGTAGAGCCATATTGGTACCAGGCAAAATGGTTTAAAGGTTTAATTTTTTTACTGGGCAGTATCATTATTTTCTATTTTGTTAAGCGGAGGATTATGGTTATCCGTAAAGAAGCAGCTATCAAGCAGAAAATTGCCGAAACAGAAATGCAGGCATTGCGTGCACAAATGAATCCGCATTTCATTTTCAATAGCCTTAACAGTATTGAAAACTTTATTATGCGTAATGAAAAACGCCTTGCAAGTGATTATTTAAACAAGTTTGCAAGCTTAACAAGAACGATTCTGGATAGTAGTCAGAGTGCAGTAGTGCCGTTTACAAAAGATATTGAAGCTTTACAGTTGTATATTGATTTAGAGCAACTCCGTTTTAATAACAAGTTTAAATATGAAACCTGCATCGACCCAGAGCTGCTGAACGGTGATTATCGTCTCCCCTCTTTACTTATACAGCCTTATGTGGAAAATGCAATTGTACACGGATTGGCACACAGCGAAGAGCCTTATCTATATTTGTTGCTTACGGCTACATTAGAAAATGACCGCATAAAATTTATTGTAGAAGATAATGGGGTGGGCAGAAAACAAGCAGGCATTTATAATGAGCAAAATAAACCCGGGCACAAAAGCACAGGGCTCAAAATAACCGAAGACCGCATTAATATTTTTAATGCGGATAGTGCCATAAATAACCCCGTAAAATTTACTGATATGTACGATGAGCAGGGCGTAGCAAATGGAACCAGGGTTGAAATAACGATTAAAGCTATATAAAAATGGGAAAGTTAAAAGCCGTTTTAATAGATGATGAACTCAGTAGTTTACAAAATCTTGAGCAGAAATTAATTGAGTTTTGTCCGGACGTGGAAATAGCAGCTATAACGCAAAGGCCTGAAGAAGCAATACTTTTGATACAGCAGCATAAACCAGATGTAATCTTTCTCGACATAGAAATGCCACGTATGAATGGTTTTAGAATGCTGGATGAAGTAGGCCATGCTGATTTTGAAATTGTGTTCACCACTGCCTATAACCATTATGCGGTAGATGCTATCCGCATAAGTGCCTTTGATTATCTTACCAAACCGATCGCATTAAAAGACTTGCAAAAAACAGTTGAGCGGCTTTCGCAGCGCACCAGGAGTTATACTAAAGACAAAATGGAAACCTTGCGCACTTCGTTGGCGCCCACAAAAAGCCAGGAAGAAAAGTTAGCCGTGCCCACAGGAGATGGATTGGAATTTATCCCCATAAAAAATATTATTCACATTGAATCCAGTTCCAATTACTCAAAAATATTTCTCATGGAAGGAAGCAAAATTCTTGTCACAAAACAGTTGGGCGAATTTGAGGAGATGCTTCAGCCTTATCATTTTTTCAGGATACATAATTCTCACCTCATAAACCTCCTGCATGTGAAAAAATATTCACGTGGCGAAGGAGGACAGGTAACAATGCAAAATGATGATATCATTGATATTTCCAGGAGAAAGAAAGAAGAATTTTTAAAGTTGATTACAGGATAATCTCCGGAAATAGCTTCTTTCCTAAGCCTTTACTCCAGGGGAAAACGCAAGCTACCTTGCCAATAGCTGCCAATCGCTAAATGATTTTAATTTTTTACTGGTTAATTTTTACTTCTCTTACCTGGTATGTAATAGTGAGATAAAAACTGCCATCATTAACATTGAATGAAAATTTTGCATTACCATCTTCGCTCGCTGCAATCTTCTCCATTATCTCGTTAATATAAATTTCATTTTTCCCCCGCTGGTAGGAGTCTGAAATATCCCCGTTATCTGCCAGGTCTGCTGCAAAAACTATCCTGGATTGAGGCTCAATATTGTTCATCTGAAACAGCCTTTTCATATTAGCATCTGCTTTATAGGTTGCCCCATTTTTAATATCAATAAAATGCGAGCTTTTATCTGTAACATCTATACGTGCCGGACGTTTGTAAAAATCAGGTATCTCTCCATTCTGGTTGTATCCATTGAGGGAAAAGCCTCCCCACATGCGGTAAGAAGGACGAACACCCGGGGTTGTATTTACGGTGATACTTGCTAAACTAACTTCCAGGTTTATGATCGGATCAAAGCAGCGGTTATACGGAATCTTCTGTGCCGGCAATATGGAATAAATTGGCTTTCCTTTCAAATCCGTCATATTCACTTTAATGGGCACTGCTTTGCTGTTCGTATAATTTTCAAGATAAGTTTTAATAGCATTCCTTAGTTCGGCTGGGGAGGTAAGTGGGAATGCATAGGCAGCCTTGCTGTCTCCACCAATAATGAGGCAACGCACTTTACAATCTTCAAATAATTTTTTTTGTGATTGAGTCATTTTAATATTGGCACTATACATCAGGTAGTTGAACTTAGCCTCCAGCTCAGATTTTTGATCGGAGGAATATTTACTGGTTTCAATAGAAATGATACAGCGAC
The DNA here is from genome assembly GCA_002400445.1 of Chitinophagaceae bacterium UBA4412. Classification (GTDB taxonomy): domain Bacteria; phylum Bacteroidota; class Bacteroidia; order Chitinophagales; family Chitinophagaceae; genus Ferruginibacter. The sequence continues at coordinate 13,447 of DGQO01000156.1, forward strand.
GGCCATAGGTAACTGTTTTAATATAACCCAGGCTGTTGTTGTTTTCTAAAGCAGCATTCGTGAAATAGCCATTTTGCGGCTTGTCTGCAGAAATCGTATAACTCTCTTCCCCAAAATTGAACAGGAACTTATAGGAGTTATTCGCTTTTGAAAAATCAAACATACCGCTCACGCTCCCGTAAATNNTATTGATTGCTTTACTCAAATTTGAGTTAGTGGCCACATCTACGTTTGCCGTATTGCTGGTATTGCTGGCATAGATGGTTACTGCTTTTCTCCCATCCTCAACCGGGTAAAAGGATGCAGGCTCATTAATAGAAAGATCAAATACCTCGCCGGGTAAAAACCTATACTGAAATTCCTTGGTACCAACGGGTAGCAGGTCAACATTACTTAGACTCAACTCCTGCGTTCCACTCACACAATATTGGCCGTTTGGCTGTTCATTGTTACTGGCAGTATACTTAGGACTAACACTAATGCTGCCGTTAAATTTATCTGCATGCATAATGCTAATGCCAGACTCGGATGCAACTTTTGGAGAGACTCTTGTCATACTGCCAGCAGACTGATCATCTAACGTAGTGTATTCATATTTTAAAGTACTTCCATTCTTTAATTTAATAGTTGAAAAAGCGGCGCTTTTCAAGTTTACCGGTATAACCATTTGCTGACCCTGGCTGGTTACAGAAGTCGTTTGAGATTCAACAGGTTTTATCTTTCTAACCTGCCTCACTTGTGCAGACACAAAAACAAACAAAAAAATACAACAGCCTAAGAAGATCAATTTTTTCATTTCTGGTTTTTTAAAAATGATTGATTTACTTTTTAATCAATGCTATGCTGCTGATACGTGCATGCGCCCCCTTTCTCAAATCAAGAAGACAAGTTCCACCAGCATTTCACTTTAGCATCATTTTACCCACAGTAGTATGAAGCCTGGTTTGGTTCTATATCACTTATGGATTTTACACTATGGAGTTCATAATTTAATAAATTCAACTCTCCTGTTTTGTGCTTTCCCTTCAGCAGAATTGTTGGAAAGAGCAGGTTGCGAGGAACCTTTACCATCCGTTTGCATACGACCAGCATCAATGCCAAATTCCCTGACAAAAAAATCCTTGACGGCATTTGCCCGTTTTTTTGAAAGCTCAAGATTTGATGCAGCATTACCATCGTTGTCTGTATGCCCGATGATATTTACTTTCAGATTGCTATATTCTTTTAAAACAGCAGCAATCTCTTTTAGCGTGCCATAAGAAGATGCTTTAATGCTGGAAGCGTTTACATCAAACAAGATTCCGGTTGTAGAGAATTTACCTTCGCTTATTAGTTTATTCCGGGTATCGGGCAGGCCTGAAGCATATTTAAAATTGCTGAGAAGCCAGGTACTACCATCGTTATTTAATGCAGTTGCAAAGCGGATTGTATTGTATGCTATAGCTGGAGATAATAAGGATGGAACATCTACTACCTTGTTTTCATTTAAATAAACCCTAAGCCTGTTTTTTTGCCGCCATACTGCAACGTGATAGTTGAGAACAGTATTTCTGTTAAGTCCCTTTACATTAAATTCATTGGCAACCAGCTTATCGCCCATTTTTGTATAAGTGGCCACATTTATATTGTTCATGTAAGGGTCTATTTCAAAATAGCTGCGATCCGGGCCGTAGTCAAATGCCGTCTTGCCGGTTTTATGAATAAATTGAAGCCCCACCGCGGCTGTATTAGGGCCATCTCTTGTATCAGGTGGAATAAACAGGAGATCATATTCTATGGTAAAATTATCAGGCAGTGTTTTAATAAATTCCGGCAGGTAATAGCCTTGCTTAGAGATGTTGAGCCATTTTCCATCGTGTTTATCTACTGTCATCACTTCACCGGATGCATTGGTAGTCCATTTAGCGGGAAAGTCGCCAACCGCATCACTTGAGAAATCATCATACCCCAGTATTTGTTCACCTGGTATAAAATCATATTTGCTATATGCTTTTAAGGAAGGCTGCTGCTGAACAACTGTTGCATCCCGCGGTTGGCTAGACTTGTTATCTCCATTAGCCTTTACTTTCTTTTTGGCAAAGAGTTTATCTACGGCCTTATCAGCGGCTTTTTCTGAAGCACTTTCAACGCCATATTTAACTCCTTCGTCCACTTTTTGCTTTATGATCGCATTTAGTTGTGCGTGGGCAGGGGAAACGGATGTGACGAGCAAAGCAATGGAACATATTTGTTTTATCATGGCGGAGCATTTAAAAGTGCTTAAAAATCAGGATGGGGATTATATTTGATGATGTGAATCTCTGTTGCTCCTGGTAAGCAGGCAACCACCAATGTATGGGTGGAGTACGGAATTCAATAATTGGTTGAAGCTGGCCAATAACCGGCTTCGTTTCCAGGTAAGAAAAGTTATTACTGATCGGCGTACATTTAAACTATGTTTCGATGTTATCCATTCCTGATCCTACCTCTCCTTCTCTGCGTAATTTTAATGTCTTGCAGTACGGGGGCACATGTAAGCAAACATGGAGAAGCAACAGCCCTGCTTTCCATACCTCCATCCCTGGAAGAAAAACAAAAGTCGGGCATTGATTTTTTTGCAAAAGGTGCCCTGCCCTCTTCCTGGACGGCAGAAATCAGTTTCGGAAAAATAATACGCTTTACCTCCTTAGACGGAGCTAATCTTGCAAGCTCTGCAGTAGAACCAACCTTTGATGATGTTGAAAAAATCACCCGTTTCAGGAGCGTGGCCACAGGGG
>DGQO01000140.1:0-395 GCA_002400445.1 Chitinophagaceae bacterium UBA4412
TCGCAGAAGTGCGAGCCTTTTTTCATTATGCTTTACACTGTTTATATCATTTACTCAGCACGACTTGACAAATATTATGTTGGATATACAACCGATCTTCCAGGTCGTATAATGGAACACAATGCTGGTATATCCACTTTTACTTCAAAAGCAAAAGACTGGGAGCTTCGGTTTACTGAAGATTTCAGTAGCCGTGCTGAGGCTATGCAGCGGGAGAGAGCAATCAAAGCCAAAAAGAGCAGAAAATATATTGAGTGGTTAATTGAAAAAAAGTAGAGCGCTTGCTGTCCCGAAAGCTTTCGGGAAAGAGGTCGTCGGTTCGACTCCGATCTCCCACAAAGGTTCGCAGAAGTGCGAGCCTTTTTTCTGTTGAAACTTTGTGAGCGCTTGCTGTC
>DGQO01000140.1:449-8020 GCA_002400445.1 Chitinophagaceae bacterium UBA4412
GCCGATTTTCCTATAAAATTCATAGACCAGGACTTTAGTAAATTGAGATTCGGTGAAATGCCGTATCTATGAATATTAATTAAGGTTATCAACCTTAAGAAATTTCGCAAGATAAATTTGCGCTCTTGCAGGAATTTCTCACCAATATTTCAGGCGTTCTCTTTTTTCAAAAATCCAGCTTACGATTTCTTTTTGCAATTCATGCCCGTACAAGTAAAGTCTTTTGACTAAATTGAAAATCTATGGCAATGAAAAAGAAGCCGGCAAAAGAGGAGATCAGATTTTTAGATGGACCCCAAAGCCGCTGGAAGGATTTTGTGTTTACCCTAAAAGTGGTGGTTGATTTTATTCGTGGTTTCAAAACCCTTCATTTCGTTGGGCCTTGTGTTACTATATTTGGCTCCGCCCGCTTTAAAGAAGATCATCCTTATTATACACAAACAATGGAACTTGGCGCCGCCGTGGCCCGCCTTGGTTTTACGGTGCTTACCGGTGGCGGCCCCGGCATTATGGAAGCGGCCAACAGGGGTGCAAAAGAAGTAGGCGGCAGGAGCGTGGGTTGCAATATTGTGCTGCCGCATGAACAACAGCACAATCCTTACCTGGATAAGTGGGTTGATATGAAATTCTTTTTTGTACGTAAAACTTTGCTCATCAAATACTCTTACGCATTTATCGTAATGCCGGGAGGCTTTGGTACGCTGGATGAATATTTTGAAGCGCTCACTTTAATACAGACGAAAACAATATCAGACTTTCCTATCATTATATTTGGCAAAACTTTTCATGCAGAAATTATCGCCCATATTGAACGCATGAAAGAAGCGGGAACCATCTCTCCGGAAGACCTCAGACTTTGCCTGTTTACCGATTCCATTGAAGAGGCCATCAACCACCTCGAAATCCACAGTATCAAAAAATTTCATTTAAAACCAGAAGAGCCAGGTCACAAATTTACATGGCTCTTTGAAAGATAAAAAGGTATTGCTTAACAACAACTGGTGCCGCAGCAGGCTTCCTGCTTCTCGGCATAAACGGTAATGCTGAAAATGATGTTTTTATTTGCATTGTACACTTTGATTTCTTCTTCGCTTAAATAATCTTTCAGGATATCATCAGGGATAATAATGGGTTTCTCTTTTTGCAGTGTAAGGCCTTTAAAACCGGCTAGCTTTATAATGTTGAGATATTCTTCTTTCTGAATTGCACTGGCCACGCAGCCTGCATACATTTCGGCAGCATTTTTAATGCGCTCGGGTAATTCTCCCGTAAGTACAATATCTGAAATGCTAAAGTGACCGCCCACTTTTAAAATACGATACACTTCACTAAATGCCTTTAATTTATCAGGTACAAGATTCATCACACAGTTGCTTACCACTACATCTGCTACTCCTGCAGCAATGGGAATTTTTTCAATATCCCCTAACCGGAACTCTACATTATTAAACTGTAGTTTATCTGCATTGGTCCGGGCTTTTTCTACCATTGCTTCTGTAAAATCAACGCCAATTACTTTACCGGTTTCTCCCGTTTCATGCCGGGCTACAAAACAATCATTGCCTGCACCACTGCCGAGGTCTACAACTGTATCACCCTTTTTTATTTTTGCAAATGCTGTGGGTAATCCGCAACCAAGTTTTAAATCCGCATCAGGATTATAGCCTTCTAACTGGTCGTATTCATCACTCATGATATTGTACACCTCTGTGCTGCAACTCCCACTCCCGCAGCATGAACTTGCATTTGTATTGCTGTCTTGCAAAGCAATTTCACTGTATTTCTGCTTTACCATTTCTTTTATTTCTGCTGACTTATCCATTGTAAAATGTTTTAATGGTCTGTTTAAATTTCCTGCCGATTTATAAAAAGGACGGTATTGCAAATTTACGAAGCAACGCTATGTTTTTGAGGGATAAGTATTGCACATCCATACATCCTCATGTTAAGATTATTGGAATGTCCTTTAACTGCTTATCAAGGAGGAAAGAGATCATTTTCAGCATAAAAAAAGTCCCGGCGCAGGGCCGGGACTTTGTATTAAAAAGAACGTTGATTAATAACGATACATATCACTCTTAAAAGGACCTTCAGCAGGTATGCCAAGATATTCTGCCTGTGCTGGTGAAAGGGTTTCCAGTTCTACACCAATTTTGCTCAGGTGCAGGCGGGCAACTTTCTCATCAAGATGCTTAGGCAATACATATACTTTGTTTTCGTATTTGTCAGCATTGGTCCACAATTCAATCTGGGCCAGGGTTTGGTTAGAGAAACTGTTGCTCATTACAAAACTTGGATGACCGGTAGCACAACCAAGATTTACCAGGCGGCCTTCAGCAAGTATGATCACTTCTTTGCCTTCGATGTTGTACAAATCTACCTGTGGCTTGATGGTATCTTTCGTTTCTCCGTAATTTTCATTGAGCCAGGCCATATCAATTTCAATATCGAAGTGACCAATGTTGCACACAATCGCTTTGTCTTTCATCAGGCGGAAATGTTGCTCCGTAATCAGATCACGACAGCCAGAAGCAGTTACAATAATATCAGCTTCTTTTACAGCATCTACCATTTTCTTTACTTCAAAACCATCCATAGCAGCCTGCAGTGCGCAGATTGGATCAATCTCCGTAACAATTACCCTTGCGCCAGCACCACGAAGGCTTTGGGCACTTCCTTTACCCACATCACCATAACCACCTACAACGGCAACCTTACCAGCCATCATCACATCAGTTGCACGACGAATAGCATCTACCAATGATTCCTGGCAACCGTACTTATTATCAAATTTAGACTTGGTAACAGAATCATTTACGTTGATAGCCGGGATAGGCAAAGTGCCTTTAGCCATTCTTTCGTAAAGGCGATGAACACCAGTGGTAGTCTCTTCGCTCAAACCTTTAATACCGGGGATCAGTTCTGTGTATTTATCAAAAACAATGTTGGTAAGATCACCACCATCATCCAGGATCATATTCAACGGACGCTCCGGGCTACCAAAAAATAAAGTTTGTTCAATGCACCAGTCAGCTTCCTGTTGGCTCTGACCTTTCCAGGCATACACACCAATACCCGCTTCAGCAATAGCCGCAGCGGCTTGATCTTGTGTAGAGAAGATATTGCATGAACTCCACTTTACTTCTGCACCAAGCGCAATAAGGGTTTCAATAAGCACAGCGGTTTGAATCGTCATGTGCAGGCAACCAGCAATGCGGGCACCTTTCAGCGGCTGAGACGGACCATATTCGGCACGGATAGCCATCAGGCCAGGCATTTCTGCTTCAGCCAATTTGATTTCTTTACGACCCCATGCAGCGAGGCTGATATCTTTTACTTTGTGGGCCAGCGAAAAGTCGATGGCAGAACTTGTAAGTGTTGACATAAATAATTAAAATTTGAAGGGCAAATCTACATCCTTAGGAGAATATTCTATAATTTTATAAAAATAAAGGAGAATATTATTTTTATTTTCACTTTTCAGGAGAAAATTCTTTTTATCTATGGCAAAAACAGTAAAAGCAGTACAATCGCCTGCCAGCTCCATCACGATGGATGCTAAAGACATACAGATTTTGCTATTGTTGCAGCAAAATGCCCGGATATCTGTAAAAGAAATTGCCGACCAGGTACTGTTGAGTAAAACCCCGGTGCATGAGCGTATTAAGCGAATGGAAACTGCGGGAATAATTAAGCAGTATGCAGCGCTGCTCGATCATACACTTGTGGGTCGTAGCCTCATTGCTATTTGTTACGTTTCTTTAAAAGAGCATAGCAAGACGGCAGGCTTGCATTTTATTAAGGCTATTAATGCTATGCCTGAGGTTACTGAATGCTATACCATTTCCGGGGAGTTTGATTTTATGCTTAAAGTGCATACGGCAGATATGAATGCCTACCACGATTTTCATGTGAACAAACTTAGCAGCATCGAAAATATGGGGCATGTGCAAAGTGTATTTGTGATGGGTATCATTAAGCAAACACAGCAATTGGTTTGGGGAGAATAATTAAATGCTGAGTGCCATTACATAGTCATTCATAAAATAACCCCGGCCAATATCAAAATCAGCCATCTTCAATACTTTGAAACCCAGTTTATCGTAAAACTGTTTGGCCTTATTATGCCTGTTCACTTGTAAGAGTAAGGTTTTTGCTCCCAGGGGTTGTATTGCCCTTATGATATAGTCGATCATTACTTTGCCCAGTCCTTTGCCCTGCGCTTGCGGCAACACATACAATTTGTGAAGTTTCCAGTTGTTGTTGCTTTCCTGGCCGTAAGAAGCAAAACCCTGCGGAATATCATCTGCATACACAATGATAAAACATGCGCCTTCATCCTCCATTTGCTTTGTAAGTGCCTGGGTGCTGTACATCATTTCAAGCATATAATTGATCTGCTCCTGGCTAATGATGCCAGCATAGGTTTGTGGCCAAACCGAAAAGCAAAGCTCCCTGATCAGTGCTATATCTTCGATAACTGCAGCCCGCACGCTCGTCATGGTTTTACCGTAATTTTTAAACTGGGAGCATACATAAGCCTGCCCTTATCATCCTTTACAATAATGTCGAAAAAAAGGATTTCTTCTCCGGGCTTCAATTGCTGTATGATGGTGCGGCGCCAGATTTCGGGCAGTGGTGTGCTGGTAAATCTTTCTGCTACAATACTGGTGATGGGAGAAACCTTACCGGTGTCTTCATCTTCTGTAACGGCCCTGCGCTTATACATGCACTGGTAAGAACTGATATTGTATGGATGTTGTTTTGCATCTGTGATGCGCAGGGGCTCATTAATAATAGACGCTACTTTTTCTGCAGAAATCGTGAGTACACTGTCTTTGCTGTCTCCCAGGCTGATGAGCAGGGTGGGTGGCTTGAACTTTGCCTGCGCCTGCAATGCTGTCGTGCCCGAAAGGGTTATAAATACAGCGAGTAAGAGAGTTGGTATTTTAATGGATTTCATTTGCCGAATTTACAAGCTAATCAGATCATGATGGGTTAATTAACGAATTGTTTAAAGAACCGGTATCATAAACTGGCCAGGCTTTCTTCAATAGCCTGTATGCGCTCTAATGCATCCGCTTTTTTCTTTTGTTCCAGCGCAAGCACTTCCGCTTTCGCATTCTGCACAAATCTTACATTACTTAATTTTTTTTCTACCGAAGCAAGAAAACCTTTTTGATGCTCCAGGTCCTTCATCAGGCTATCCTTTTGATTGCCTGTTTGTAAAGGGGCTTCCGTTTCTACATAAAATTTATCTTTCTCAATAGCAGTCGTGATACTATTTAATACCGGGCCATCGCTAAAACAGATCTCTTTCGCATTCACTTGCTTGGCAAGAATCGTTAGGATGGGCTTATAATTATCCTGCTGCGCAGATTGAATGTGTAAAGTAATTTGCTCTTTGGGTTTCACCTGGTTTTTATTACGAAGGTCTCGCAGGCCCGTAATCACGGCTTTAAGCATTCTTCCATTCTCCAGTACAGTGGCATCCGCATTACCGGCGGGGCTATAAAACTTTACACAAAGATCATCGGTATGGTTATCGAGGCGATGATAAATTTCTTCTGTAATGAATGGCATAAACGGATGCAGCATTTGCAGCAACTGTGTAAAATAATGAACGGTGTTGCGGTGCACCCAGGTAGGAATGGGCTGCTCAAAACCTGGTTTAACCCACTCAAGGTACCAACTGCAGAAATCATCCCAGATAAGGGAATACAAAGTTTTTAATGCTTCGCTAAGGCGAAATTCTTTCAGCAATTTTTCTACTTCATTTTTCACTTCATCCAGGCGGCTTGCAAACCAATCCATGGCAAAAGCAGAAGAACTATGGTCAGCATCTTCGGACTGCCGGCCTTCCCACATTTTTACCAGTTTAAGTGCATTCCACAATTTATTATTGAAATTGCGCCCCTGCTCCAGTGAAGATTCATCAAATAAAAGATCATTACCTGCAGGCGATGCTATCAGGATACCAAATCGTACCGCATCGGCACCATATTGTTCTATCAGCCCCAGTAAGTCTGGCGAGTTGCCCAGTTGTTTGCTCATTTTCCGGCCCTGCTTATCTCTTACCATTCCGGTGAAGTAAACATCCTGGAAAGGTTTTTTGCCGCTGTATTCATAACCAGCCATAATCATCCTTGCTACCCAGAAAAAGATGATGTCTTGCCCGGTAACTAAAGTGGTGCCCGGGTAATAATATTTTGCATCTGCGTTTCCCGGATGGCTGATACCTTTAAAAACTTCCATCGGCCATAGCCAGGATGAAAACCAGGTGTCCAATACGTCTTCATCCTGTGTGAGTGGTTTGGCTTCGCCAAACTGGGCTACATATTTTTTGTTGGCTTCAGCTTCGTTAAGGGCTACTACGCAATTGCCCTGTGCGTCATACCAGGCGGGTATGCGCTGCCCCCACCAAAGCTGGCGGCTGATGCACCAATCTTTAATATTGCCCAGCCAGTGCTGGTAAGTATTTTTTAGTTTTTCCGGGTGAAAACCAATCTCATCCTGCATTACAGATTGTAATGCTTCAGGATTGCGTGCCATAAAGGCCTTCATGTCAATAAACCATTGCAGGCTCAATTTATTTTCTACAACCGCACCTGTGCGTTCGCTTGTACCCACCTGTCCTTTATATTCTTCTGTTTTTACTAACTGGCCAAGTGCTGCAATATCTTCTGCTATTTTTTTACGCAGTACAAACCTGTCCATGCCCGCATAGCTTTCTACCTGCGCATTTATTTCTATCGCCGGAAGTTCTGCCAGGGTAAACTTACCATGTTCATCCAGTGTATCTATTGTTTGCAACTGAAATTTCAGCCCCAGCATATTATCGTTCTTATCGTGCGCAGGTGTTACTTTAAGAGCGCCCGTACCAAAGGCCGCATCTACATATTCATCAGCAATGATAGGAATGTGCCGGTTGATGATGGGCACGATAACTGTTTTCCCCACCAATGATTTATAACGCTCATCTTCCGGGTTTACGCAAATGGCTACATCGCCCAGTATGGTTTCGGGCCGGGTGGTAGCTACGGTAATGGAAGCTCCGCCTTCTTCCCCCGCCAGGTAAGTAACATGGTAGAGCTTTGCATCTATTTCTTTAAAAATAACTTCCTCGTCGCTCAGTGCTGTAAGGCTTGCCGGATCCCAGTTTACCATACGCTTACCCCTGTAGATCAATTTTTTTTCATACAAGTCCAGGAATACTTTCAGTACACTTTGGTAGTAATCCGGATCCATGGTAAAAGAGGTACGATCCCAGTCTAAACTGCAACCTAATTTTTTCAACTGCTCCAGGATAATACCACCGTACTTTTCCTTCCATTCCCACGCATAGTCCAGAAATTCTTCACGGCTTAAGCTACTCTTGGTAATGCCCTTTTCCCGCAACATGGCTACCACTTTGGCTTCTGTGGCAATACTTGCATGGTCTGTGCCTGGTACCCAGCAGGCATTTTTGCCCCGCTTGCGTGCATCCCGGATTAAAATATCCTGTATGGTATTGTTAAGGCAATGGCCCATGTGCAGCACGCCGGTAACATTTGGTGGCGGAATTACCACGG
>DGQO01000140.1:8071-9278 GCA_002400445.1 Chitinophagaceae bacterium UBA4412
GCAGATTTCACTAAAATGTTTAGTATTTTGCAGCCCCGGTTTTTCCCGGAAAAGAGCTTTTAGGAATGTATGCAATTGTAGATATTGAAACTACCGGTGGCCACGCCACCGGGAATGGCATCACCGAGGTGGCCATTTTTATACATGATGGGAACGGCGTAGTTGATAAGTTTCATTCATTAATCAATCCTCAGCAAAAAATTCCAACGTACATCACTGCACTTACTGGTATCAGTAATGCGATGGTAGCAAGTGCTCCTTCATTTGAAGAAATTGCGGCAGATATTTTTGCACTCCTGGAAGGTCATATTTTCGTGGCACACAATGTAAATTTTGATTATTCTTTTTTAAAGCATCACTTAAAAAATTGTGGTTTTTCTCTCAGTACAAAAAAGCTTTGCACGGTGCGGCTCGGTCGCAAAGTTTTTCCTGGCTTGCCTTCTTACAGTCTTGGTAATTTTTGCCGGAGTATGAATGTGCGCATCGAGCAGCGACATCGGGCAAGTGGTGATGCGGCTGCCACCGTTTTGTTATTTGAAAAAATGCTGCAGGCAGGCGCCGAGGCGCATATTGAAACGATGCTTAAAAAATCTTCTGCAGAGCAATGGCTTCCGCTGCATGTAGACCGGGGCGTGATTGCAGCTCTACCAGCTTTGCCCGGCGTTTATTATTTTCTTGATGGTAAAGGCCAGATCATTTATGTGGGCAAAGCCATCAATATTCGCAAGCGGGTGAGCAGTCATTTTACACAAAATGATGGAGAAAAAAAGCGACAGCATTTCTTACGCCTTGTTCGGCGTATTCAGTGTAAAACCTGTGCCAATGAGCTACATGCGTTAGTATTGGAAAGCGCTGAAATACGACGGCTCTGGCCAAAATATAATTACAGTCAAAAGCAGCCTGCGCAGCGCTACGGTTTGTATAGTTATGAAGACGGGCGAGGCTATATTCGCCTGGCCATTGATCGGAAAAAGAAAAACCTGCAGGCCTTATATCATTTCAATTTGCTGCATGAGGGCCAAGTGCTGCTAAAGCGTATGGCCGAAGAATTTGCATTGAATGAAAAGTTATGTTTTATAGATCGTAGTCCTTTGAATGAAGATGATCTCTGCTTCCTTGAATCACCGCTCTATTATAATGGTAAAATAAAAAAAGCGCTGGAAGCTTTAGAGGAGCAATTGCCCAGCTTTGCATTGGTAGATGAAGG
>DGQO01000140.1:9317-12224 GCA_002400445.1 Chitinophagaceae bacterium UBA4412
GCCTCTCCAGGTAAAAAGATAAGTTTGAAATAAAAAGTTATTTGAAAAAACACATTCCCATTCCCGTTCATTTTCTTTTATTTTCGCAGCCCGTAAAAAAGAGGAGTAAAGCAATATTGTACAAGAGTGCGACGCCACTAATGCTGAAAGAAGCACGGGCGCCCACAACAAAAAATAAGACATGTTTAACCAGGCCATAGCGCATAAATTAAATATTAAACCACAGCAGGTAGAAGCGGTACTGCAATTGATGCAGGAAGGCAGCAGCATTCCTTTTATAGCCCGCTACCGTAAAGACAGCACTGGTGCGCTTGATGAAGTGCAGCTTCAGCAGATTGCAGATGAACATAAAATGCTCACTGAGTTTGAAGAACGTAAAACCTTTATTATAAAAACGATTACGGAGCAGGGAAAGATGACGGAAATCTTGCAGCAAAAAATTGATGCAGCCACTACAGTTTCACAGCTCGAAGATTTGTATTTGCCTTACAAGCAAAAGCGAAAAACCAAAGCGGTGCTGGCAAGAGAGAATGGCCTGCAGCCCCTGGCAGATATGATGCTTGCGCAAGGACCTGAAAGCCCGGAAACAATGGCGGCCACCTTTCTTAACGAGAAGGTGCTTACTGCCGATGCGGCGCTGCAGGGAGCGAGAGATATTGTAGCAGAAGTAGTAAATGAAGATATACAGGTGCGGGAAAAAATGCGAAAACTTTTTGAACGCAATGCGTTGCTCAAAAGTAAAATGGTGGAGGATAAAGAAGCGGAAGCTCAAAAATATAAAGACTACTTTGATTATAGTGAAGCTGTTGCTAAGGTGCCATCGCACCGCACACTAGCGGTACTCCGTGGTTTCCTCGAAGGATTTTTGCGCATAGCCATTGAGCCACAGGAAGAACATGCGCTGGAGTTGGTAGAAGAAATCTATATCAAAAAGCAAAGTGGTTGGAATGAACAGTTGCGCAAAGCTATTAGAGAGAGCTATCGTCGCCTCCTGCAGCCCAGCCTGGAAACAGAATTCAGAACGTTATTAAAAACGCAGGCAGACGAAGAAGCCATCAATGTATTTGCAGAAAACCTGCGCCAGTTATTATTAAGTGCTCCGCTGGGTAGCAAGCGTATCCTGGCTATTGATCCCGGTTATAGAACAGGTTGCAAAGTGGTTTGTTTGGATGAAAAAGGAGAGTTGAAAAAGACGGCATTAATTTATGTGCATGAAAAAAACTTTCGTTTGCAGGAAGCTGAACATATCATTCGCAGCCTTGTGCAGGAATACAGCATCGAAGCATTTGCCATTGGAGACGGCACCGCCGGCAGGGAAACGGAACAGTTTATTAAGAAACTCGCTACGGGACTGCCCGTTTTTTTAGTGAATGAAGACGGTGCCAGTATTTACTCGGCTTCTGAAATTGCCCGGCAGGAATTTCCAGACCAGGATATTACCGTGCGGGGTAGTGTGAGCATTGGCCGCCGGCTTATGGATCCGCTGGCAGAACTGGTAAAAATAGATGCCAAGAGCATTGGCGTGGGCCAATACCAGCATGATGTGAACCAGGCAAGACTGAAAGAGCGGTTAGACCAAACCGTGATGAGTTGTGTGAACAGCGTGGGCGTAAATTTAAATACAGCGAGTGCACAGTTGCTCAGTTATGTAAGCGGCATAGGCAGTAGCATTGCCGAAAATATTGTTCGGCATCGCAAAGAGGAAGGACAATTCAGTAGCCGCAAGCAATTGCTTAAAGTGCCGCGGTTGGGTGCCAAAGCTTTTGAACAGTGTGCAGGATTTTTGCGCATTCCTGGTGCAGCAGATGTGCTGGATGCAAGTGCCGTGCACCCGGAGGCTTACCCGCTGGTGCAGCGCATTGCAGCAGATCTTGGTGCTGGGTTGAATGAATTAATTGGTAATGAAAAAATGCTGCAACAGGTAGATGCTAAAAAATATATAGATGCGCAGTTTGGTGCACATACCATTCATGATCTTATCCAGGAATTAAAAAAGCCCGGGCTTGATCCCCGGAGCGAAGCACAGGCTTTTGAATTTGCAGCCATTTACGGTATTGAAGATGTACATGTGGGTATGGTAGTGCCGGGTATTGTAACAAACCTCACCCGCTTTGGTGCCTTCGTAGATATCGGTGTGAAGCAGGATGGCCTGGTACATGTGAGTGAAGTGGCACACAAGTATATACAAGATCCTGCGGAAGTATTAAAACTAAATGACAAGGTGAAAGTGAAAGTGCTGGAAGTGGATCTTCCCCGGAAAAGAATTGCTTTGTCCATCAAACAAACGCAGGAAGCACCGGCAAGGCAGGCCGCACATCGCCATACGCCAAGACAACAGCAGCCTGTAAAAAAAGATATGCCGGCAAATAATATGCATGATGCATTGGCCGCATTAAAAAATAAGTTTGGTGGAAAATAGCCATGGAAGGCTGAGCATTATGTGCTGATATATTGTTGCAATAATGTTTCAAATGCTTTCCGGGAAATCATTTGAGCACCGAGGCTTTCCAGGTGGGCTGTGTGCAATTGGCAATCGATGAGTTGTACATCTTCCTTTTGAAGCATTTGCACATAATGTATAAAGGCAAACTTACTGGCATTGCTTATTTTGCTAAACATGCTCTCGCCAAAAAAAACTTTCCCGAGCCGGATGCCATAAAGGCCACCAACTAGCTCTCCGTTTTTCCAGGCTTCTGCGCTGTGTGCAATTCCGGCTTTATGCAGGTTTACATAAGCTTCCATCATTTCGGTTGTAANNCCAGGTGCCGTCCTGCCCCGGTCGCTGCATAGCGCTACAATTTCTGATCACTTCTTCAAAAGCAATATTGGTGGAAAATTGAAACTCTTTCCTGCGCATAATGCTTTGCATGCTTTTGCTGATGTGGATTTTTTCCGGGAAAAGCACGA
>DGQO01000140.1:12329-12945 GCA_002400445.1 Chitinophagaceae bacterium UBA4412
GCCTGGCAGGTGGGTGGAAAAGAAAGTGAAGTGGAAAGTAAATACATCAGGAAACCAGTTCTTCAATCGTGGCGTTAATCTTCCTTTCATTGATAGCATCACACTGCGGTTTAAGCTCCTCATAACTGCCTGAGTTTACCGCATACTTGCCTTTGGTGTGAATGATCATCGCACATTGCTCGGCCTGTTCTGCAGAGTGACCACATACGTCTATAAGTGTTTCTATCACCCAATCAAAACTATTCACGTCATCGTTCCACACGATAAGGTTGTAGCTCATGGCCTCTTCGGTGAGAACGTCCAGGTCTTCTTCTGGTTTATAAAATGGATCGTATGCAGCTTTTGTAAACATCTCAATTGCAAAACTAAATATTTATTATCATCGTTTTGAAAAATGGCAGGAAGAATGCCGGGTTTACTGCTTGTCAAAACGGTGCTTCAAGGTTGTATATATAGAAATCAAATCAAGCGGGGTTCGGGAAATATTTTTTCTGCAGAAAAATTTTGTTGAAAATTTTTAAGCCCTATCTTTGCCGTCCGAAACAAAAAGGGAGTTTAGCTCAGTTGGTTTAGAGCATCTGCCTTACAAGCAGAGGGTCGGCGGTTCGACCCCGTC
>DGQO01000140.1:12960-25294 GCA_002400445.1 Chitinophagaceae bacterium UBA4412
CTCGCTGTCTGCGGGGTTTTTTATGTGATTTTGTATCGGTTTGTGTGATCCGCTTAGTGCTTTAGCTCAAGCCGCACATCGGGAAGAAGGATGAGCAATGCTCCGGGTTTGAGCGTTACACTTCTTATAAAAGTGTTCTCTTGCAGGATGGGAGAAAAGCTACTGTTACCTAATATAAATACATCCGTGTTTACATCGGGAACAACGCCGCATCCCCAGTTAAAATTATTTTCCCAGCTTCCATCATCTGCACCTTGCCAGGTTGCGGAAAAGCGCAGTGTATTTTCTATACTAAAGTGTGCGCCCGAACTATCCGAAACAAGGCAACGATATTTATATCCATACCAGGAAGTAGGTGCCGCAGTCAAAGTGAGCACTTTTCCCGTGCTGCCAGAAAAAATGTTGTCATCCTGTATATTGCTGAAGCCGTTTCCGGAATCCTGCTGCCATTGATAATTTGTTCCGGCAAAATTGGAAAAAATCGTTGTGGGAGTTCCGGTACAGGCTACCTGTATTCCGGCAAGACCAATACTAAAAGTGCCGTCGCCTGTGAACCGGCCTCTAAACAACTTGTCTCCATTTGATCCATAGTCTTCAACACTATTGTAATTGCTCACCTGCGGCCTGCCAGCTATGGGAAGCACCGTAATATTTTCATTGCTCTTTAGCAATATCCCTTCGCTGATAGAGTGTGAAGTGGCTTTTGCCCATTGGTCCAGTTCTATGGAAGAGTAATATGCAATGAGTTCATAAAGCGCATTTGCATCTTGATGTGTAGTCGTTATTTTAAAAGTTTTCGCTGCTACCTGCTCATCGGCATATTGGCCCCAGGCACTGCAGGCACTGTCTCCTGTACGAATGAGTTCCAGCGTAGTGCAACCAAAATCAACATTGCTTTTGTTCCTGATGCTGGCCATAATATTTTGCGTAGCTGGATTGTAAAAATGTACCGTTTGATTAGGACCCAGCAATGCAGTGAAACTGTTGCCTGCGTGTGATGCTGTTTGTATGTTAGCTCTACCGGTACCGGTGAGGATTATACTGTCTATGATAAAAGGTGGATTTGAGACGCCACTGCTATCATTTTGCCAGGTGAATCCGAGCCGGAGTTGACTACTGTTATTTGCATTTTCTGGTAAATCAACTTCATCAATAGATTTGCTTCTTTTCCAAAAAATATTGTCTCGAAGCATCGTCCATGAAATTCCATTGTTAATGGAATACCAGATTTGCCCTTTGTCATCGCCACCACTACCTGTACCTTGCGAAGATCCTCCGTTGCATTTGGTTTGCACTTTTAAATGCAGGCCACTGAAACCGGAAGCATTGATCAGTGGCGATTGTAACCGAACTTTTATACTGTCTGCAGCACTGCTGCCGGCATAGTTTGCCGAAATGCCGTTGCGGGAAATATATGCCGCCCTACTGGTAAACTGCGGATCGCCACTCATACCCACCATCCATCTGTTGGGCGAGTTTACGCCATAAATTAATTCCTGCGTCCACGCCCCCATACCAGATGTAATGCTATCAAAAGTCTCCTGAAAAAGCAGCCGGTTAGGCGTAGAGTCTGGTTTATGATCAAGGCTTAGAATATCTAAAGTGAAAATGCCATTTTTTCTCGCATTGGTGCCATTGTCGGCCAGGTTATAATCCAGCATTAGGGTTTCTTTATTTTCAATTACAGCATCGTCATACACTCTTAATTGAATGAGCTGGGGCGTTGTATCCGTTAATGAAAAATTGAAGTTTGAGATACTCAAGTCTTTATCATTACCTATTTGCAGTCCGGTAGTGAGGCTCGTTGGCAGCAAACTAATTTCGGCGGGAAGACTGGGTGTATAATTCAAGCCAAGCTTCAAGTTGATCAAAGTATATGGCAAGCAACCATTAGGCTGGTTTGCGTCTTCTTCTGTAATGGTTTGATAATTTGTATTAAAAGAAATCCTGGGGTAGATGCATGCACTGTTCATTACCCTGCTGCGGATGAGTGCTCCCGGCAGCGGACCAAAGCCGAGGGCAAGATTAATTCCATACTCCGTGGTATGGCAGTAACTCATCATGGTGCCTCCATTCACCGGGGCCGGGCCCGGTTCGCAATTGCCTTCTGTATCGTAACAATTATCAATAGCACCTCCGGGCCAGCCACACCACTGCGTATGATTGGAGCCGAGGTTATGGCCGGTTTCGTGGGTAATGACCATACTGTTCCATGAATATGATGGTAGCGGGTTTGTCGCCGTCTGCATATTCGCACTCACGCCAGTACGATATCTGTCAATGTTGCACAACACATCAATATAAGCAATGCCACCACCCAAACTCCGGCGAGAGAGTAAATGGGCAAGGTCTCCCGGAAATCCATTTTGCATATTCTCTGAAAAGGCACTCAGCATTGGGTTGGTTAAAGAAATTGTTGCGTAAGGATCGGGAATATCCCAAACTTTAAGCCCGCTCATTTGCACAAGAATGCTATCCGCTTCGTATAATGCTGCTACGATATTAAATATGCCTGTTACCCAATTGGCTGTGGCTGTTACATCATTGCCACAAGACTTATAACAACTGTTGTCGGCTTCAAAATAGATATCTATCGGTTCAGTATTAATCAGCTGTTCATTAATAATAAGGGTTCCCGCATTATTCTGGGCTGGCAGGCTACTCATAGCGCTGATGGCTTCACAGGCAAAGCTGGGACGATCACGCACATCTGCATCCCGGTAAAGAATATGGTTGTTTGCAGAGCGTCTATCTGCATTCTGCAACCTACCGATATTGATGTTCCCTTTCTCATCTGCAATTACACCCATGATCTCATTGGGCAGAATGCTAATGGCAGCAAATGAATGTTCGAGTCCCTTTATCTTGCCCCGGTAATATAATACCGCGGCCTGCCGGCTATATCTTTCCACACCCGTACTTTGCACAAAGAAATTTTTAGAAAGAATATTGGCCTGCTGCAATTCTATTTCCCAATCTTTATCTTCAAAATGGATGGAAAGGTGCAGCTTTACTGGTTTGGAGCTTAGCAACGCAAAGACTGCTGTAGTATCAAGCGAATAAGTAGAGCCTTTTGTTACAGATTTTTTGAGCTGGGCTGGCAGAGGATGCTCTTCCCTTAAAAGAGAAAAACTCGTTTGTGCATGGCCCACAAGGAATCCACACAGTATCCAGGAGGTCGCAAAGTATTGTTTAAAAAAACGCAAAGGGCGAATATTCAATGATATGATTGAAGCAGATTATTTAGTTGTGGCAAATCATCCGGATAGAACTGTTATTACTCGCAATAGGAATAAGGTACAAGGATTTTGGAATTTGAGGCCCATTGCAAAAAATCAGTATGGCTAAGATAAATCGATAATCTACACAACGCCCTGTATTTTTGTACACATCGGCTGCATAAAAAAAGGGGTCTGCATCATTTTTTTTCAATTATGAATTATTCAAAAAAGTACTTAAATTTTATTAACGGACGGCATGCCGGTGCAGGAATCCGGATCACCCTTGGCATTGTGATACCTGCTTTTGTAATGGCCTATTTCGGCAATCTCCCCGTTGGACTTATCATTTCTATCGGGGCGCTTTGTGTAAGTGTGGGCGATACGCCGGGTGCCAGTCGTCATCGCTTTAATGGCATGCTAGCCTCATTACTCCTGGTAACGGGTGTTTCAATACTTACGCATCTTACGGCTTCCCAGCCCCTAATGCTTGCTATTTTAATTACCCTGGGCGGTTTTCTTTTTTCTATGCTCACGGTATTTGGTGCCCGAAGTTCCGCTGTTGGTATTGCTGCCCTGCTCGTAATGGTGCTGAGCCTTCAATCCAAACTTGATAATACGGGCATTTGGATAAATGCCGCCTATATTCTTATCGGTGGGTTTTGGTACATCGTGTATAGTTTGTTACTCTATCGCTTGCGTCCCTATCGTTTTATACAACAGGTACTGGCGGATTATATCATGGATGTGAGTCGCTACCTCAGGCTGCGTGGTCACCTGTATGCACCAAAGCCTGACTATGAGAAAATAGGTGAGCAGTTGCTCAAGCAGCAAAGCAGTATTGAAGAAGAACAACATCTGCTAAGCGACCTGCTTTTGAATACCCGTACGATTGTAAAAGAATCTACACACACGGGAAGGGTACTGGTAAAAACTTACATGGAGGTAACGGAATTGTATGAGGCCATCATGACAACTTACCAGCAGCATCATGTGCTGCATGAGCAATTT
Organism: Chitinophagaceae bacterium UBA4412; assembly: GCA_002400445.1. Classification (GTDB taxonomy): domain Bacteria; phylum Bacteroidota; class Bacteroidia; order Chitinophagales; family Chitinophagaceae; genus Ferruginibacter. The sequence continues at coordinate 17,190 of DGQO01000140.1, forward strand.
GAGCATACGGGCATCCTGCAGGAATACCACGATGCCATTGAAAAACTCGCCGGCGAAATGCAGGAAGTGAGTATTGCCATTCAGTCTGGCATTGCCTCTGAACCTTCCGGAGAAATTCAAAAAAGTATTGCAAAAACAAGGGAGCATTTTGAAGACTTGCGCCAGCATGTTATGGATGACGACAATGTAGAAGATTTTGTGGCGCTCGGCAGGATTCAGCATAACCTGGAGGAACTTGCTGATCAAATTGAGCAACTGCATTTATACAGTAGTTATGAAGTAAAACTGGGCAAAGAAGTAGGTGTTCCCCATAGGCTTGGCGAAACCATACGCAATGAGGATATCCGGCCTTCCCTTTTTCTGAACAATCTTAATTTTCAGTCAAATATTTTCCGGCATAGTATCCGGGTGGCGCTCGCACTGCTGGTTGGGTTCATTGTGGCGCAGGTAATGAACCTTGATCGGGGTTATTGGATATTGCTTACCATCGTCGTGATCTTGAAGCCCGCATATTCATTATCTAAAAAAAGGAATACAGATAGGCTGCTAGGTACCTTGATCGGTGTGCTAGCCGGGTTTCTTATTTTATTGCTGATTAAGAATAGCACGGTATTACTGGTGCTCATGTTAATACTGATGGCCGGCGCTTATACATTTATGCGTACCAATTATTTTATCATGGTGGTGTTGATGACCACATACCTGCTCATATTTTTTCATTACATCTATCCCAGTGATCTGCAAGGTTTGATGGTTGCAAGAATGCTGGACACTGCCATAGGTTCTGTCATTGCCTTTTTTGCCAGCCTCTTTATCATACCTGCCTGGGAACGCACTTCCATTCGCAGTTACATGATTAAGATTATTGATGCTAATGAGAAATATTATTCCGTAGTGGCCAGCCATTTTACGGAAGCCTCGCCATTGCGTAATGAAGAAATCAGTGGAGCACGCCGGGAATCCCTCATTGCGATGGCAAACCTTTCCGACGCATTTAACCGCATGATTTCTGAGCCCAAACGCTACCAGCAAGGGTTGAAAAATGTACACCGGTTTGTAACACTCCAACATGGCGTAATCACACATGTGGCATCCTTAAGCTACTTATTGCAAACTGCTTCCAGCAATTTTCGCTCGCCACTACTTGCACAAGTCATTGAAAATACCCGCTTGTATTTTGATAATGCAAGGCTTGAATTACTTCATACTGGCACCTTAGTTACCAAGCCGGATAATACTGCGCTCAAACAACTTAATGAAAGTGTAAACCAATTGCTGGCGGCCCGTAGAGCGGAAATTAATTCCGGTGATCTGGAGACAAGTACAAAGCGCAAACTGGTAGAAACCAAATCAGTCACAGACCAGTTTAATTTTTTACGCAGAGATGCTTCCGCCATTTATAAGCTGGCCTGCGCCCATGACGCCGAAATGCAGGGAGCAGCATAGTGTCTACTGTACTTTCATAGGAAATACTACCGAAACATCTGTGGCAGACTTTGGACTTGTTACCAGGTCTGTAGCCAGCTTATCAGGAGGTGAACCCCCATAATGCCGAAGCGTAACAGTTGCAGCACCTTCTGCAGCAATTGTAGTGGCCCAGGTACTCTGCAAGCCCAGGGGCAGGCCGAGTTCATCCACATTTAAATCGCTGATGGAAATAGTGGCCGATGCGGTAAAATAAAACCGATGTGCGGCTGATTCTCCTTCTATTTCTGTGGTTATATCCTGCGCAGGTGTTTCCTGCTCATTCAACAACTGCAGCTTTACCTGGTAGGTTGTATTTGGCTGTAACCTCACCGTATCAATACTTGCAGGCATACCGCCCGCTCCATCCAAATCCCTGTAAGCAAAGTTAAAGGCAGGGCCACCTGTTGGAGTGAATTGAAGAATTACCGTAGTGATAAGTTCCTCATCATTACCCTCTCCGGGTTTTGTTTTTTGGCAAGCCGAAAACAATGCCATTGTGCAAATGATGACCAGGTATGTTTGAATGTTTTTCATGAATGAACAATTTTAGTGATGCCTAATGGGATGTGAATTCTAAACTGCAGGTTCCGTCCCATTTCATCGCTGAAGTAGCGCATGCTATTTAAATAATCCCGATACACCGTATTGAAAAGATTTTTCACACTTAAGCTTACGGTAAGAGGTAGCCGAAGTGCTGTAAAACTTGTGCCAGCTTCTGCTTCCACAAGGCTGTATGCCGCCGGGGCGGCTTTGTAATCCTGGCGGCCGTTTCGTTCGTCAGGTACCCTCGTTTGTTTAAACATATGTGCAATGCTTGCCGATACATAAGTTTCTTTTATTTTTTTTCCATCCGCAAAAGCGTAATTGAGCCCGGTTTCAATCCTGTCTGCCGGCATGCGAATCAACCAATCATCCAGGTCCAGGTTTCTTGCCCTGAGCATAGCATATTTTGTTTCCCAGGTGAGGCACTTATTCATACGGTAACTCGCCGAAAAGTCAATACCCCGTAGCCTTGCATCGTTTTGTTTAAAACGCAGCAGAGGGAAGGCACCAGCAATGGTAAGCATTGGAGAATCTGGTATAGGTTGCTGGTAAATAAAATGCCGGATATTGTTGTTGTACAGGGTGAGTTCAATATTCAATCTGTCATCTTTTGTCTGCCAGTTTTGTATGAAGAAAAAGTTGAAAGACTGTTCAGGTACCAGGTTAATATTTCCACTTTCAAAGGTGGCTGTACCATGGTGTACGCCATTGCTCAGTAATTCATTTACCTGCGGCGCTCTTTGGGCTAAAGCAAGGTTGCCACTCACTTTCCACACCGGCGTTATTTTATAGCCGGCATTAAATGAAGCGGCGATGGTAGAAAACTGAAAATGGTTTTCTTCAAATTTTACGCCTTCCCGCAAGCGGTAACTATCCAGTTTTTTATGGTCAAACCTTGCACCAGCCTCTGCATTCCATTTCTTGCCTTGCCACTTGGTGATGTAATACGCACCAACGGAAAAAGATCTGTAAGCAGGAATAAGGTAGCGGCCCGCATATTGGTTTTCTTGTTGCATACTATTAATGCCGGCAAGGCTGGAATGCTTGCGCACTTTATTACGCTCCCAAATGAGTTCCTGGCTATAAGTGCCAATGCCTAAATCTGATTGCGGTGTTTTGTTTTGTGCGCTGCGGGTAATGTCAAATTCTTTTCTATTGTTTAATTGTGCAGCAAGCAAAAGTGTAAATTTTTGATTGGCTTTTTGCAGCGTTGTTTTTGATTTAAGTAGTTGGTGCCGGGCATCCTGGTATGGTCGTCTAATTTGATAGGTATTTTCGCCGGTAAACGTGCTGCTCGGTTGATCGCTGGCTATTACTTTTTCCAGGTCTGTAAGATTGCCAATATGCGAACCTTCAAAAATGCCGATTTGGGTGTTAAAATAGCTGTAGAACAATTCTGTTTGCCATTGATGCTTGCGATATGCTGCGGTTAAGGAAAAATTATCTTCCCGGCTGCCGGTATTATTAAGCCTGTAGTCTGGTGTGCTGCTATTGGCCCCACGCTTTAAAGTACCTTGAATGCGAAAAGCAAAACCAGGAATGCGCTTCAGGGCCTGCTCCATGGTGGCCGAAACGATGTACTGGCGATTGTTTGTAAAATAAGCGCTGTTAATAGCTGCCTGCATCGCCGTACTGTTCGTTAGTGTTTTTGGCTCCACCAATACCACGCCTCCAATGGCATCAGAACCATAGCGTAGTTCATCCACACCTTTTACTACGGTAAGTTTTGCAGCAATAAATGGATCAATTTCGGGAGCATGCTCATTGCCCCATTGCTGTCCTTCCTGGCGCACTCCATTATTAATGGTGAGCACCCTGTTGCTGTGCAGGCCATGAAACACTGGTTTGGCAATTGTGCTCCCTGTTTGTAACATGTACACACCATTGATGCGGGAAAGGGCCGTTGCAAGATTTTCGCCGTTACTTTGTTGCAGTGCCTTTTCACCGAGTGCCTGGGTAAAGCCTCCACGTGCGGTTGTGCGCATGCTGCTTACTACCACTTCGCCTAGCGTATTTGCAGCGTGCGGCATATCTATATCAATATGGCGGTCCTTTAATATTTGTACGTCTTCTTCAAAAGCTTTGCAATCAATATGGGTAACCTTTAGTTGATAATTACCCGGGCAAAGATTTGAGAAAGCAAAATTTCCCTGCGCATCTGTCGTTACGAGTTTGCCTCCGGGATAAAGCGTTACGGAGGCTCCCGAAAGTTTTTGCCGGGTATCTAAATCCTCCACATGGCCTGTGAGTTTGATATTGCATTCCTGTGCCCGCAACACTATTGCCGTTAAAAGGAGAAATACAGTGATGAAAACTGTTTTCAAAATTGATTTATTGAAATGAAGAATGCCTGCATTGCAGGGGAAGCGATCTGTTTATGTAAGCCGGTGCAGGGGCGGGCCACGGAGATCGGCTGCATTAATAAAGGGCAGTGTGCAGATGGGTTTGAGCGCATCGGCCCCCGAAGCCTCATGCTCTACGTTAAGCTGTGCAAAGGCCTGCGAGACGTATAAGTAAGGTGTTTGATAATTGAAATGCTGGCAAGCGCAATGAAATTTTTGTGGAGCTATAGTGAGAGTATGCGTATGAGTGTCCTTCACCGCAGCGGGCTTGTGGCAATTAAAAAGGTGATGCAGTGCGCTTAAAGGCGTGATGCTCAGCAGCATCAACACTATGCCCACTGTGGCCATGCTTTTTCTTATGAATGATGTTCTCTTCAATTTTTGCTACGTTGTTGCAAAATTAAACAATTTACCTACAACAATTGTTCTGTGCTGGATAATCGGCAAAGCCATTCGTCAGGAATAACGGCCGCTAAGCCTATAACCTAATGCCAGCAGGGTGTTGGCCCCTAAATTTGCGCACTTTAAAAATAATGATGATAATGAAATTGATATTTACCGCAGTAGTTAGTATGCTTTGCCTTAACCTTACGGCACAAAAAATAACCGGGCTTGTAAAGGACCCTGCGGGTAAGCCCGTGGCTGCTACAACCATTGCGCTGCTCAGGGCAAAAGATTCTGCTGTCGTTAAATTTTCGGCAACAAAGAACAACGGGGAATACCAGGTGAATGGCGTGGGTGCCGGAAGTTACCTGCTGCGTTTTACCCACGTGGGATACAATCCTATCTATTTGCCTTTCATTTTTTCTGGGGAGGATACTCAAGTGCCTGTGCAAACGATGCAATTGCAGGCTGCCAACCTTAGTGCTGTAGTGGTTACCGCCACAAAGCCACTCGTAGAAATTAAAGCCGACAAAACCATTTTAAACGTAGAGGGTACTATAAATGCTGTAGGTACGGATGCACTTGAATTGCTGAGAAAAAGCCCGGGAGTAGTTTTGGATAAAGATGATAACCTGAGCCTCAGTGGAAAGAACGGTGTACAGGTATATATTGATGGCCGCCCCACGCCGCTTGCAGGTAAAGACCTGGCCGAATTTTTAAAGGCGATGCCATCTTCAAATGTGGAAGCCATTGAAATGATCACCAATCCATCAGCAAAATATGAAGCTGCCGGCAACGCAGGTATTATCAATATCAGGTTGAAAAAAAATAAATCCTTAGGTACGAATGGTACTGTTAATGCTGGATGGGCCATTGGCACTTTTGCAAAATACAATGCAGGCTTTTCGCTGAATAACCGTACCCGTAAAACAAACCTCTTTGGCACCTACAACGTTTCTCATGGTAAAAATAAAAACAGCATGAACCTGTATCGGAGCGTGGCCGATAGCATTTTTGATCAGCAAAATAATATGCTGAACAAAAGCACAAACCATAATTACAAACTGGGATTGGATTACTACCTGAGTAAAAAAAGCACACTGGGTTTTAATGTGAATGGTACAATGAGTGATAATGAAATGAGGAATAATAGTGAAACGCCGATTGCATTTGCACCTACCAAAGCAGTGAGCCGCTATCTTGTAGCAAATAATACCAGTGCAACGAACCGTGATAACCTGAATGCGAATTTGAATTATCGTTTTGCAGACACTAGTGGCCATGAACTAAATATTGATGCAGACCTGGCAGACTACCGCATCAAGAGCGATCAATGGCAGCCAAACATTTACTACGATGCTACGGGAAATAATGAAATTAACCGGATTGTTTACAACATGCTTGCGCCCACAAATATTCACCTCTACTCTTTAAAAGCAGATTATGAACAAAATTTTGCCAAAGGCCGGCTGGGTGTGGGAGCCAAAGTTTCTTTTGTAAATACGGACAACGATTTCAGGCGTTACAATGTATATACCAGCGGCAAACTATTAGATACGCTGAGAAGCAATCGCTTTGAATACAGGGAAAATATCAATGCATTGTATGGCAATTACAATCGAAAACTCAAAACCATCGCCGTGCAGGCGGGCTTGCGCATAGAAAATACAGAACTGAAAGGAACATCCACAGGCCAAAAATTCGCAGGAGGAAATTATATCGCTTATGATTCTGGATTCACCCGGAGCTATGTTGATTTCTTTCCCAGTATGGCTGTTACTTTCACCAGGAATCCCATGAGCCAGTGGGGTCTCACTTACAGTCGCCGAATTGATAGGCCTGCTTACCAGGATTTAAATCCCTTTGAATTTAAACTGGATGAATATTCATTTATGCGGGGAAATACGAACCTGCGGGCACAGTACACCAACAGTGCGGGTATTACACATTCCTATAAATACAAGTTGAACTCCAGGCTTAACTACAGTTATGTTCAGGATATTTTTGCACAATTGATAGATACGGCTGAAGTATCAAAATCTTTTATCTCCAAGCAGAACCTCGCTACGCAGAATGTAGTGAGCTTAAACATCAGCTATCCATTCATGTACAAAGCGTTTAGCTCATTTATTAATTTCAATAGTAGTTACTCTGCTTACAGGGCCAATTTTGGAACCGGCAGAAAAGTGAATCTCGATGTGTTTAGCTATAATGTTTTCATGCAGAACAGTTTAAAAATCCGTAAGCATCTTACTGCAGAACTTTCCGGATTTTATACTTCTCCCAGCATTTGGCAGGGTACCTTTAAAAGCAAAGGCATGGGCGGCATTGATATAGGCTTGCAGGCACAGGTGCTCAAAACGAAGGGCACGATAAAAGCTAGTGTAAGTGATGTTTTTAAAACCATGAGTTGGGGTGGAACAAGCAATTTTGCAGGGCAAATTACCCGGGCAAGTGGCCAGTGGGAAAGCCGCCAATTTAAATTGAATTTCAGTTATCGTTTCGGAAATAGTGAAGTAAAAGCAGCCCGTCAGCGCAAAAATGCACTGGAAGAAGAAAATAAGAGAACCCAGGGTGGGGGCGGTATTGGTGCCCAATAAACGTCCTTCTGTAGTAGAAATATGGCTTCAAAATGAATTATTGGAACGGTTCCTGCTATGGTACCTATACCTAAATCATCGTTATTATGAAGGATAAAGCAAAGTCCAAAAAAAAGACATCTGAACTTGTATTAAAAAAGTTGGAAGAAGCTATTGCAGGTCTTCCTGCTGCAGCAAAAGAAAAGAAAGTGAGCAAAAGCCTTAAAAAGGCCAGCCGTGTAATTGCGAAAACAGTGAGTGATGCTGCTGCTAAGAAAGCAAAAGCTAATAAAAAAGCCAGTAAAAAGATTAGCAAAAAAAACAAGGGTAAGAAATCATCCAAATCAGTAGCAAAAGTAAAGGGACCTAATGTGAATTTGGCTCCTGCTCCCGCTGCGTCTAATAATGTGAATACAGCAGCTAATGCTGCCCATCCTTATGCGCCTTCGGAAGAATAATTTTACCGTGTGATACATTTTATTTCTGCCGCCTCTTTAAAAAGAGGCGGTTTTTTATAACCTGCCATCAGAAATATGTGGCCCACTTGTCGGAAATATGAGATAAAAAAAAGCCTGCATTTAAACGCAGGCTTTTAGAGATAGTAGTATTTTTTAATTACCAGATCACGATACGATCTTCGGGTTTTTTGTACAATTTATCACCTTCTTTTACATCGAATGCTTTGTACCAGGCATCCATATTTACCGGTGCGCCAATGGTGCGATATGGTGCGGGTGAATGGCTGTCTGTAAGAATAAACTGCGCAGCCGTTTCTGGCAAAATATTACCA
>DGQO01000145.1:0-1557 GCA_002400445.1 Chitinophagaceae bacterium UBA4412
CATGCAATGGTTGCCTGGTTATTGTTATCTATACAGGCGGTACAATTAAAGGAAAGAGTGAGTGGCAAATGGGGTATTTGTGGCGGGGTGGGGCTAGGTAAAATATTCATCGCAGAATAATTTGGCTATGTTAAAGTAGGTCATTTATCTGGTATAACCCGGGAAAATTCAACAGTTTTCAGCCTGCGGATTACATCTTTTTTTTGCAATTAAATACGCCACAAAAGCGCCGATACTATCCGCTATGAAATCAAATAAATCGAAGCTGCGGCCTTCTACCCAAAATTTTTGAATGAATTCTGTGGTAAGTCCCCAAAGACTGATGGCTAATGCAATTTTTAGGAATAAGGCGAATGCTTGTTTTTTATCTTCCAGGCGATGATAGGACGCTCGCATGAATAAGTAAGCCATCGTTCCAAACAGCAGGACATGAATGATCTTATCAAGACTAATCAATTCTGTCCAACTACCCAGTTTTGGAAAGTCCTGCCCTGGCGTACACATGAGTATAAGCACGAAAAGCCAAAAACCAATGGCAGGCAGGTAGCTGTTAAATAATGGGGATCTGGGTAACATGGGCAGGTAACAAAAAAGAGCATAGGGGTTTATGCTCTCCTCTTTTTATTTCTTCATAAAATGATTATCCTACAAGGGCCTCGTAGGCGGCAGCGTCCATGAGGTCATCTGCATCAGCCGGATCGTTCACTTTTACTTTCACCATCCAGCCTTCTCCATACGGATCGCTGTTTACCAGTTCAGGATTGGCTTCCAGCGCAGGATTAATTTCAGTGATGGTGCCCGCAATCGGTAAAAAAAGATCACTCACCGTTTTTACGGCTTCTACGGTGCCAAACACTTCTTCTGCACCAAGGGTTTTGCCCACAGAATTGATATCTACATAAACGATATCGCCCAGTTCATGCTGTGCAAATTCAGTAATACCAATAGTGGCTACATCGCCTTCAATGGACACCCACTCATGGTCTTTTGTATATTTTACATTTGCCGGAAAACTCATCATAGTTACTTTTTTATCTGCGCAAGTTATTGTTTTAAACAGAAATGAAAAAAAGCCAGGACAAAAGTTTTTATGAATGAATCTGGCATTTTTCATAAAGCATTGCCTTGCGTTTGTAATTAGCAACATTGTGCTGCTTTTCTACAATGAATGAAAATGGTTTCCTCCGCCGGCTCAGCGGGGAAAGATTAAATTCCGGTCACTTCTTCTGCATTCAAAAATCATAGGCACCGGAGGCTGCAAAGCCGCTGTGAACGCATGGCTGGTGCTTTTTTGATTTACTCCTACTAAGACAAACCATGCGGGTGAAAGCCGGGTTTCAAATTGAAAAATTTAAAAACTGGTCAATTTATTGATGTATCGAGTCCGTTCTTTCATCCAAAAATCACCAAACTTATGAAGCAATTGATCATACCGTTCTTCGCTCTTTTCTTTTCTGCCTGCTCTCTTTCTGATGATCATAAAGAATACGGTTCTGTATTTGAACAACCCGGCAGCGAAAATCCGAAAGACCTGGAGCATGTAAAACAGGAATTGGT
>DGQO01000145.1:1598-29195 GCA_002400445.1 Chitinophagaceae bacterium UBA4412
AATGATTATGTGCAGCTCCGGCTCAGGAACCTTTCCAGCAATACCATGGCGCACAATATCGATTTTCATGCAGCTACAGGTGCCATGGGTGGTGGCGATATTTCCCTGGTAAACCCAGGAGAAGAAGTTACCATCCGCTTCAAGGCTACTAAAACCGGTGTGTTTGTATATCACTGTGCACCCGGTGGCACCATGGTGCCGCTCCACGTTACCTCCGGTATGAATGGAGCGATAATGGTATTGCCCAGAGGCGGGCTAAGAGATGAGAAAGGTAATCCCGTGCATTATGATAAGGCCTACTATATAGCCGAGCAGGATTATTATGTGCCGAAAGATGCAGCAGGAAATTACAAAACATACCCCAAGCCATCAGATGGCTTTCCAGATATGCTGAAAGTTTTTCAAACCCTCACGCCTTCTCACCTGGTGTTTAATGGTGTTACGGGTGCGCTCACAGGCAAGAATGCACTTACTGCCACAGTGGGGGAAAAAGTTTTATTCATCACCTCTCAGGCCAACCGGGATACCCGTATTCATCTTATCGGCGGGCATGCAGACCTGGTATGGCTAGGCGGTTCATTCAACGATAAACCCGCCACCAATTATGAAACATGGAGTGTGCCCGGTGGTACCGCCGTTGCTGCGCTGTACGAGTTCCGGCAGCCGGGGACTTATGCTTACGTAAACCATAATCTTATTGAAGCTTTTGTGTTCAATGCCGTAGCACAGGTAAAAGTGAGTGGTAAATGGAACGACAACCTGCTAAAGGAAATAGCGAAGCCGCATCTCATGAGCCCCGCCGATACCCTGCTCATGCCATAGGGCTTGAGGTTGTTAAAAACAAGGATGGGTTTCAGCCTGGTAGAACTTTTTGATCAATGTACTGTTAAGCGTTGTGCAGCGCTGCAATGAAGCAGGGCATGCTTTTTTATTAAAAAATACATGATGAAAAAGATTCTTTTTGCCTTACTAATCCTCGGTTTCAGCCCGGCCTTTGCCCAAAAAACAACCTACCAGCTTTCCAGTCATATCCTGGATGTATCTAAAGGAATGCCTGCACCGGGTGTAACCATTCAATTGGAAAAATTTAATCCGGGAAGCAAAGACTGGACGAGGGTTGATGAAAAAGTGACTGATAGTAACGGAAGAATTACAGATTTTCTGCCCGCAGATAAAAATAATAGTGGAATATATAAATTGGTTTACCTCACTGCAGATTACTTTAAAAATAATCACACCGAAAGTTTTTACCCTTTCATAGAAGTCGTTTTTCAAATTAAGGACGACAAGCATTACCATGTGCCCATCACCCTCTCGGCTTATGGTTATTCTACTTACCGGGGAAATTGATGAGGGATGGCCGGGGTATAAACCAAAACGAAGAAGCAGATCATATCATTACCTTTAAGTAAATCATTTAGAGGAATATGTTTGACTTTAGGCTAAAAGTATTTGACACCGTAGCAAAGCGGTTGAACTTTACAAAGGCTGCCGATGAATTGAATATCACGCAGCCCGCTGTGAGCAAGCATATTAAAGAGATAGAGCAGCAGATGAACCTGCGTTTGTTTGAGCGCAACGGCACCAGGATCAAACTTACACCTGCAGGGAAAATTTTATTGAAGCACACGGAAAAAATTTTTGCGGTGTACAGGGAACTTGAGTTTGACATCAACCAGGTACATCAAAAGGATAAAGGTATTCTGCGCCTGGGTGCCAGCACTACGATTGCGCAATATGTATTGCCGGTTTTGTTAGCAGACTTTCACAAGCGGTACAAAGACATTAAAGTTTCCCTTACTATTCAGAATACCGAGGCTATTGAAACACTGCTTGCCAGTCAAACCATTGACCTCGGCATGATAGAAGGCAAAACAAAGAATAAGCTATTCAGGTATAGTGCATTCATCAAGGATGATATTGTTTTANNTTGAAACCCTTTGGTATAAAACTTTCCGATTTGCATCCTGCCATGCAGTTGGGCAATACAGAAAGTATTAAGTCTTATTTGCTTCATTCAGATGCTGTGGCTTTCCTGTCTCGCAACGCCATAGGCAGGGAATTGCAAAATAAATCTCTCGTTATTCTGCCGGTAACCAAACTGAATATCGTGCGTGATTTTTTCTTCATACAACCCCAGGGTGATGCCGCCACCGTTGTTGGCTTTTTTATGAACTATGTAAAGCGATATAACTTTAAGTAATCAGGCATCACCATTTACCATTTCTTTTAGCATACCCGATTATTGACCTTTGTGGTACAAATAATTAGTATGATTAATCCGGTACTTCGTTTAAAAATATTTTTTGCGTCCCATGTTAAGTTGCAGAAGCTCATATTTACCCTCCTGGCCGTGCTTTGTCTTACACCCTTAATATCTGCGCCCGTAGCACTGGTGCTGGGTTTCGTGCTGGTACAACTTGCAGGTAATCCATTTGAGCATACCACGCAGAAGTTCATTCCCATTTTACTGCAGGTTTCTGTGGTGGGTCTGGGCTTTGGAATGAATGTGAGCAATGCTCTCAAAGCCGGGCGAGAAGGTTTTGTGTTTACCATCGGGAGTATTTTCTCCGTGCTTATCCTGGGCTTCCTGCTCACGAGATGGTTAAAGCTGGAAAAAATTACCGGCTATCTCGTTTCTGCGGGCACAGCTATTTGTGGTGGCAGTGCTATTGCTGCGGTGGCACCTATTGTAAAAGCCAGGCCCAGCCAGATTTCCGTAGCGCTTGCGGTAGTGTTCACGCTTAATGCTGTTGCCTTGTTGATTTTTCCGGCAATCGGCCATTACTTCAATCTATCTCAGCATGATTTTGGACTTTGGTGTGCCATTGCCATACATGATACCAGTTCTGTTGTGGGTGCTGCCAGCAAGTATGGTGCACAGGCTTTGGAAGTGGCCACTACCATAAAACTGTCAAGAGCCCTATGGATCATTCCACTATCTATCGCCTCTGTTTACCTGTTTAAAAACAAAGCGGGCAAAGTAAAAATTCCCTGGTTTATCCTGTATTTTGTAATAGCGATGTGCCTTAGTTCTTATGTAGGTTTTGTACATGCCATCAGCCCGGTCATTGTTGCTATTGCCAAAGCTGGTTTAACCCTCACCTTATTTTTAATTGGTGCTGGTCTTTCTTTTAAAGTATTGAAAAGCGTAGGTCTGAAGCCACTCACTATGGCCATCCTGCTTTGGATATTTATTTCCTGCAGCACATTGTTTATCATTTTACACTAGTTCTTCCAGGTTACTCTTTCATCTGGTTATTGGTAAATCGCTCACTGGCGGTTTGATAGTAGGAGATGGTTTCCTTTACTAATTTTTGGTCGGGATGTTGAACTGTGGTGAGCGAATCATCCGGCGTGGAAACCATAAATTGTTTTACGTTTTTCCGGTCATCAATCTGCGTAAAAACATCAGCTTTCAGCATGCCCAGGGTTCTATAGTTGCCCAGGAACGCCCGCTCATCGCCGGCTTTAGTTTGATTGATATCCTTGCCATACAGGGCTGTTTTGTAAGACCAGTGCAAGTATCCAAATAAAGTAGGCATCAGGTCTATCTGCGACGTAAGCCTGTCTATCTTTTGCGCAGCAACCGGCAGATTGTAAATGATGGCGGGAATATGGTGTTTGTCAATATTGATTTCCCATTTACCAGCACTGCTTGCGCAATGATCTGCTACAATCACAAAAACCGTATTGGCAAACCATGGTTTTTGTTTTGCTGCACTAATAAACTTTCCGATGGCATAATCTGTGTATTTGACTGCTGCATCACGACTGCCTTGTGGTAAATCTATTTTACCGTTCGGAAAAGTGTATGGCTTGTGGTTAGAAGTAGTCATGATAAACTGAAAGAAAGGTTTCTGTTGCGCATTGCTTTTGTCTGCATATTTTATAGCCTGCCTATAAAGATCTTCATCGCAGATGCCCCAGGCATTTTCAAAATTTACATCAGCATCTTCGATATTATATCTCTTCGTTTTTATATTATCAGACAAAGGATTACCGCGGTTTCTATCCACGATATCAAATCCCTGCCCTCCAAAATAATTATTCATATTATCAAAGTAGCCATCACCTCCATAAATAAAATAAGGCTGGTAATTTTTTTGCGTAAGGATACTTGCAATAGACAACAAATGATCATTGTTAGCTCTTCTTACAATGCTATTTCCCGGAGTGGGGGGTACGCAGAGGGTGAGCGCTTCCATACCCCGCACAGTTCTAGTACCTGTGGCATATAGATTTTTAAAAAAGATGCTTTGATTTGCCAGGCTATCATACACTGGTGTGATATTATTTTTATTGCCAAAAGCACTTAAGTATTCCGCACTAAAACTTTCTATCGTTATCAGGATGATGTTCGGGCGAATTTCATTAGAATCCTTTGTGAGTCTTTTGATATCATTCCAGGCAGGGCTCTCGTAGGATTGATTGGTTTGCAACAGGTGTTGCTTTAATTCAAGGTAAGCCTCCTGCTCTGCCAGCTTTGGATAAAACAGATCGTAATTCAGTTCATTGGATTTGTAGGCGGCAAAAAATGAAAATACACCATTCTTACCGAGTTCGTTTACCACCTTACTATTGCTAAAATCTGCCCGCTTATTGGAGAGTACGGTGAGCAATAAAAGCCCAGTGAGTACTACAGGCAAAGCAATAAAAGCACGCCTTGTAAAAGAGGTCTTTGTGGAAAAACTCCTTGCAAAAGCACCCGTTTTGTACAGCATAAAAAAGCTGAGAGCTTCAAGCAAAACCAGGGCTGCTATAATGAGTGGCAGCGGATAAGACTGGTTGATATTTGCAACCACTTCATAAGTGTAAATGAGATAATCAACGGCTATAAAATTAAACCTTGCGCCAAACTCATCCCAGAAGGGAAATTCTGCCATCAAACTGAAAAACATAATAAACAGCATTAGGCCGAGATAACCATAGGTAAAAGTTTTGTCCACAGCTAAACCTATCCATCGTTTAGGAAATACGAGCAAGTACAGAGCGTACAGCATAAGGAAGGAAATGCCCACAGCAAGGTCATACAGGAAGCCGGATAAAAATGCCCTGAGAATGTGCACCATATTGGATTCGAGGTTTCCAAAAGACCAAAACATTAAGCTGCACCTTACTAAAAAAGATAGAGAAAGATATAAGCCAAGTACAAAAAAGAAGACTGAAAATCTTCCTTTGAAGATCTTTCCAAATGCGCCGGTTTTCACCGTACTGCTTTGCATAATGATGTTTTAAGGTGTTAAAATGCTAATGTAGTTTTCCTAGAAGTGCAGATGCGCTAGCGTGGTAGATATTCTATTCCTGCAGTTAAATGAAAGATTAAAAACAGGTATGAAATATTACAGGCTGGCAAATATAAATAAGTGCGCCGTAGCATCGCCGTTAAAAATCTCATGCCATTTAGCTGCTTCGCCCAATACTATATTGGCCAAATGTGCTGGACTAAGCTTTCATGTGTAGTAACAAAAAAAACTGCGAAGCTGCTACATTTAATCGTTGACTAATACAATATTTTGATGTTCATTTTAATATCACCTAAAGGCCGGTTATTGCTATCCCTGGGCACATGAGATATTTTTGAAATTACGTCAATGCCAGACTCCACTTCGCCAAATACCGTGTATGCGCCATCAAGATGAGGCGTGCCACCCATTGTTTTGTAGCTTTCTCGTTGGGCTGCCGTATAAGGCAGTCCACGCCGCATTTCAAAACGGTTTAAGTCTTCATCCGTCCATGTTTTGCCTTCTACCAAATAAAACTGGCAAGGGCTGCTGGCTTTTTCAGGATTGCCATCCCGGGCTGCGGCCAATGCACCTTTCTTATGAAAAAGGGATGGAACAAATTCTGCCGGAATGCGTGTCATAGAATCGCCTCCATCACCAAGCATTGCCCCGGATCGTGCTCCTTTGCTGTTCGGGTCGCCGCCTTGAATCATAAATGCCGGCACTACCCGGTGAAACAAAAGGCTGTCGTAAAAACCAGCCTGCACGAGTTTTACAAAATTATCCCGATGGAGGGGTGTGGAATCGGAAAGTTTTATAATGATGTCTCCGGAGTCTGTACTAATGAGCATTCGGATAGGATAAACAAGTTGCCTGGGTTTATCCTGTACAACTTTCCTGGCCGTATTTTTCTTAGCAGGTTTCTGTTGCTGCGCTTCGCAAAATGTGGTAAGCAATAGGGCAAGCATAAAAATACTACTGCACTGGTAAAATCTTTTACGCATGAATGTAGAATTCAGATTTAATTTTTTTTGATCAATGTGCCAAAACTAAAGACATTCCCTGCAATGGAAAACATAATTTTCTTCCAGGGATACCGGGCTATGCATTTTTACCAAAAACCAATTCGTTAGAATCCCTGGTTTGAAAAATAGAGCAGCGCATGGTCTTTTAAGAAATCTTCCTGCTCGTACACCTGCAGTTCTGGCAATGGTTTTAATTGCGTAAAATGTGGCCATCCTTCATCATCCAGCCCATCTGCGGAATAATAACCGCTGGGTAATAGGATGGTGCAAATGGCAATGTGCATCAAATCCTGCTTTTGTTCTTTACTAAATTCCTGCGGGCCCTGGCCCAGTTCCTGCACACCTATGAGTAGCAATACGCCATTCATATCCGGCTTTATATTAAACTTTTCTTTGAGGCGGATGCGTAGTTTGAGCCATCTTACCTGTAAGTCTTCCTCTCCGTGTTTCATGCTGCAAAGTTATGGCTGCAGGCTTGTTTGCAAGACGCTAATTCATCTCCGGGCTATGCAGGTTTACTTATTATCTTTGCCATCCGCAAAAAAATAGCATACACATGTTACAAATCAGTTATCTACGGGCGCATACAGCCGAAGCGAAAGAGCGCCTGGCCAGGAAAAATTTTGCCAACCCAGACATCATCGATGAATTGCTCTCGCTTGATGAAACCGTTCGGCGGCAGAAAACATCTACAGAAAATCTGCAGGCGCAGATGAACCAGGCTTCTAAAGAAATTGGTTTGCTCATGGGTAAGGGCGACAAAGATGCGGCGGCTGCCAAGCGGGATGAAGTGGCCAGCCTTAAGCAGGAAATGGCCACTCAAAAAACAGCATTAGATGAGTTGGAAGCAAAGTTCAATGCACAGCTCGTGCAACTTCCTAACCTGGCGCACAAATCTGTGCCCGCAGGAAAACTTCCGGCTGATAATGAACTGGTACGGGAAGGCGGCACAAAGCCCAACTTATTCAGTGGTGCCAAGCCGCATTGGGAAATCATTAAAGACTATGANNAAAGGTGCAAAATTGCAACGGGCCCTTATCCAGTTTTTTTTAGACCATAACATTGAAGCTGGCTATACCGAGTATGCTCCACCGCTCATGGTGAATGAAGCCACAGCTTATGGCACCGGGCAGTTACCCGATAAAGAGGGACAAATGTATCATGTAACTGCAGATGGCTTTTACCTGATTCCTACGGCAGAAGTGCCTCTCACCAATATTTATGCTACCGAAATAGTGAAGCCGGAAGCACTGCCAGTGAAGATGACGGGATATACGCCTTGTTTCAGGCGGGAAGCCGGCAGCTTTGGTGCTGATGTACGGGGTCTCAACAGGCTGCACCAGTTTGATAAAGTAGAAGTAGTGCAATTGGTGAAACCCGAGACGAGTTATGATACCCTGGAAGAAATGCTCAACCATGTGGAGCGCCTGCTGCAATTTCTTGAACTGCCTTACCGCATATTGCGGCTCTGTGGCGGTGATATGAGTTTCACTTCTGCACTCACTTACGATTTTGAAGTGTATAGCGCCGCCCAGCAAAAATGGCTGGAAGTAAGCTCTGTGAGCAACTTTGAGAGCTTTCAAACGAACCGGATGAAGATTCGATATAAAGATGCCGAAGGGAAAATACAATTATTGCATTCCCTCAATGGCTCTTCTCTTGCCCTACCCAGAATAGTGGCAGCCCTCCTGGAGAATTGCCAGAAAGAAGATGGTATTTATTTGCCAAGGGCCATACATGCTTATTTTGGTGCTGCCAAAATAGAGAAGCCTTAAAGTTCCTGTTCGATCTCTTTCCCGGTTTTTAACCGGGATTTTTTTTGTGAACCCGGGCCAATAAAACTTCTGCCAGACTGTTAAACGTTTCGGAAGGCCGGCGGTCTTACACCCGTGTTTGCTAAATTTATTTTATGAAAATATCCAATCGCTTAAAAAATCAACATTTATTATGGCGTGCCGCTTTTGGTCCTATGGCAGAAAATGCCGCTTCACTTGATGATATTTCACAGAAAAAATTATGGCAACTTCTCGTAAAGACTTCTTCTAAAACCCCTCAGAAAATTCAGGTAGCCCAAAACCTTGCAGATGGCTTGTACAAAGGTGTGCAGGATGCAGCTATGCAAGACAAACTCGCCCGGGCAGAAATGGCAAAGAAGCGCCGCCAGCAGTCGAGAGATGATATCAAGTCTTTAAACATTATGTGGCTGGCAGAAATGATTAACAGCGAAGCGCAGCTCCGGGAAAAAATGAGTTTATTCTGGCATGGGCATTTTGCCTGCCGTGTGATCAATAGCTATTTTCAGCAGGAATTACTGCATAGTATCCGTACAAATGCGCTCGGTAATTTTGGCGATTTGCTTAAGGCGGTAAGTAAGTCGCCGGGCATGTTGCAATTTTTAAACAACCAGCAAAACCGCAAGGGCAAACCAAATGAAAATTTTGCCCGTGAGGTAATGGAACTCTTTACCATGGGCCGGGGAAATTATACGGAGAAAGATATTAAGGAAGCTGCAAGGGCCTTTACCGGCTGGGGTTTTAACGTGGATGGTGAGTTTGTTTTTAGAAAGAACCAGCACGATACCGGCTCGAAAACCATACTGGGCCGCACAGGCGATTTTGATGGCGATGATGTGCTCAATATTTTACTGGATCAGCCGCACACCGCGGTATTTATTACCAGGAAAATTTATAGCTACTTCGTAAATGAACAAGTAGATGATAAAAATCTGCAGTGGCTTAGCCAGCGTTTTTATGATAACAAGTATGACATCCTCAAACTGCTCGAAGATATTTACAGCAGTGATTGGTTTTACACCGAAAAAAATATTGGTAATCGCATTAAATCCCCGGTTGAACTTATAGCAGGTATCCGCCGCTTTTTACCGCTTGAGCTGGATAATGATCAAAGCCAATTGTTGTTTCAAAAAGTATTGGGTCAAATTTTATTTTATCCGCCAAACGTAGCAGGTTGGCCCGGTGGACGAAACTGGATAGACAGCAGTACGCTCATGGTGCGCCTGCAAATCCCACAGGTATTGGCCGCCAAAGAATCGCTTACCATCACACCAAAAAATGATGATGACGTAAATATGGGGCAGATGGTAGAGCAGCAGCAGCGCATCAACAGGAATAAAGCTTACATGAACAAAGGGGCATCGGGAAACATCAACTGGAAGCCGGTTTATACTGTATTTAAAAACACAAGGAGGGAGCAACTTTCGCAAGCGATATCAGACACTCTACTGCAGTCTCCAAGTAGGGTAAGTTCATCGGCGCTGGATCAATACATTGCGACTGATAGCCGGGAAAATTTTATAAAATCAGTCGTCATTCAAGTAATGACTACACCAGAATACCAGCTTTGCTAATTAGCATCAGCACATCAGCATTCAAAAAACTTTGCAGTATGTATTTTAAAAGAAAGGAGTTTCTCCAGATAGGTTCCCTGGCCACCGCTTCCCTCATGTTGCCCAAATTCCTTAAAGCATTTGAGCGGGAGAATATGGTTCCACCCGGAAATAAAGTTGTGGTGGTAGTGCAGTTTAGCGGTGGCAATGATGGCTTGAATACGGTGATCCCCATCAGCAATGATATTTACTATAAGGGTCGGCCCAAACTGGGTATTTCAAAAGAAAATGCACTGGGGCTTACCACAGATGCAGGGTTAAATCCTGCCCTCGAAATATTTAAAAGTTTATATGATGATGGCAGCCTGGCCATAATGAACAGCGTTGGCTATCCAAATCCTGATCGTTCGCATTTTCGCAGTATGGATATCTGGCAGAGTGCAAGCGATAGCAGCGAATATGTGCATACCGGCTGGCTGGGTCGCTACCTTGATGCACAATGCAAGGGCTGCGATAAACCTACGCAGGCGTTGGAAATAGATGATGTGCTGAGCCTGGCTCTAAAAGGTAATGATAAGAATGGTCTTGCATTTACTGACCCCCGGCGCTTATACAGCAGCAGCAATGAGAAATTTTATAAAGACATTAATGCTGGTCACCAGGCTACAGAAGAAACAGTGGATTACCTCTATAAAACAATGAGTGAAACCCTGAGCAGCGCAGATTATATTTATCAGCAAAGCAAATTAAAGCCAACTACCACAACATATCCGGCAACGGAACTGGGCAAAAACCTGAAAACAATTTCTTCGCTTATTATGAGCGATATCAACACTAAAGTTTACTATGTTTCGCTGGGAAGTTTTGATACGCATGTGGCACAGGAAGGGCAGCAACGCCGCTTGTTTACAGAGCTTAATGATGCCGTAAAAGCTTTTACCACAGATTTGAAAAAGAATAATCGCTTTGATGATGTACTCATGATGACCTTCTCTGAATTTGGTCGCCGGGTTTCTCAAAACGCCAGCAATGGTACCGATCATGGCACGGCAAACAATATGTTTTTTGTGAGCGGTGGATTAAAAAAGAAAGGCTTACTCAATGCCATGCCCGACCTCGCAGATCTTAATGATGGCGATCTGAAGCACAAAGTTGATTTTAAAACTGTGTACGCAACGGTACTTCATAACTGGCTTGGCAGCGATGATAGAACCATCCTGGGCAAGCAGTTTGAGCATCTCGATTTTATATAACAGGCATAGGGTTTTTCAACTTCGGGTAGCTACGGCTGCCCGTTTTTTTTAATGAACACCTCTTTCTTTCATAATACGGTTTAGCCATCTGAGCATAGCAAAAATGATGAGTGTGGCCAGCATGAGCAGTGCGAAATTGAGCCAGAAAAAATTTGCTTTATGCTCATAGCCATCCCAAAGTGTAGATAAGATTCCGGAAAGTTTATTGCCGATGGAAGTGGCCAGGAACCATCCGCCCATCATAAGCGATGTGAGTCTTACAGGGCTGAGTTTTGATACCAGTGATAATCCCATGGGGCTGAGTAATAATTCGCCCACCGTAACAACGCCATAAGTACCAACCAGCCACCAGGGGCTGGCTTTTTCAGCACCATTCATCGTCACATACGCAGCAGCTACCATTACCAACACAGACAAGCCGGATATGAATAAGCCAAAAGCAATTTTAGTAGCTGTGCTCGGTTCTTTCTGACGCTTACGCAAGAAGGCGAAAAATGCCACGACCAATGGTGTGAGAATAATTACCCAGAATGGATTAATACTCTGGCTGAGTGGTGTGCTCCATAANNTATTCTTTTAAAACGACTCCATCTTTCTTTTGAATGCGGAACTGCGCATCATAACTCGCCACCGAATCTTTTTGATAAGCAATATTTTCAGCCAGGTTTACACCGTTAAACAGCGAACCGGTTGTGCCATGTACTTCACGGTTCGTATAGTTTTCTGCCCAGATGGTAAGCGCTGTTCCGTTTTGTTTAAATACTGCCCAAAATAAAATAACCGAAGCAAAAATAGCCAGCAGGGCCGCAATAGGGCGCTTCTCTTCTGCGTTGGCTCTAAGGTAGAGGGATGCGTAAAAATAAATTACGGGCAGGCAGGCAAAAATAAATGCATCATTGCTGTCACTTTGAAAAATGTTGCCTGGAATAAGCCAGCCTACCACACCGGCAATGATCGAAGGTACAAGGATGGTGAGTACAATCTTGCCAATGGACATATCTTCTTTACTCATCGGCTTACGCAAGTCTCCGCTGGCATAATGTTTTGTACCCGTAATGAATACGATTACGCCGATGAACATACCTATGCCGGCAGCAACAAAAGCATACTTCCATCCCCAGGTGATAATAATGGCGGCGCTAAAAAAGTTACAAATGAAAGCACCTACATTAATACCCATGTAAAAGATATTATAGCCTTCATCCTTTCGTTGAATAAATTCCGGGGCCGAATATAAATTGCCCAGCAGTGTACTGATATTGGGTTTAAAAAAACCATTTCCAATAATAACGAGCGACATGGAAAAATATAACATGGGCAGGCTGTGTACTGCCATCATGCAATAACCTACGCCCATCATGATGCCACCGGCAATGATAGATTTTCGATAACCCAGGTAACGATCTGCTAACAGGCCACCGAGGAAAGGCGTAAGAAAAACGAGGGCAATAAAAGTTCCGTAAAGGTCTGAAGCCTCTGTGTTCGTCATAGCAAAACCCTGCTCCACATTTTTAAGGTACAGCAGGAAAATACCAATCATCAAATAGTAGCCAAAACGTTCCCACATTTCGCTTAGAAAAAGATAGGGAAGGGCTTTAGGGTGTTTGCGTTCAGCCGCCATACTTAAATCATTTTTGCCAAGATAACAAAAGGCGGTCAATGACCGCCTTTTGAAAAAATGCAAGTTTATTTTTTACCGGATGCCGTGCATCATGGTCTGTAGTTTTCTACTTAAGAGAAACAGAATAATTGCTGCTACGCCGGCAAACACTACGAAAATCATGAAGTAAGTGTAGAGGTTAGCTATTTCCATACCCATGAAACTGGGGTGCACAGGTGAATCCGGATCCGGATACAACGAACTCATTGTACCAGCCAGTTTATTACCCGTAGCAATGGCCAGGAACCATACACCCATCATAAGAGAAGTAAAGCGGCCGGGGGTAAGTTTGTTTACCATGGATAAGCCAATGGGGCTAAGGCAAAGTTCACCTACTGTGTGCAGGAAATACAAACCTGTGAGCCACACAATGCTGGCGCCTTGTTGCGGGATACTTTTAGAACCAAAAGCAATGAAAAGGAATCCAAGGGCAAGGAAACCTAAGCCCAATGATTGCTTATAAGGTGCAGAAGGTTCCATCTTTTTACGGGATAAACGTAGCCAGATTGCACTGATGAGCGGTGCCAGGATGATGATGAAACCTGCATTGAAACTTTGAAAATAACTAGCTGGCATTTCCCATCCAAAAACATGGCGGTCTGTTTGGTTTGCGGCAAATGCCGTGAGTGAAGCGCCGGCCTGCTCAAAGCACATCCAGAAAAAGATTACAAACATCATGATGAGAATAATTACCCATAGACGATCTTTTTCCGTTTTACTCAGGCTGCTGTCCGTAATAATGGTAATGGGTGCAATTACCGTCATACCATAAATAAGAGAGCCCCATATATCTACATGAAACACAAAATGGAGAAGGCAAAATGCGGTGATGGTACCACCAATAAGAATGATAAGTTGTGTTTTACTAAATCCCCCGGAGTTTGTGGAAGGAATTACCGGCTTTTGGGTTTCTGGTAAATCTACTCCCGCTTCATTTTCATCTGCATGCTCCAGGTATTTATTAGGCAAAACGCCCAGTTGCTTACCAGATGGTGATGTTACATATTTATCTTTTGTAAAATAGAAAATGAGGAGGCCCACCAGCATACCAATACCCGCTGCCATAAAGCCCCATTTAAAATCAATTTTTTCACCAAGGTAACCGCAAATCAATGGGGCAAGGAAAGCGCCTGCATTAATACCCATATAAAAAATAGTGTAAGCTGCATCTTTGCGGCTATCACCTTCTCTATACAATTGGCCCACCATTGTAGAAATATTTGGCTTAAAAAAGCCGTTGCCAAAAATAAGAAAAGCAAGCCCGGTCCACATTAAGGTTATGGCCGTACCCTTATCCGCATTATGTGCCATGGTTGCAGAGAAGAATAAGATAAACTGTCCCAAAGCCATTAAAAGACCTCCTACGAAAATAGACTTTCTGTTTCCCCAAAACCGGTCTGCCACATAGCCGCCAATCAACGGCGTGAGGTAAACCAGCCCGGTGTAACTACCATATACATTACTGGCTGCAGCAATTCCCGCCTGGTCATTGCCAAACAACATTTGGGTCATGTAAAGGAAAAAAATGGCTCGCATACCGTAGTAGCTAAAGCGCTCCCAAAATTCTGTGGCAAATAAAACATACAATCCTTTGGGATGGCCTCTTTGTACTACTACCTGATCATTCATAGATTTAATTTTTTGCTTGAAGGTTTGTTTAATACCCCAAAATAGTGAAATTCTGATTATTGCTTATAAAATAGAAAAAGAAGCAAATCCTTTTTTTGTTAAACCTGGGTGTACGTTCATAAAATAATTGACTGCCTATCGCAATCTGCCCTTAATTTCGTTCTAACCTATTAATCTAATTATCAAATGAACATTCTCATTGTCGGCTCCGGCGGGAGGGAACATGCCCTTGCCTGGAAGCTGAAACAAAGTGTATTGTGCAAGAGCCTTTTTATTGCACCTGGTAACGCAGGCACAGCACAACTCGGCATCAACCTCGCCATTCCTGTTACTGATTTTGAAGCCCTGGCTGCCGCATGCCTCACACATGGGGTAAATATGTTGGTGGTAGGCCCTGAAGAGCCGCTGGTTAAAGGCATTTATGATTATTTTAAAGAGAATCCACACACCGCACATATTAAAATTATTGGTCCATCTGCAGAAGCATCCCAATTGGAAGGTAGCAAGGCTTATGCTAAAGCATTCATGATGCGCCACCAGATTCCTACATCCGCTTATAGTGAGTTTACTGCGCAAAATTTTGAAGAAGGCCTGGAGTATATAAAATCGCAACCCCTACCCATTGTGCTCAAAGCTGATGGGTTGGCCGCTGGCAAAGGTGTGCTCATCTGCCACAGTTACCTGGAAGCCTGCGCAGAGTTTGATCTGATGATACACCGGAAAAAATTTGGTGACGCCGGCAATAAAGTAGTCGTAGAACAGTTTTTAACTGGAATTGAAGTGAGTGTGTTTGCCCTTACAGACGGAGAACATTTTGTGCTGCTGCCCGAAGCAAAAGATTATAAGCGGGTAGGAGAAGGAGATACCGGGCTTAATACAGGAGGCATGGGGGCTGTAAGTCCTTTGCCATTTTTTACCGATGAGCTTAGAAATACCATCACCGAAAAAGTGATAAAGCCTACCATTGCAGGATTGAAAAAGGACAATCTCGTTTACACAGGATTCGTATTTGTAGGGCTGATGATTGAAAACAACGAGCCAATGGTTATTGAATACAATTGCCGGTTGGGAGATCCGGAAACAGAGGTAATCTTGCCAAGGCTTAAGAATGATTTGGCAGCACTCCTGCTGGCTGCAGCAAATGGGCAATTGCAAAATGCGGAGATTGAAGTGGACGAGCGCAGTGCCGCTACCATTGTAGCGGTGAGTGGTGGTTATCCCGGTGATTATGAGAAAGGATTGAGTATACAGGGGCTGGATGCTGGTGCCGGGCAGAGCCTCATTTTCCACTCCGGCACAGAAGACAAGGCGCCTGATGTAGTTACCCGCGGGGGCAGGGTGCTGGCGGTTACTTCCCTGGGGCAAGACATCGCTTCGGCAGTGCTGGCTTCTAAAGAAACCCTGGTAGATATTTATTTTGAGGGGATCAATTACAGGCGGGATATAGGTTTTGAATTTGTATAAAAGGAATTAGAAATAGCGGACGGGTATAAACGAAAGACAGCAAGTTTCAGTGACGGGAACAACGGCTTGGATAAGAACGAAGGCACCATCTTTTTTTCACATTAGGTGCAGGGTTGTGTATAACGGAGAAATCGGGCACAAATAAGCACAGCGCCTTTGTTTTATCCAATAAATTACTACAACTTTGCCCCCATTCTTACACGTATACGTTTTCACAATTATAATATGGGAATTTTCAATTTTTTTACCCAGGAAATCGCAATTGATCTCGGCACTGCAAACACCCTCATCATCCATAATGATGAGGTAGTGGTAAATGAGCCGTCTATTGTAGCACTGGATCGCAACAATCCTAAAAATTTATTAGCTGTCGGCAAAAAAGCCCTCATGATGCATGAAAAAACGCATGAGAGCATCCGCACGGTTCGTCCCTTGCGGGATGGTGTAATTGCCGACTTTAATGCCGCCGAGCTTATGATCAGGGAACTGATTAAGCTGGTATATAAAAAGAAACCGCTTTTTGCACCAAGCTGGCGCATGATGATCTGCATCCCCAGCAGTATTACAGAGGTAGAGAAAAGGGCCGTAAGGGATAGTGCTGAACAGGCAGGTGCAAAGGAAGTTTACCTCATTCATGAACCCATGGCTGCAGCACTCGGTATCGGTATAGATGTAGAAGAGCCGGTAGGTAATATGATTATTGATATTGGTGGTGGTACTACCGGTATTACGGTTATTGCCCTTGCAGGTATTGTATGCGATCAAAGTATTCGCATTGCCGGTGATGAATTTACTGCAGATATTATGGAAGCCCTTCGCCGCTACCATAGCCTGCTCATTGGAGAGCGTACGGCGGAACAAATTAAAATCCAGGTGGGCGCTGCCATGAAAGACCTGGATAATCCTCCGGATGATATTCCTGTAAATGGGCGAGACCTTGTAACCGGTATCCCTAAGCAAGTGATGGTGAGTTACCAGGAAATAGCAGAAGCATTAGATAAAAGTATTTTCAAAATAGAAGAGGCCATTCTCAAAGCACTGGAAACAACTCCACCGGAACTGGCTGCAGATATTTATCGCCGTGGTTTATATATCACGGGTGGTGGTGCGCTGCTGCGTGGGCTGGATAAGCGCCTTGCGGCAAAAATTAAGCTTCCTGTGCATGTAGCAGATGATCCGCTCAAGAGTGTGGTACGTGGTACAGGTATCGCCCTGAAAAACTATGATAGATTTCCTTTTGTAATGAGATAAATCCGCAATGTTATTTAGAAATTCTGCATGCCACATCTGTATTAGAAGGCCTGCGGAATTTTTTCATTTATAAAACATTCCCCTGTAGGTGCGCAATATTTTTCTATTCATTCGCCGCTACTTTAATTTTTTAGTGTTCATCATCCTGCAGGTGTTGTGCATATTTCTTATTGTGCAATACAGCAGGTATCACCAGGCCATGTTTGGCCACCTGGCCAATGGTATCACCGGGAAAATAAATAAGCAGTACGATAATGTGGAGTACTATTTCCAGTTAAAGAAAACCAACGACTCCCTGATGCTGGCTAATGAACGGCTGTATAACAAACTGGCAGCAGATTTCCAGTTGCCAGATAGCAGTACACGGGAAATGATTGATACCCTCAGAATAGATTCTCTTCTTCAATACCGCCGCTACCAGTACATTGGTGCGAAAGTGGTGGCTAATGCTGTAACTACGCAGAGTAATTTCGTTGTACTTAGCACCTCAATGGCAGATAGTATTCATGTAGGTATGGGCATTGTAGATCCGAACAGGGGCGTGGTGGGTGCAGTTACAGATGTGAGCGGAGATTTTGTGGTAGTGATGAGCCTCTTGCATAAAGACAGTCACCTTAGCGGCAAGCTGCTTAAAACCGGCGAAACCGGTACCGTATCCTGGGATGGCAAAATGCCCAATGTGGTTACCCTTACCGGCATACCCAAAAGTACCGTAGTACAAAAAGGCGATAGTGTAATCACCAGCGGTTTCAGCACTATTTTCCCTAAAGGGCTGCTGCTGGGCCGGGTAATAGAAGTAGTGAAAGAAATATCTACCAATAATGTGAAAATTCAACTGCAGACTGCTGTAAACTTTTATAACCTGGAATATGCTTATGCCATCAGGAACTACCAGCAGCCAGCCATTGATAAACTTTTAGAAAAAGCAAAAAATAGCAGCCGCTAGGCGGATGTTCCCATGAGTAGCATCGTAAAATATATTATTCGCTTTGCCCTTTTTGTGCTGGTACAGGTGTTTGTACTTGATCGTATTCACCTGCACCAGATGGTAACGCCCTATCTCTATTTTCTTTTTATTCTCTGGCTTCCATTCAATATGCAGCGCACCCCTATGATGCTCATCGCTTTTTTGCTGGGCATAACCATCGACAGTTTTAGGCATCAGCCCGGTTTTCATGCGGCAGCCTGTGTGCTTATTGCATATGTGCGACCCTTGCTCGTAAATCTGCTCATGCCCCAGGAAGGCAAAGAAGCGAATTATGATGAGCCCTCCATTACCAGCATGGGTGGCTTTATGGCTTACCTGGTATATATCGGGTTTTTCTCCCTGTTACATCACACCTGGTTATTTTTACTCGAAGCCTGGCAGTTTGGAAACTTCTGGTATTTTTTCGTAAAAACCGTTCTCAGCACAGTTTTGTCCATAGTGCTCATCGTAGTTACAGACCTTATTGTGGTGCGTAAACAAAAGTTTAGAACAAATACAATTTAACCCCGCAACTTTGCGTCAAACTTAGTGAGCGTTTCCAATCATTTTATTTACAATAATTAAGTAGCTTTTAGGTAGATGCCTGTATTTAATCAATCCCGCAAGAATGTGATCCGCCTGATATTTATTGGGATGTTTGTCGTAATTATTGCCCGGCTTTTTACGCTGCAGGTTGTTTCTTCCAAATATAAAATGATGGCCGATGATCAGGGAGTGTTTCGTAAAGTGGTATATCCCGACCGGGGCATTGTGTATGATAGGAAAAACCGGCCCATCTTACGGAATACGATTATTTATGACCTGATGGTAACACCCGGCAAAATCAGGGGCACCGATACTGCGCTGCTTTGCAATATTCTCGGTATTGATACAGCGGAATTTCGCAATAGGATTATTACAGCTATCATCAAGAATCGCAGTTACCGGCCCTCCATTTTTGAAGCTATGCTAAGCGATGAGAAGATGGCGATGATCAACGAGAACCTATACAAGTTTGCACCGGGGTATTACCTGCAGGAACGTCCCGTTCGGGATTATCCTTACGATGCAGCCGGAAACATCCTGGGGTACTTGAGTGAAGTGGACACTAACTTTCTCAAGCGCCACCCGGATGAAGGCTATGTATCTGGCGACTATGCCGGTAAAACCGGAATGGAACTGTCTTACGAGAGGGTGCTCATGGGTAAGAGAGGCATTGAGTATTACAAGCGGGATAATAAAAACCGTATTACTGGCCGCTGGGAAAATGGGGAGTTTGATACGACTGCCATTGCAGGCCAGAATATGCATACTTACCTGGATATAGAGCTGCAGGAACTGGGCGAAAAATTAATGGAAAATAAAGTGGGGGCTATTGTTGCGATTGATCCGCAAACGGGTGGTATCCTGGCCATGATAAGCGCTCCCACATACAAACCCCGCCTGCTCACCGGCTCTGAAAGGAAAAAACATTACACCGAATTATTGCTCGACCCACGTATCCCGTTTTTGAATCGTACGATTGGTGCGAAATATTCGCCGGGTTCTACATTTAAAACATTGCAGGGTCTCATCGGCCTGCAGGAAGGCGTAATTACGGCCAGTACACAATTCTCTTGTAGCGGTGCATTCTATGGATGCGGCAAGCCCATGCGCTGCCTCGATCCAGGTGTTTTTTCTCTGCGTCCTGCCATCACGCACAGTTGTAATACTTATTTTGCTAACGTAATGCAGCGGGTGATCAATAATCCTAAATACCCCAGTGTAGATAGTAGCCTCAGCGTATGGGCAAGGTATATGCGGGCCTTTGGTCTTGGCCATAGGTTAGGTGTAGATTTGCCATCTGAGAAAGCGGGCAGCATACCCACTCCTGCCACCTATAACCGAATTTACGGTGAAGGGCATTGGAACTTTTGCACCTTCCGTTCTGTAAGTATTGGCCAGGGAGAGGTAGAGACCACACCATTGCAGGTGGCCAATGAAATGGCTTACCTCGCTAACAAAGGTTGGTACATTACGCCACATGTTGTAGATTCCATTGAAGGCGGCGATGAATTTGAATTGCTCACCCGCTTCACCGAAAAACACACCGCCGTAAATATTCCGGACAGTCTTTTTGAACAAGTGCATGATGGTATGCAGGGCGTAATGGATGGAGGTACGGGGCGCTATGCCAAGGTGCCGGGAATTGTCGTATGCGGTAAAACCGGAACGGTGGAAAATGCCTATAAAGGCGTGAAGCAAAAAGACCATGCTTTTTTTGCCGCTTTCGCTCCCCGTGATAATCCCCGCATAGCCATTGCGGTTATTTGTGAAAACGCAGGTTTTGGATCAACCTCTGCAGCACCGATTGCTTCTCTCATGATTGAAAAATACCTGAAAGATTCTATCGAGGGCAAGGAGCGGAACGCCAGGGTAGAACAGATCTCTAAAATGAATTTGCTCCCACCGAGGCTGGTAAAAGAAATCAGGGCCAGGGATTCTATTATGCATTCCAGGGATGCGGCATACCTGCAGGCTAAAGGTTACATCAAAATTGTGAAAGACACAACCGGCTTAGAAAATGATGAAGTAGAAAACGCAGATTTAGATAAACTGAAAAAGCAGGCTCCAAAAAAACAGCCAGCACAGGATACCGTAAAAACAAATGCTGTTTTGCCAGGTGAAAAACGCAAACCCGCAGTGGCGGATTCAACAAAAAATTAAAATAAATTAAAAGCATTTTATATTATGGCTCATCAAAATCCCATCATTGCAAAAGGCATCGACTGGGTGATCGTATGGCTCTATGCGCTCATTGTCTGTATTGGGCTGGTGTGTATTTTCTCTGTGGAGTTTAAAGGAGACGATCGGTTTTTCCAGAGCCTGTTTTCATTTCAAAAGAATTATAGCAAGCAGATGCTTTACCTGTGTATCAGCGCTATCCTGGCTACTTTCATTTTGCTCACAGATAGTAAATTTTTTACTGCAACGCCCAATCTCTTATATGCTTTTGGCATCTTGCTCATGCTGGCTACGTTCGTTTTTGGTAAAAATGTAAACGGCTCCAGGAGTTGGATACCACTGGGTTTTATGAACCTGCAGCCCGTAGAAACCTGCAAAATATTTACGGCCCTGGCCCTGGCTAAGTACCTGGCGCAGCCTGATACGGATTTCTCTAAAACACGCTCCCACGCCATTGCTGCGGCAATCTGTTTTTTGCCCATCGTATTTTCTTTATTGCAAAATGAAACCGGGCTTGCCCTCGTTTACTTTGCTTTTTTATTACCCATGTACAGGGAAGGATTGCCACCGGGCTACCTCATTGCAGGCGCATCCTTAGGCATATTGATGGTGATTACATTATTACTTCCCACGCTCACCTTATTAATTTCGCTGGCCGTGATTGCTGTGTTGTGCTTATGGCTCATGGGTAGGCGTATTAAGCGCAACCGGAACCTTATTGTAATTATTATAGGCTTCTGGGGCATCAGCTCATTATTTGTAGGTGTAGCAGTTCCATTTTTATTTACCCATGTATTTCAAAAATACCAGGCAGACCGAATTTTTAGTATGGTTGGCCGGGACAACCCCTTTATTGAAGACACCCCCGGCGATGATGCAGAGGCTGCTGCAGCGGCTAAAAAGAAGAAAGGGGATAAAGAAAACTATAATGTAAAACAGTCTAAAATTGCCATCGGCTCCGGCGGATTTTTTGGCAAGGGTTTTTTAAAAGGCACGCAAACGCAAGGTGATTTTGTGCCGGAACAACATACAGATTTCATCTTTACTTCCCTGGGAGAAAACTTTGGTTTTTTGGGTACCACCACGCTAATGCTGCTATACATGGCCCTGCTCCTGCGCATTGTTTTTATTGCAGAACGACAGCGGAGCACTTTTAGCCGGGTATATGCATACTCGGTAGCCGGACTGATATTTTTTCATGTGGCGGTAAATATCAGCATGACCATCGGCCTGGCCCCGGTAATTGGCATTACGCTGCCCCTGATGAGCTACGGGGGCTCATCGCTACTCACATTTACGATCCTCATTTTTATCATGGTGAAACTTGATGCAGATCGGCAGATGGTGCTGCGATAGCCAAAAGCACCATCAATTCTTTCAGGTATTTTTGCTTCCTTATTTAAAGTATTATGAAAATTATCCCACTGAGCGAAGGCGCTTTTAGTATAGATCAAACAAAAGTTTTTGTGCCCTTCAATAAAGAGCAAGACAATCTGCAGGAACGGCCAAAGGGCAGTTTACTGGTAGAGGTGCAGCCCTTTGTGGTGGTTACACATGATGATATTATCCTGCTGGATACGGGCCTTGGTTTTAGCAATGAAAATGCTGTGTTGCAAATTCACCAGAATCTGGCTGACAACGACATTAATCCAGGCGATGTGACGAAAGTATGGTTAAGTCATTTACACAAAGACCACGCTGGCGGTGCAACCCTGGGCAAGGGCGATAAGCAACTACTCAGTTTTCCTAATGCAACCTATTTTGTAAATCGCCTGGAGTTGGATTTTGCTATAGAAAAAGGAAGGCCTTCTTATATCCCGGAAGAGTTTGAAATTCTGCAACGGCATCCCAATGTGCAGTTTATTATCGGATCGGGAAAAATTGCACCAGGAATACATTTTGAAACTACCGGGGCCCACAGTCCCCACCATATGGCGGTTTGGATAGAAGAAGATGGTCAAAAAGTTTTCTTTGGCGCAGATGTAGCACCGCAGTTACAGCAAATGAAAAGCAGGTTTATAGCCAAATATGATTACGACGGAAAGAAGGCTATGGAACTCAGGGGCAAGTGGTGGGAACAAGCCAATGAAGAACATTGGACCATGCTCTTTTACCACGACATCAAGACGCCAATGATTGGCTTGTAAAAAAAAGAGGCCTGCCCTAAAAAGAGCTGGCCGTTGCTAACCTATGAAAAACACCTACCGCAAAACTATATAAAAAAATATCTTATACAACTTTTTGTCTATATTTTTATTCCCTGAGCGCAAATATCTTGAGAGCTGATCAATAAAAAGCCCCCGTTTCCGGGGGCCGTATCTAAAAAGGAATGAATGAAAATGTACTTTAACGCTGATCGCCATTTCTTCTCAGGCTGGATCTTTGTTGATTTTTATTCTGCCGCATTTTCTTAAGCCGGTCTACTAATTTCTTTCTAAACTCTGCATCCTTTACATAAAAAGTATTCGTTCTTTCCGCCCCAAGAATACGGTTAAAACGCTCTTCATATTTTTTCTTAATGGTAAGCACGGCTTCCTGCCTCTTCAGTTCATTATCCATTGCCCGGAGGTTGCGCAGCTCAGCATCAAAAGATGCATGCACCGGCCAAAAAGTTTTGGCTTCTGCTTCTGTAAGGTTTAGCTCCCGGGTCATATAAGCGATGTAAAGTGCTTCTATTTTTTCGGATTTATCTCCAGGTTGTGCCTGTGCCTGGCTGGTAAAACCCAGGCATAAAAAAAGGTATAATAAAATTTTCTTCATTGGTTTAATTATTAAAGTACAGAACTTAATTCATGACGCCTACCGTCTTTAGCATATCATTGAGTGTATTGTCATCCAGCATATAATCCATTGCATCGGGCAAATTGTTTTCATCAGTAAGAGAAGCTACCAGTGCAGCATCCACATCTTGTCCTTTGCTTTCTAAAAAACTAACAATGGCATCATCGCTTAGGGTATTAAAGGTTTCATCCACGTTATTCTGCTGTATCATTTCAGAGGCCTCTGCCATAACTGCTACCCCTGCGGCAGTTTGCTGGCTGTTATTATGAAGCATAAATAGCGTGCTCATGCTTATTAAACCGATGAGTGCCGCGGCCACTGCATATTTAAATGAACGCAGTCTCCCACGCATATCTATTACTTTAGCCTCTCCAGATTGTGCAGGTATTTCCACTTTAAATTGTGCAAAATATCCTTGCGGCACATTGAAAACATTAGTTCTCCCAATGCCAGCCACGAGGGGAGAGATCAACTCAGTTTCTGCTGCCACACCTGCATTGGCAGCAAGTGCAGAGCGGCTTTCTTCAAAGTAATATTTGGGTACAGTAAATACATTTTCAGTGCCAATAGCCGCAATCTCCGGCGATAGCCTGGCTGTTTCTTCAGTAACAGTTTCTACATCTTCAGCTTTGATCCGATCCATTACGCTGGAAGCAAATTGCTCAAAGTATCCGGCAGGTACGGCAGGCATTGCAGGATTATGCTGCGTGGCCAGTAATACCTGGGTGGGTAGCCATTCAAAATAATGTGGAGGAACTGTAAAAACATTACAAAGCGGCACAGCAGCTACTACAGGGCTTAACTCCTGTAACTCTTGTAATATGTGTGCCTGGCGTGTCATTCGATTTTTTAGACGGTTTTTGGGTGCTAAAGTTTAACGGTTAAGGATGTAATCTTCAATCTTTTTTACAGCGTGATGATAGCTTGCTTTGAGGGCTCCCTCACTGGTTTCAAGCACCCTGCTCATTTCTTCGTAGGGCATTTCTTCAAAATAACGCAGGTTAAAAACTGCCCGCTGTTTATCAGGTAATTTTTGAATGGCCAATTGCAGTTTCCATTCCAGTTTATTGCCATCAAAATCTTTATCAGCCACTAATTTATTACTGAGCGTATTTTCTTCATCACTGAGCGAAGCAGTACTACGCCGTTTTTGCTGTTCCAGGAAAGTGAGGCTCTCATTAGTGGCAATGCGGTAAAGCCAGGTATATAACTGGCTGTCTTCCCTGAAGTTTGCCAGGTTCTTCCACACCTTAATAAACATATTTTGCAATACATCATTTGCATCTTCATGTGTAACTACCATACGCCGTACATGCCAATACAATTTCTCCTGGTATTTTCTAATGATACGTGTATAAGCAGCTTCTTTGGTGCTTTCGTTTTTAAACTGCAATAGCAGTTCTTTATCATCAAGGTGCTCTGTCATATGTATCGATAAGGACAACAAAAGTAAAAAAAGCAATGTATAGATGGTGATTCCATCTATTGGTTTAACTCAGGCCATACAATGATGGACTACTCCTGGCAGAATTACCATTTATTTAGTAAAGTATGCTCCTTTAATGGTAACGAAAAATACAATGGCTGCATCATGAAGAAATATTTTTAAATTTAGAGAGCATTCAAACCAATATATGATTTCATTTTTCATTTCAAACCTAAAAAACAGGGCAATCCTTGTTTTCTGTCTGCTCAGTTCGTTAAACGTTTCTGCGCAGGATGAATCCGGTACACGGGGTAATGTGCTGTTATCTGCCGGGAAAGCTGCTGTTACAGGTAACACCTATGGCCTCATAACGGGCATTTCAAAATACCAGGCCAATGACAGCTATCAAAACTTACAGTATGCCGATGCTGATGCTAAAGAATTCTATCGATACATCACTTCTCCTACCGGTGCAAAAGTAAACCCCGCAAATGTGGATACGCTTTTTAACGAGAATGCCAGTTTCATGGAATTTTGGCGAAAGTTTAATCGCATCAAAGAGAAGCTTAAAAAGAACGACCTGTTTTATATTTATTTTTCCGGCCATGGCGATGCGTATCGTGCCGATGAAGCTTACCTCCTGGCTTACGATGCACCTGCCGGCAATGATAGAAACAATTACAGTACCGGTATAGGGCTTATAGATATTCATAAATTGAAAGTGCGGATACAGGAAATGACTTCTGCCGGCATAAAGGTGATCCTGATTACAGATGCCTGCCGCACCAATGAATTGCCAGGTAAAGACGAAGGGCAAGCTATCTCTTACCAACAGATTTTTGAGCGAAAGGCAGGAGAAGTACAACTTATTTCCTGCGCCAGTAACCAGGTATCTTTCGAAGGATCTCAATGGGGTGGCGGCCGCGGTTTATTTAGTTGGCATCTTATTAATGGTCTCCGGGGTATGGCAGATACTGATCCTGAAGATGGTGAAGTAACGCTGACTGAATTATATGATTATGTAAAGCGAAATGTGAACAAAGCATCTTATGATGCAAAGACAAAAACCTACCGGCAAACACCACAATATTGCTGCAGCAATGAAGATGGTTTTGTACTCACAAAAGTGGATGCAACAGAAAAGCAAAAGCTGATTGCCAGGTTGCAGTCAGGCGTGTCTTATGCCCCGGAAAAAGCAGATTTTGCTGTGAATAAATCGGTGCATTTGGGCAGTGCTATGAAGGAAGCCGGGCTGGAAGATCTTTATCGTTTATTTCTTAAAGCCATCAATGAAGGAAGACTCATAGAAAAAGATGGTGCTTATGATTTGCTGCTGCAAATTTTAAAACAACCCCAGGTAACGGCAGACCTGGCATCAGAATTAAAGTTTACGCTGAGCAGCAAACTGATGACCGATGTTACAAAAGTGCTTAACACTTACCTGCACGCCAGCACTAATAATAATAACTACACTTACGATTTATTTATGACGGCTGCAAAGAAACTGCACCGCTTCCAGGAACTGGCAGATACCAATTATTATAACCCCGTAGATGTGGCCGTGAATATTTTGTTTTTAGAAGGGCATGCAAATTGGAAAAGTTTGAAAACGGCGGTACTGCAAGAGAGTCTTGATAAAGTGAATAAGGCTATTCAAATGAAACCACAGGCAGCCTATCTCTACAATCTGCAGGGCCTTATGTATTTAAACCTGCATCAAACTGAAGCAGCTAAGAAGGCTTTAAGAACCGGTATTTCGCTGGCGCCAAACTGGTTATATCCTTATCATAATCTTGCCAGTACTTTAATGTCGCAGTTTAAGTATGACAGTGCCATGTATTATTACCAAAAAGCACTTGCAATAGATTCCAATTACCAAACAACTTATGGCGGTATCGGCGTATTGTATATGAGTCGTGGTATGGTAGATTCTTCTATTATTTGGGTAATTGAAGGTCTTAAAAAAGATCCAACAGATCCAAACTTATGGGCGCAACTTGGGTATGGTTATATCGAGAAAAAAAATTGGGATCAGGCCTCTTCCGCATTTCATAAATGTTTGATTTGGGAGCCTGATAATTGGCAAGGCATCGAGGGGTTATTGCGGGTGCACATGTACAATTACAAGAGTGCAGATAGTGTGCAGTACTATGTAAAAAGATTAATTGCATCCGATTCTACCAACCCGGTGGTATACAAAAATCTGGGCAATATTTTTAATGAATTTGAAAGCTATGATCAAGCGCTGAAGATGTTTGAACAATCCATTGCAATAGACAGCCTCAATGCCGGCACCTGGAGAGATGCCGCAGCCTCTTATTCCGGCAAAGGAATGGACAGTGCTGCCATTAATATTCTATGGCGGGCCTGGCAACTGGATAGTACGGATGTGAATATATACAACCAGTTGGGTAATGCTTATTTCAACCTAAAGGAATATGAAAACGCCGCATTGCTTTATAAACGAGCCCTGGAGTACTTTCCTACTAATGCGGTGTTGCAACTAAATTACGCAACGGCGCTGGAGTGGGGTAGTAATAATGCTGAGGCTGAGGCTGCCTACAAAGAAACGATAAAGTTGGATCCTAAATATGCGCAAGCTTATTACCGCCTGGCTTGCATATATAGTGCTGCTGGTAAACTTCCGGCAGCGATAGCGCAGTTAGAACTGGCGATAAAGTATGGAGAATACAGTCGTAGCTACATTGAAGCTGATACAGAACTGGCCCCACTCAAAAATGAGAAAGGATTTCAAAAATTATTGCAGCAACTCAAATAAGCAAAGCGAAATAATTCTTTCCACTGCGTAAATAGTTTATCCTGCACGCCATAAAAAAATCCGCAAG